>JBBROA010000071.1:0-23000 GCA_038229875.1 Thermoanaerobaculia bacterium | reverse complement strand
GGCTGCGTGGCGGAGCACGATGACGTAACCACCCTGCTTCATTCCGGCGGCCAGTGCTTTCAGGTCAACGCTGCCGAGAACCTCGATGTGCGCAATCATTCCCATTTTCTTGTGCGCGCCCTGGCCAATCGGGCAGTACACTTCATAGGTACCCGGCGGCAGCTTGAGTCGAAGCGTTTTGGTCGCACCGACCTGGATCGGCTCCAGCTCCTTTTCGAGTCCCTGCCCTTCGATCTCGAAGGCATGCAACATCGTCCCTCCGTTCCTGACCGTGAACTCGACGTCACCCGTCGGAACGGTTGCCTGCGAGAGTTCGAGCTTCCACTCCGAGAGACGGACGCCAACCGCCGATGCGCCTTCGCGCGAAGCGGCCTGCGCTGCCGCCACCAATGTGGGTCCCGCGGCTGGTGCACTCTGTGCCGTCTGAGCATATGCATCCTGGCTGCAGGCCCCGATGCCCATCAGGAGCGCGGCACCGAGGCCAAGCACGGTCCTGCCAGCGATGAGTCGTCTCAGAATGATTTTCCCAAGTGGGTCCTCCGGCGGATTGATGAGCGACGGGCGTCGTGTTTCCATGAGATTGATCCCCTCTTTCAGTGTTTCTAGTGTCTGAACCTGAAGGTCAGCTTGCTATCTTTTCCGGCGGTCTGCGGCGATTCGGCGCTTTCGAGATAGACATCCGGCGCGCCCAGGCTGCCCTTGACAGGGAGGTGTCGGAGATAGCGGACCATCTTCCACATCGTGTTGTCGTCGACGACCCCGCGCCACGCCGGCATGCCGGACGGGCTGACGCCATTCTCGATGATCCACTTCAGCTGGCCATCGGTATATCCCTGCACCTCCGACGAACCGAGGTCGGGAATCGGTGGATAGACCTGGTCCGCAAACGGGATACCAGTATTGTGCCCGTCGTACCCATGGCACGTCAGGCAGCGGTGCTGGAAATGAGCACCTCCTGACTTGACGACGTCCGGCGTGTCCGCCGTAGGGTTCTTCCAGCCCTTACCGCGGACCGTGATGTGTCGTTTGATCCCGGTCGCGAGCGACTCCTCGAGAGATCCAGGCGGCCTGACTCTGCAACCGCCCAGAAGGATCCCGAGCCACAACATGGAAGCAACACAGGCCGTCGTTTTCATCATAGTTCCTGACGCCGGCGTCCGCTTCTACTCGACCACAACGATCGTCATATGCATGGCGCCATGTCCCGGTCCGCAATAGTGAACGCAGATTGCGTTGAACTTGCCCGCCTCATGAGGCGTGAATGTCAGGTCCGTCGCTCTTCCAGCAACGATGTCGGCGTCCAACTTCAGCTGTTTCATGAAAAATCCGTGCGTGACATCCCCGCTGGTCAGCTGCAACGTCACCGGTTGATCCTTTTTCAGCGTGATCTCAGAGGGACTAAACTGATATTGGTTTGCCGTGATCGCGATCACTTGGGGACCGTCGGCCGCTCTGGCATCAGAGCAACTCGTGGCGGCGGCAAGTACCATCGTCACAAGCACTCCTGTCGAGACAGACAGTTGGAACTTCATACTCAACTCCTAGACCAATCGGCCGTGGGTTGTCGGTCGTGAGGTTGCCACCGATAGTTCTCGAACCATCGTCATTCGTTGACAATAATGGTCAGATGCATGTCGCTGTGTCCCGGCCCGCAGTAACGGTCACAGCTGGTTCTGAACGTCCCGGTGACTTCTGGCTTGATCGTGAGCTCCGTCGTCCTTCCGGGCTGGATCTGTTCCCCGATCTTCAGGGATTTTGCCAGAAAGCCATGCGTCACATCTTCACTCGTCAGCTGTAACGTCACCTCCTCGCCTTTTTTCAACGTGATCACTGCCGGCGTGAAGCTGAACTTCTGAGCGCTGACGCTGATCACGTGACGCCCGGCCGGGCCAGGGGCCTCGGAACGAGACCGGGGAGGAATTGTGAACACGAGGATGGCAAAGGCGACCAGGAAGAGGCTCAGAGCCCCCGCGACCAATAGAATCCGTCGGATGATGTTCATGAGCTGTTCGGCTACACGACGATTGGTTTGAGAATCTGTTGAATGCCATTGATTCCGGCGAATTCGCGTCTCGTCAGCGCGACGTCAGTGACACCCAGTGGGATATTTTCGCCCCGCACATCGACCTGTCGTATGCCGAGATTCTTGAACGGTTGTTGCTTGTCGAACGGAAGCGGTTTCTTTTCACCGTCCTTTGCGGGATCGGGAAAAGCGAAGATCAGCGCTCGCGCCGCGTAGTGTCTGGCATGCACGGTCTCTCGAACGTGCTCGGTATGAATGTGGCCGTAAAGCACGGTGACGTTCTGGTACGGTTCCAAAACGGTCATGACTTCGTCGCCGTCGAGGGTGAACCACTCCCATTCGGGTTTTAAATCGAAAAGGGGTCGGTGTGTGAAAACCACGATGGGGGCAGTCCGGGGGAAACGGGACAGGTCCTGCTTGAGCCACGCAATCTGCGTGGGACCAACCTCGGGGCGCCCGCGCGAGACATTGTCGAGGGCGATGAAATGGACCCCGCGATGGTCAAATGAGTAATGGGTCTCGCCGAACGCCTCTCGAAACAGAGTCCCCCCGTCAAGCGCCGCATCGTGCTCTCCCGGAACGTATTGGATCTTGCCCACCTTCAGGTCCCTGGCGATCTTTTGAAACAGTTTTATGTGTTGTTTGTTCACGTCGGAATATTCACTATCGTCGATGAGATCCCCGGTAAAGAGGACCAGATCCGGCTGCCGTGGTAGTTGGTTGATCATCTCGACGGCTCGCTCGAAAGCCCTGGTTCCCAACGGAGCAGGAGCCCCCTTGAAGCCAACGTGAGAATCGCTGATTTGAACAACGGAGAACGGCGTCACCTGTTCGCCGTTGGCTTTTCCCAACTGGCTTGCCAGTTCGCGGGCCTCCCCGCGAGCGCCATGGAATGGCGCGATCTCGTACAGGGTGCCCATGCCGAGGGACATTCCTGCGATCTTCAAAAAGGAGCGGCGATCCAAGGGCGCTGTCATGTCGGACTCCTCCAAACCTGCGTCTTCTCAGATGAACAACTCGCATTCGGGAGTTTTGTGCCCACCAATTCACACTCTTTTCGATCACGCACCGGAGACGGGCGGGCGCTGACCGGCCCGAAGCGGTTCGGGTCCGTGACCGGCGTGGACGAGTTTCCGGGCTTTTCTCGGCGTCGCCGCAGTTGAATAGGTGGCGACGGTAGAATTGGAGGCCGATGGATCGGACTCCGGGTTCTCCGCGCGGCCAGTCGTTTGAGGAGTTGTCGCTGCCGCTGTTCGGGCCGCTCTACACCTACGCGTGCTGGCTGACTCGCGACAAAGTGGAGGCCGAGGACCTGGTTCAGGAGACGTATCTGAAGGCCTTGCGAGGATTCGCGTCGTTTGCGACCGGGACGAATTTTCGTGCGTGGATGTATCGCATTCTGCGGAATACCTTTTTAACGTCGCGCAGCGGGCTGCGAGCAGCGGCCGTGGTGTCGATCGACGAAGAGCGGGAGCAATTCGAGCGGGGCTCCCGAGAGACGCCGGAGTCTCTCTTGTTCCATCGCGTGAATGGGGACGTGTTGCGCCGGGCGATCGAGGCGCTACCGTTGCCGTTCCGCGAAGTGCTCCTGCTGTCGGACGTGGAGAACATGAGCTACAAGGAAATCGCAGATTGTTTGACGATTCCTGTCGGAACAGTGACCTCGCGTCTGCAGCGCGCGCGGCGAAGAGTCCGAGAGGCCGTCGGCGAAGCGATCGTACGGGAACCGCGATGATGGAGCATTCGAGCGTCGACGAGATCGAACGCTACGCCGACGGGGAGCTGTCCGGTGAAGAAACGGTGGCGATCGGGCAGCACCTCGCCGAGTGTTCCTCGTGCGCCATAGCCGTTGTGGCACAGTTCCAGTTGAAGAGCGCGATCCGAGCTGCGATGCCGCGTGACGCGCCGTCCAACCCATCGTGGAGACCCGTTGCGGCGGAATGGCGCGGCAAGCGAACGTCGCCGAAATCGGTCGCGACGCGCGTGGCGCCGTGGCTTGTGACGGCGGCGATTGCCCTCGCCATCGGCACCGGGCTGCTCGTCCGTGGCCGCGCCGGGACGACCGTGCGCGAGCTCGCCGACCTTCACGCGACGATTCTCGCGGGTTCGAATCCCGTCGATGTAATTTCGAGCGATCGTCACACGGTCAAGCCCTGGTTCGAAGGCAAACTGCCGTTCGCGGTCCCGGTGCCGGATCTCGCCTCGACACCGTTCCGGCTCATCGGCGGGCGCGTCGTTTACTGGCGCGGGCGCGGCGGCGCGTGCCTGCTCGTCGCCAGGGCCGCGCATCGCATCTCGATTTTCATCTTCTCGGCGGACGCACCAGTAGTGGCTGCCTTCGAAGGTGGATTCACGATCAGGTGTTGGCAGGCGAACGGCCTGCAGTATTTTGCCGTGGGCGCCGTTTCGGCCGAGGACGTCGCTGGATTACGCGCCGCGTTTGCATCCGCGCTGTAAGTCCTCCGAGAACACACGGTTCTACCCGATGGAGCCGCCTTTCGGGTCGAGCTCATCGGTCAGCCGCGCGGAGTAGGGCGCCCTCCGTCGAGCGAGAGGAGAAGCTCCACCTCGTCCGCAGAGTCGGGCAGCCCCGACCAGCGAACCTCTGAGCCGTGTCGGACTCGAACAGAACAACTCGCGGCCCTCGTGCCACTGGCCTCGTGTAGCCTTCCGGCTGTCCCGAGCAGGGTAAGAAAGAGGGGCGCCCCGCGTGGGAGGCGGACAAGGGGCCGATCTACGGCGGGTTCTTCTGGTTGAACGGGGACGGGACGCGCCGTGACTCCGGCCACGAGATCCACGGTCGGATCGAGTGACGCCGGGTCGCGCTGAACGCAACAATGCGGGAAGAAGGCGATAGCCCTTTCCGTAGTGGAGACGGCCGGCGCACCTCCGCTCGTCCCGATAGAATCCGGACTCCGTCAATTCTCAAAACCTACGGAGGACGCTCCGCCTGACGCTCGCCGCCGGATCGAAGCTCGGCCCCTACGAGATCCTCGCCCCGCTCGGAGCGGGTGGGATGGGAGAGGTGTACACGGCCCGGGACACGCGGCTTGGCCGGACCGTGGCCGTCAAGGTCCTCCCCGAGCACCTCGGGTCGCCCGAGGCTCGCCAGCGGTTCGAGCGGGAGGCGAAGACGATCTCCTCCCTTTCGCACTCTCACATCTGCGCGCTGTACGACGTCGGGCGGCAGGGCGACGTCGATTACCTCGTGATGGAGTATCTCGAGGGCGAGACTCTGGCCGAACGTCTCGCGCGGGGACCCCTCTCGATCCCCCAGGCGCTCCGGGTCGGCGTCGAGATCTCGTCGGCGCTCGACGCCGCCCACCGCCAGGGGATCGTCCACCGCGACCTGAAACCGGGCAACGTGATGATCACGAAGTCCGGCGCCAAGGTCCTCGACTTCGGGCTCGCGAGGATCCTGAAGCCCGCGGGACCCGACGAGAACCTGACCGCGGCGGCCACTGAGGCGAACGACCTGACGCGGGAAGGCACCCTCCTCGGTACGCTCGCGTACATGGCTCCCGAGCAGGTCGAGGGCAAGCCGGCCGACGCCCGAACCGACATCTTCGCGCTCGGGATCGTGCTGTACGAGATGGTCACCGGGCGGAAGGCCTTTTACGGAGCGAATCAGGCGTCCCTTCTCTCGAACGTCCTGACCGCGGACCCGCCCTCGATTTCATCGGTGCGCCGGGAGAGCCCGGCGGCGCTGGACCGCCTGGTCCGGATCTGCCTCTCAAAGGACCCCGCGGAGCGCTGGCAGTCGGTTCACGACGTCGGGCTCGAGCTCGGAGCGATCACGGAAGGGGTTGCGCCGACGCCCGGGGCCCCCGCGGTCGGGAGAGCCGCCCCCGCCCGCTGGATCCCGTGGCTCGTGGCTCTCGTCGCCGCCGCCGCCGCCGCCGCGGCGCTTCTCCGGCCGCGAACTGCGCCAGCGGCGCCGGAAACGACTATGCGATTCACCGTGCCGCCCCCGGAAGGCGGAAACTTCTCCTATTCCGCTGAGAGCGACTTCTTCTCCCCGTCACCCGACGGTTCCGCGCTCGCGTACCTCGCGCGCGAGAAGAACGGGGACCGCCGGATCTTCCTTCGTCCGCTCGCCGCCCTCGACGCCAGGGCCCTGCCCGGGACCGAGGGCGCCCGCTCCCTCTTCTGGTCCCCGGACAGCCGGTCGATCGCCTTCGCCGTTGAAGACAAACTCATGCGCATCGACGTTGCGGCGTCCGCGGGGCCGGTCGCGATCTGCGACATTCCGCGGGGCTTCGGCGTCACCGGGTCCTGGGGGTCCGCCGGCGACATCCTCTTCGCCAACGTCCAGGGCGACGGGATCTACCGGGTCGCCGCTGCGGGCGGCACTCCCGCGCTCGTCCTGAAGCCGGACCCGGCGAAGGGTGTGTCTCGCGTTCACTGGCCGTGGTTTCTCCCGGACGGCCGGCGGTTCGTCTACCTCGGGAGAGGCGAGAACAATTCCGCAACGCTGATGCTGGCGGAGCCCGGGAAGCCCTCGCGCGGCCTCATGCCGATTCAGTCTTTCGCCCGTTATGTGGATCCCGGCTTTCTCGTTTTCACGCGCGAGGGCGCTCTTCTCGCCCAGCGCTTCGACGCGGCCGCCGGCCGCCTGACGGGAGAGCCGTTTTCCATCGCCCCGAAAGTCCGGACTTTCCGGGCCACCGGAGCCGCGTCGTTCGGCGCGTCGCGCAACGGCGTGATCGTCCTGCAGTCCAGGCAGGACGTCATGCGCCTCGTCTGGTTCGACCGTGGCGGGCGCGAGATCTCGACGCTGGGATCGCCGGCGCGCTACGGCAACGTGCGGATCTCCCGGGACGGAAAACGCGCGCTCGTCGACCAGATCCGCGATGGAATCGACACTTTCGACGTGTGGTCGATCGACCTCGATCGGGGAACGCAGACGGCGGTGACGACGGACCCGGGCACGGAGTTCGGGGCCGTCCTGCTTCCGGACGAAAGGAGCATCGCCTGCTCGATCACCCGGGGGCGAACGCCGCGGCTCTTTCGGCACGACCTCGCGACGCTGAAGGATGAAGCGATGCGGCCTGACAACGGACGCTTTCAGATCGCGCACGACGTCTCGTCCGACGGCAGGTTTCTCCTGTTCGGCGAGCAGGGTGAGACCGGAACGATGGACGTGTGGGTGTATCCCCTTCTGGGAGGAAAAGAGCCCTTCGCGTTCGCGAAGTCGTCTTACAACAAGAGCGAGGCCCGCTTCTCTCCGGACGGCAGGTTCGTCGCGTTCATCTCGGACGAGTCGGGGGGGCTCGAGGCTTACGTCACACCCTTTCCGGGGCCGGGCGAGAGCGTTCGGGTCTCGACGGCGGGCGCGCTGCACATTCACTGGAGCCGCGACGGGCGCGAGATCTTCTACCTTTCCTCGGACCGGCACCTGATGTCGGTGCCCGTCCAAACGACCCCGTCTCTGCTGCTCGGAAAACCGGTGTCGCTGTTCGTCTGGAAGGGAGAGATCGGGCGCCGGGGCGCGCTCGAACGGGGGACGTCCTCGCGATTCGACGTTTCGCCGGACGGCCAGCGGTTCCTCGCGATCGTGCCCGAAGTCGTCGTGGACGAGCTCCCGCTCTCCGTCATCGTCCACTGGCCTGCGGAGATCCCGAGGTCGTAACACGTCGTCGGGGAGACCGCCCGCTCGTTTGACATGGCGCCCGATGCAACCCATCCTGCCGAGTCCCGCGCCGGGAGCTGATGAGGCGCCTCGCAAAACAAATTTCGGCCCAGGAGGTCTCAACCATCGATGCAGCGAACCCTTCGAACTTGAACATGGGTCCCGACAAAAACGCGGCGTAGCAGACGGAAGGTCGTCTGGTCGCCCGAGAAAGTTCCATAGCCTACCAAAAGGCGGAGAAGGGCAGAAGAGATCGGGCTGAGCTCGACGCCAGATACCTGCTCACCGCCACCCTGCGGTGGTAGAAGAGCGCCGGGACCAGTCGCATGCACGTAACCCCGAGATGGTCCCCCTCACCTGATCCGCTCCCCCGGATGCGGGGAATGCCGGGCTGCCGGGAAATGATCTCGCCCCGAGTTGGACAGGAGCGCCATGAACCTTCGGGTCACACGGCGGCCCGTCGTGAAAAGAATAAGTCTCCGAGACGTCTCCGGGTCCTGGCGGCGAATTCGGTGAAAGACGTCAAATCCGAGCTTTCTCCGAAAATCCCGAAATTCCTGTTTTTGAGCAGTTTTCCCTTTTTGGAGCGGCAACTGGGATCCGAGATTCCGGAGGCCTGGTATCCGACTCCCTCGCCAGACGTTCGCTCTCCCTCAGCTCCGCATCTCCCCGGCGGGCGTCCGGCGCGACACCCCAGTACGATCCGGCCGCCCGACGAGACGATATGTCGCACACCCGACGTTTAATCGCCGCATTCGCGATTCTGATCGTAAGCGCTCACCCTAAGCGGTTCGAGTGCGCTTCCTTTAACTGCGCGTCGTGAAGGCAGAAGGACAACTTCTCGGCGAGAGCCCGGATGTTCGATTCTTCTTCCAGCATCGAAGAGTGGCCGCCTGGTACTTCTCGAACCTCCACACCCTCCCCGCAAAGCTTTCCCCATCCCAGTTGTGGGTCTCTCGGCGAGCGGTCGTCACGGAGCTGCTCCCGGCCGTCCTTCGCCCGAAAAATCGTGACGTGGCCCGCGTAAAACCCGGGACGGTACCGGATGGCAGCTCGACCGTTTGCTCCGAGGACCCTCCGTTGCGCGCTTCGCAGGGGATGGAAGACTCGCTCTTGGGCTCGAGAGAGCGCACCGGCGCCCAGCAGAACCAAAGTTTTCGCGGGCCGCATGAGATACGAGAACTTCTGCTGCCGAGAGACGCTCTTGAGGCTCGCTATGTGGAACCGAACCCGGTCGCGAACGAATTCCAGACGGGTGGGGTCGGGTGTCAGGGGAGAATTCGAGGTATCGAAAAAAGCGAGGACACTTACCCTTTCCCCTGCCGAGTGGAGCTGACGGGCCATCTCAAAAGCCACCTTCCCCCCGAATGAGTAGCCCCCGAGGTAATAGGGGCCCTCCGGTTGGAACTCGCGGATTTCGTCAACATAGTGAGCCGCCATGTCTTCCACGGTTTCGTACGGCGGGCACGTTCCGTCCAGTCCCTGAGATTGCAAGCCGTAGAACGGTTGGTCGGGTCCAAGATATCGGGAAAGCGCCCGGTAGTAAACGATTCCCGTGTTCGCGTGCACACAAAAAAAAGGAGGCCGGGTCCCTTTCGGCTGTACGGCTACAAGGGAGGGGGAACGGCGACCCAACCGCTTCTGCTTGAACAGTTCGGTGAGCTCCGCGATGGTCGGAGAGCGAAAGATGGTGGCCAGCGCCAGCTGGCGGCCGAAGTTCTTTTCGAGCTCCGCGACCAGTCGGACGGCGAGCAGGGAGTGTCCGCCGAGGTCGAAGAAATTATCGTGAATCCCGACACTTTCGATGCCGAGGAGGTCAGACCAGATTCGGGCGATTCTCTGCTCGACGGCATTGCGGGGCGCCACGAAAACATCCTGCAGCTCGGGCCGCAAATTGCCCGGTGCGGGGAGCGCACCGCGATCGATCTTGCCGCTCCGAGTCAGCGGCAGAACCTCGAGAAAGATGAACGCCGAAGGGAGCATGAACTCGGGAAGCCGGCTCTCGAGAAAACGGCGTAATTCCGCCACCGCGACGCGCCCATGCTTTGGAACGACATAGGCGACCAGGCGCGGCTCTCCGGGCGGCTCTTCGCGCACTGCTGCGACGACTCCGCCGACGGCGGGATGAGCCGCCAGCACAGACTCGATCTCGCCCAGCTCGATGCGATGGCCGCGGAGCTTGATCTGATCATCCTTGCGGCCCAGATATTCGATCTGGCCGTCGGCCCGATACCGCCCGCGGTCACCCGTCCTGAACAGCCGTGCGCCGCCAACGTCAGAAAACGGGTCAGCGAGGAATCGTTCGGCCGTGAGCTCCGGGCGGTTCCGGTATCCTCGCGCGAGAGCGTCCCCCCCGATGTAGATCTCCCCCGGGACCTCGAGGGGCACGGGCTGACGACGCTCGTCCAGGATGTAGACCCGGGTGTTCGAGATCGGACGGCCGATCGGGACGGAATCGCGCGGCTCTCCCTGACGGCTGTCGTAGCAGGTCACATCGGCCGAGACCTCCGATGAGCCGTAGAGGTTGATCAACACCGCCTCGGGAAACGTCTGTCGAAATCTTCGATAGAGGTCGAGAGAAAGCGTTTCACCGCTCGTGACCCACCACTTGACGAGCGGGAGCCTTCGCGCCAGATCACCCCCCGAGTCGAGAAGCACCCGCAAGAGCGAAGGCACCAGCACGACCCGCGTCGTTTTCGAGGCGGCGAGCGCCGCGAGAAGCGCGTGCGGATCGCGGACCGCCTCGTCCGGCAGGATGACGCTCGGGATTCCCCGGAGCAGCGGACCAAAAATCTCACCAACCGAGTCCACGAAAGAGAGCGCGGTCTTCTGGCTGCAGACCTCGCCGGCAGCGAACGGGTACGTCCGCCACGTCCACGACAGACGGTTGACGCACGCACGATGGGACGTCTCGACCCCCTTGGGCGTTCCCGTCGTCCCGGAGGTGTAGATGACGTAGGCGAGATTCTCCGCCCGCGCGATGGGCGCGGGATTGGCATCCGACTCGCCGGAGAAGTGCGCGCCCGGGGAGTCGAGGGAGACGATCTCCGTCCGGGGGTCGAACAGCCCTGATGCGTAGCGTTGCTCGGTCAAAAGCAAGCGGGCGCCCGAATCCCGGAACATGAAAGTCAGACGCTGCGCGGGGTAGGAAGGATCCAGTGGAACGTACGCGCCTCCCGCTTTGAGCGTGCCAAGCAGCGCCACAACCGTGCGGACGGAGCGCGGCATGCAGACGCCGACGACCACCTCGGGACCCACGCCGTGGTTGCGCAGGAAGAGAGCGAGGCCGTTGGCGCGCCGGTTCAGCTCGCGATAACTGAGCTCCTCGAGGCCGTCCCGAACCGCGATCGCCTCGGGCGCGCGCTCGACCTCGGCCTCGAAGAGCTCATGAAGGCAGCTCGCGGCCGGGTACTCGGCCGCCGTGTCGTTCCATTCGACGAGCATCTGGTGCCGCTCAGCCGCCGTCAGGTACGGCAGTTCCGACAGGCGCCGGTCGGGATCCTCTGCGATCCCTTCGAGCAACACCTGCAGGCGAGCAAGCATCCGTTGAATGGTCGAGGCTTCGAAGAGATCGCTGCTGTATTGGAATGCAACCGACAGCTCTTCTCCTCTCTCCAGAAAGACGGCGCTGAGGTCGAACTTGGCGGTTTCCCCGGTCAGCCGGAGCGGAGTCACTGAGAGACCCGGGAGCTGAAACTCGGAGGCGGATGTGTTCTGAAGCGTCACCATCACCTGAAATAGGGGGGAGTGGCTCAGCGTCCGCTCCGGGTTCAATTCCTCGACCAGCCTTTCGAAGGGAAGATCCTGGTGGGCGTACGCGCTGATGGCGACCTCACGCACCCGCCCGAGCAGCCCCCGGAACGTCGGGTCCCCCGAGAGGTTCGTGCGCAGGACCAGAGTATTGACGAAGAAACCGATCAGTCCCTCGATGTCGCTCCGATTGCGTCCGGCGACAGGAGAACCGACGACGATGTCTTCTCCTGCCGAGTGGCGGAGCAGGAGAACCTGGAAAGCCGCGAGGAGTGTCATGAAGAAGGTCGCGCCTTCACGTTGGCCGACTTTCCGGATCGCCGCGGTCAGGGGCTTCGAGATCGTGGAGATCTCCGTTGCCCCCCGGAATGTCTGCACCAGGGGACGCGAACGGCCGGCGAACAACTCCAGCACCTCCGGAGCGCCCTGGAGCTGCCGCTTCCAGTACGTGAGCTGTTCCTCGAGGACTCCTCCCCGCAGCCACTCCCGCTGCCAGACAGCAAAGTCGGCGTACTGGATCGGCGGCGGAGACAAGGGCGACGCCCGGCCCTTGCTGTAGGCCTCGTAGAGCGTCGCGAGCTCCGAATCGAAGATGTCTCCCGACCATCCGTCGAAGACGATGTGGTGCACCGTGATCAGCAGGATGTGCTCGTCGGGACCCAAACGGATGACCGTCGCCCGCAGCAAGGGTCCCCGGGCGAGATCGAACGGGGCGCGAGCTTCCTCCTCGGCGATGCGCAAGGCTTCTTTTTCGCGAGTTTGCGCCTCGAGTGCGCCGAGATCGACGACCGAGAGGCCTGACGCTCCCGATTGCGCCGCGACCTGAACGGGGGTGCCGTCGATCTCCTGGAACGTACTGCTCAGGACGGCATGACGCTCCCGGATCGTATTGAGAGCGCGCTCGAGAGCCGAAACGTCCAGAGCGCCACGGATGCGAAAGACCTGGGGGACGTTGTAGAACGCCTTGCCCGGTTCGAGCCGGTCGAGGACCCAGAGACGTTGCTGAGCGAAGGAGAGAGGCGCCGGGTTGTCGTCGCCCCGGGGAGGGATCCGCGGCTCCGCTGGCCGCTCGGCCTCCGCGAAGCGGCGCTCGAGGAGCGCGCGCGCCTCCGGTGAGAGTTTCGCGATTCGCTGACCGAGGTCGCTCATCGAGAAGAGCCCTCGCCGGCTGAGGCTTCCAGATCGGCCAGGATGCGATCCATCTCCGCGGGCGCGATTCCCTCGGCCTGTCTCTGGGCGATGGCCAACGCCAGTTGCGCGACGGTGGGGTGCAAGAAAAGGTCCCGTAGAGGCAGATCCAGGCGGAACGCGTCGCGCGCCCGGGAAACGACCTGCGTCGCGAGAAGGGAGTGCCCGCCCAGCTCGAAGAAGTTGTCGTGGACTCCCACCCGGTCGAGTCGCAGGACTTTCTTCCAGATCTCCACCAGAGTCTCTTCCGAAGGAGTCCGCGGGGCCTCATACGTGCTGTCGACCTCGGGACGATCCGCGTCGGGGGACGGAAGCCCCGTCGGATCCAGCTTCCCACTCGATGTCCGAGGCAGCTTCTCGAGCGAGACGAAGAGAGACGGCACCATGTGCGATGGAAGATTCTCGTAGAGCCGGCGGCGCAGTTCGCCAAGCGTGATCGGCGCCACCGGATCCCACACGATGTAGCCGATCAGTCGCGTTTCTCCCGGCGCATCTTCCCGCGCGCGGACGACGGCGTCCCGGACTCCGGCGACCCCTCGCATCGCCGCTTCGACCTCTCCGAGCTCCACGCGAAATCCGCGGACTTTGACCTGGCCGTCGACGCGGCCGAGGTATTCGAGGTTTCCGTCCGGTCGATATCGAACTCGGTCCCCCGTCCTGTAGAGCCGGCCTTCTCCCGTGAATCGGTCCAGGACGAATCGGTCGTGTGTCAGGTCCGGACGGCCCCGATAGCCGCGGGCCACACCCGCGCCGCCCAGATAAAGCTCCCCGACGAATCCGGGCGGGACCGGCTGCGCCATTCCATCGAGAACGTACGCTCGGGCATTGGCGATCGGGCGCCCGATCGGCACCGTTTCTAGAGCGGTGTCCACCTCCGAGGCCGGCTCCCAGAACGTTGCGGCAATGGTGGCTTCCGTGGGCCCGTAGCCATTCAAGAATTGCACGCGGCCCGCTGCCATCTCTTGCCACTGCCGGAACCGTTCCGGGAGCGCTCGTTCTCCCCCGACGATCATCATCCGTAACGAGTCGGGAAGATCGAACCGCTCCGCCGAAGCCGCGGCGACGAGCTCGTGCCAGTAGGCGGTCGGCAGGTCGAGGACCGTGAGGTTCCGTTCACGGCATCGGGCAAGGAAGGTCCCGGCTGACTCGATCATGTCCTCCGAGCGAAGGACGAGAGTCGCCCCTGCCGTCAGGGTCGAGAAGATCTCCTCCGCGGCCGCGTCGAAGCTCAGGGATGCGAACTGAAGCACCCGGTCTTCCGATCGCAAACGAAACCGGTTCACGGCGAACCACGCATAGTTCGTCAGGGAGGCGTGTTCGATCTCCACTCCCTTGGGCAGGCCCGTCGAGCCGGAGGTATAGATGATGTAAGCGAGACTCGAGGGCGACGTCCCGCTTTCGAGATTCTCTCCGCTTTCCCGAGCGATCGCCTCCGAGCATTCCTCCAGGAAAACCGCACGGGTCAGCGGATCCTCCGGGATCGCCGCGACCCCGCGGCGGGTCAGAAGCAGAGCCGCCTTGGAGTCCTCCAGCATGAAGGCGAGGCGCTCCTGCGGGTAGGTCGCGTCGAGGGGCAGATACGCCCCGCCGGCCTTCAGAATCCCGAAGAGCGCGACCAGCATCTCGAGCGACCGCTCGAGGCATAACCCGACCAGAACCTCAGGCCCGACTCCCATTCCGCGCAAGTACCTCGCCAGTTGATTGGATCGCCGATTCAGCTCCCCGTACGTCAGACGCTGCCTTTTGAACTCGACCGCCACCGCGTCGGGCGTCCGTTCCGCCTGCTCCGCGAAGAGCCGGTGCACCGCCTTTTCCTTCGGATAGTCCGTCTCCGTCTGGTTCCACAGGACGAGCACCTCATGACGCTCCGAGGCCGTCAGCAGCGGCAGCTGCGATAGCCGCCGGTCCGGGTCCGCAGCGATCCCCTCGAGCAGAGTCTCCAGGTGCTTCAGCATCCTTCGCACGGTCGAGGCGTCGAAGAGCTCGCTGCGATACTCCAGGAAGCAGGAGAGCCCGTCGGTCTTTTCCGCCACGCTCAGGCTGAGATCAAAATGTGCGGCGTCCCGGGAGACCCTCACCCTTTTCACCGTCAAACCGGAGAACTCGATCTCTTTGCCTGTATTCTCCAGGCTGAACATCACCTGAAAGAGGGGCGTAACGCTCAGGCTGCGCGCCGGTTGAAGCTCCTCCACGAGCTTCTCGAACGGGAGCTCCTGATGGGCATACGCTCCGAGCGCGACCTCTCGCGATCGTCCGAGCAATTCCCGAAAAGTCGGGTCGTCCGAAAGATCACCCCGCAGGACCAAGGTGTTGACGAAAAAGCCGATCAGGCTTTCCGTCGCGATCTGAGTCCGCCCCGCGATCGGCGAACCGACCCAGATGTCATCCTGCCCGGTACACCGCCCCAGCAGCGTCTGGAACGCGGCGAGCAGCGTCATGAAGAGGGTCACCCCCTCCTCGCGGCTGACGGCCTTCAAGTCCTCGAGAAGCGTCTGCGGGAATTTGGCTGTTTCGGTCCTTCCGCGAAAAGACGCGACGGCGGGCCTTGGTCGATCCGTCGGGAGATCGAGCTGAGTGGCCTTTCCTTTGAGCCGCTCTCGCCAGTAGGACAATTCGCGCTCGAGGGTTTCTCCCTGGAGGCGTTGGCGTTGCCAGAGCGCGTAGTCGGCGTATTGAATGGGGAGCTCCGGCAAGGGAGACCCGCGGCCGTTGCGAAACGCGTCATACAGCACCGCCAGCTCGCGAAGGAGAATTCTCGCGGACCACCCGTCGGAGACGATGTGGTGCATCGTCAGGACGAGAATCTGCTCGTCGTCGGACAGGACCAGACGCCGGCCGCGCACCAGAGGTCCGGCCGCCAGGTCGAAAGGCAGGGCGGCTTCCTCCGCCACCCGGCGCAGCGCTTCGCCCTCGCGCTCTGGCGCCGGCACCTTCGTCAGATCGACCTCCGGCAGTGGCAGCAATGCCGAAGGAGAAATCATCTGAACGGGAAGTCCCTTCAACGCCGGAAAGCGGGTCCGCAGAGCGTCATGGCGCTGGAGGATCTCGTTCAGGCTCTTTTCGAGCGCGGCGATGTCGAGTGGACCACCCAGGCGAAGCGCTATCGGGACGTTGTAGGCGCTCGATCCCGGCTCCAGCTGGTCGAGGAACCAGAGCCGTTGCTGCGCGAAAGACAGAGGGATGGTCCCGTCGCGTGGGACCGGGATCAACGGCGCCGCCCTGGTAGTCACCACTCCTCGATCCCT
This sequence comes from Thermoanaerobaculia bacterium, assembly GCA_038229875.1. Lineage (GTDB taxonomy): Bacteria > Acidobacteriota > Thermoanaerobaculia > UBA5066 > Gp7-AA6 > JALYUA01. Next base: position 7,162 of record JBBROA010000071.1, on the reverse strand, counting down.
GTGCTGGTAGACCCTCTTCGCGAATGCCGCGATGGTGGGGCACTCGAAGAGGACCCGGACCGGGAACTCGATGCCGCACAGGCTCCGGGTTCGCGCCATGACTCGCGTCGCGGAGAGAGAATGGCCGCCCGAATCGAAGAAATCGTCGTGGATCCCGATCTCTTCGAGGCCGAGGGCCTCGCACCACAGCGCCGCAAGGGTTTTCTCGAGCTCGTTGCGCGGGGCGGTCCGCTGAGCCTGCCGTCCCGTACGGGCCCAGTCGGGGTCGGGAAGCTGGCGGCGGTCCACCTTGCCGGTCGGCGTTTTCGGGAGGCCTTCGAGAAACAAGCAAGCCGTCGGGTTCATGTAGTCGGGCAGCCGAAGCCTGAGAAACCCGCGCAGCTCCCTAACCGACGTCGACGCGCCCGGATGACGCACGATCCAGGCGACCAGGCGAGCTTCCCCCGCGGGGTCCTTCCGAAGCCCAACGACGGATTCGCGCACCCCCGGATGACGGCCCAGCACAATCTCGACTTCTCCCGGTTCGACCCGAAAACCACGTATCTTGATCTGGCCGTCGCGGCGGCCGCGGTATTCGAGGGTCCCATCCGTCCGAAAGAGGCCGAGATCGCCCGTCCGGTAGAGGCGCGCGCCCGTGTCGCTCGAGAACGGGTCGGGCAGAAATGCGTCGCGTGTCGACCCTTCGTTGTGGAGGTATCCCCGCGCGAGTCCAGCTCCCCCGACCCACACCTCACCGATCGCTCCCGCCGGAATCGGTGCCCCGCTCGAACCCAGGACATGGATGCGAACGTTTCCGATCGGCCGGCCGAGCGGTACCACCTCCGCCCGGTCGGGAAGGTCCTGGGGAACCTGATACACGGCAACGATCCCCGTCGTCTCGGTCTGGCCATACATGTTGATGACGGGGGTTTCCTGTCCGAATTCGGTTCTCCATCGGCGCACGAGATCGAAGGAGAGAGGCTCGCTCGCAGAGAGCACCACGCGCAAGGAATTGTCCATCAGCGCGTCCCGGTCGGCGCCTTCGAGCTGCCCGATCACGTCCATCGCAGCTCGCCAGAAGGAGGGCACGACGTCGATGACGGTCACGCCTTGCCGCTTCACCTGGTCCAAAAGCAGAAGCGGATCCCTCAACTCATCCGGCGAGGCGATGACGGAAGTCGCACCGTGGGTCAAGGGAAGCAGGAGCTGCCGCACCGACGAGGAGAACCCTATCGAAGCCGTATGGAGGTACAGGTCGGACGGATCAATCGCGAGGGCCTCCCCCATCGCCTGCAGGTAGTTCGCCAGCCCGGCCCGGGTGAGCACGACTCCCTTGGGCTGACCGGTGGACCCAGATGTATAGATGACATAGGCGGCGTCTTGCTGAGAGCCGGAACACTTCACGTTCTCCGGGCTGCGACGCGAAATGTCTTCGTGGTCGAGATCGATCCGTACGACGGGGAGGGTCGCGTCGGTCAGGTTCGCGGCAAGATTGCCTTCCGTCAGCAGGACCGCCGGCCACGCGTCCTTCAGGATCGCAGTCAACCGCTCTGCCGGGTAGGCGGGATCCAGTGGGAGCCATGCGGCACCGGCCTTGAGAACGCTCAACACCGCAACGGGAAAATGGACCGACCGATTGAGACAGACCCCGACCACGGTGTCGGAGCTCGCACCGAGATCGCGAAGATGGGCCGCGAGCTGGTTTGCCCTCCTATTCAACTCGAAATAGGTCAGCGTCTCAGGCCCTGACATCACCGCGATCTCGTTCTCCCGAGCGGCCGCCGCCCTTTCGAACAGATCCGCGACGGAGATCGGACCGCCGTAATCCCGATCGGTCTCGTTGAAACCTCGGACGATCCGGTCCCTTTCCGCTTCGCTGAGGATCTCCAGGGCCGCCACCGGCGATTGAGGGTTCGCGAGGATGCTGGTCAAGAGAGTTGAAAGCGCATCCGCTATCCGACCTGCGGCGTCGGCGGAGAAACGGCTGGCATCGTAGCGAACCTGGGCAGTCGTGTGACCGTTTTCCTGGACCAAGGACAGCTGGATCGAGAACCGTTCGATCGAAGCTTCCTGGCGAGAAATCCGGAACGTGAGTCTTCCCGGAAGGTCATCCCTGGAAAGCTCGACGAACTCGAAAGAGGCGGAAGGCCCATCGCTTGAAGGCGCAGGAGCCGAGACGGGAACCGCTAGCGACGACGAGAGCGCCGGGTCGACCTGGTTTACGACATCGGTAAAGAGTGCGGACTCGTCTATGGAATCGCCGACCGGAACGGACCAGGCGAAGAGACCCAACGCGCGCTCGACCTCTCGAAATTCTCGTCCGTCACGGCAGACGCGGCTGACCAGCGCGCGCTCTCCCGTCAAACGACAGAGGAGAACGCGCCAGACGGCCCACAGCACACCGTAGAGCGACGACTTTAGCTCATGCGCCAAAGCCTCGACCATCTCAGTCTCCCGAGGAGTCACGGGCAAGGGAACCGTCCGCGGCTCGAAATCCTTCGGCGTCGCAGAATTGACTTCGCCGGGAAGCGCCGGTCGAGGAATCCCCCGGTCGTCCTCGGCGGCGCCCGCCCCACGGCCGGGCTCCGGATTCGGGTGTTCATTCAAGACAGCCGCGAAATCCGCGTATTGAAAGACGGGATCCGCGATGACCTCGCCCGTTTCGAAACCGATGTAAGAGTGACGGATCGAACGGACGAGATTGGCGAGTCCCACATTGTCCGCGCACAGGGCTGGCAAAGAGAGAACCAGCGCATGACGTCGAGAGGAGAACGCGACCAGCTCGACGCGCAGCGACGACCCCGTCTCGAGATCGAACGGCTCATTCCACAGCTCTCGCCACGCAGAGTCGAGCTCGGCGTTTTCTTCGCGTTCTCCCTCAAGCCGGCCGAAGGGGGTCGAGCGCATGCGGATGTCGATCGGCCTGGAGGCGTCGACGACTTGCAGCGGAAACCCCATGCCCGGCAGACGAACGAAACGTGTGCGAAGGATTTCGTGCCGGCGAACGACATCGTCGACGGCCGCGCTGAAGGTTTTCAGGTCGAGCTCTCCGTCGATCCAGACGGCGACCTGAGCGGCGAAAACCCGCCCGCACTGCGTCTGTTCCGACCAGACCCGCCGCTGTTGAGGCGACAGGGCGTACCCGACGACCGTCTCACCTTGCATGGCGTCTTCGACTGGACGGGTCAATCCCCCGCCGAGCGAGTGGCCTCCGCCATGCCCACGATGATCTGGCGCGCTCCGCGGTATGGGCGACGACCGTGCGCGGTCAACATGTTGTCGAGCATCAGAATGTCACCGGCGATCCATGGAAAGCTCACCGCTTCCTGATCGTAGGCAGCGTGGATCGCTTCGAGAGAGGAACTCTCGATCCGTGACCCATCCCCATAGTAGGCATTCCGCGGAAGACGGGCTTCTCCGAACGAGCTCTCGAGGGTGCTCGAGACTTCGGGGTCCAGGCTGGAAAAGTGAAACAGATGCGCCTGATTGAACCAGACTCGCTCACCGGTCTCGGGATGTACTGCGATTGCTTGGCTCCGTTCTCGCGTGCTGAGGCCGTCTCTCCCCTCCCATTGGTAGTCGATTCTCGCGGTTCGACAGAACTTCTCCACCTGCCGCCGGTCCGTCGTCTGGAAGACCTCCTGCCAGGAAAGGTCGAGGCGGGCCCCGTAGTTGCGCACGTACAGAACACCCTTGCGACGAAACGCTTCGACGATTTCGCTCGGAATTCGGGAAAGAACCTTCCGGCTGTCTGCAATCGGGGTCTCGCCTCCCCACTCGGCCGGCTGGACGCAATGGAACCAGATCTTCAGGGGCCAAGGCCGGGTGTAGGACATTTCGTTGTGCAAAGGGATCGACTGATCCGCCGGAAATTCCGTGGAGGTGTAGATATTGCCGCTGACACGATGGCGTGGCGTGGAACGGTTCTCGTACTGCAAGACTCCGCCTGAGATCGCACCGATAAAGGCCTCGAACTCTGACGCCGACGGGACCTTGAATCCCCGAAACAGAAGACCTCCGTACCGCCGATTGTTTTCTGCGATCCAGTCGCGTTGAGCGCGCGCCCAATCCACGAGGTCCACGTCCTCGGTCGTGGGTCGGACAAGGAGAGGTAGGTCTCTTCCCGGCCGTAGAGATTCCGATTCGACGAGACTCGACACGGAAACCTGAATCGGCTGGCGCCTGGGAACACCGCCCTCTCCGATGCTTGGCTTCCCGCCTTCCGCCGATTTCATGCGCCTTTTCTCCCGGGTCCCGCGTCGAGGGATTCAGTGCGGGAGCAAGCTGCCCGGGCGGGGAAGCTCCCGCCCAGCAGATGCCTTGTTTTGAACATTTATTGTCTATGCGTGCGAGACGATCTCGTAGCTCGCATTATAGAGGGGCTGGCAGAAGCCGGATACGGGTCTGGGCAGCGCGTTCGATCGCAAGGCGGGAATCAGCAGCGGTCAGGGTGGTCGCGGAACTCGTCTCCCCGCGCGGAGGCGGCGGCCGGGTCGGCCCCGAACCAGGTAACCGGCTGCTGGAACACCCGTGCTGTCTGAGATCTTCCCGGACCAGGTGTTCTCGGCCGCCGGATGGATACGTGGTGAGCCGTGTAGGACTCGAACCTACAACCTAGAGATTAAGAGTCTCTTGCTCTACCAATTGAGCTAACGGCCCACGGAGCGCGGAGGATATGCGATCGGCTCCCTCCAGGCAAGCTGGACGGCGCCGCGATCGCCGGATCCCCGAGGGAAGCGGGCCTATCCGCCGCCGACGAACTCGACGACCTCGAGGACGTCGCCCTCCGTAAGCGCGGTGGTCGCGTAGTGCGTCTTCGGCACGATCTCGCGGTTGCGCTCGACCGCGACGCGCGGGGTTGCAATCTCGAGCTTCTCCAGGACCGACGCGATGGACGCCCCTTCCGGCAGATCGAGGTCTTCGCCGTTGACCCGCACGCGGACCGCGCTCACGTCTTCCTCCGCACAGGAAACTTGAATTCGGTGCTGCCGATCGGAGAGCTGACGCGGATGACCGCGGCGGCCGCGCCCTCGCCGAACGCCGGGACCGCGAACGCGATCGGGCACATTCCGTCGGACGCCGTCAGACCCTGGAAGACAACGGCCGGCTTGTGGATGGTCGACAGGATGCGGATCTGGACCGCTGCCCCCACCACAGGCTGCTTCGAGAGGGAGGAGATCGCCTTCATCCTCAGGGCCGTTTCCTTGCCCGAGACAAACTCCGGGACTGGCGAGAAGGAGCAGTCGATCTGGTCGTGCGCGAGCTCCGAGGCCAGATAGTCGAGGATGACCTGGTCGAGCGTGCGGTCGCCCGGCGCGCCCTGGTCCTCCTGCTCGTCGGCCTCGGCACGGGACTCCTCTTCGCCCGCAGGAGCGCCATCCGGGCTCTTCAAGCCGCCGTTCGGACCGTCGAAACGGCCGCGCTGGATGGCCGCGATCATGGTCCGGTGCTGCTGCTCCATCAGCTCCTGCACCGCCTTGTCGTCGCGCCCCGCCTGGATCAGGTCGGCGTAGGACGTCTTGCGCGTGGCGAGGATCTGGCCCCCCACGTAGACGAGCGATTCGATGTGCGGGGACGTATCGCCCTTGTCTTCCGTCTGGATGTGGAAGACACGGCTGTTGTGCTTCACGTCCGTGTTGTAGCCGGTGATCACGGGGCGGGATTGTAACGTGGGCCCCGCGGCCGCCCGGCCTCAGATGGGCTCGAAGTGTGCGGTGAAGTGGCGCAGGACGGCGGCCTGTCGCGCGATCCGGATCCCGCGCAGCGCCTCGGGGTGCTGGTGGATCCTCACCAGGACGTCCGCGACGTATTCGAGGTGACTGTTCGTGTAAGCGCGCCGCGGAACCGCGAGCCGGACGAGGTCGAGGTCCGGGAGGATCTCTTCGCCCGGCCGCGCCGGATCCGGGCGGCCGAACATCACGCCGCCGATTTCGACCGCCCGGATGCCGCCTTCGACGTAGAGCGCGATGGTGAGCGCCTGACCGGGATACTGCGAGGGCGGCAGGTGAGGCGCGAACGCGCGCGCGTCGACGTAAACCGCGTGGCCTCCGATCGGTTCGACGACCGGCACGCCCGCCGCCGCGAGGGCATCGCCGAAGCGAGTGACCTGCCCGACGCGGAACGCGAGGTACTCCTCGTCGAGGACCTCGCGCAGTCCGATCGCGACAGCCTCGAGGTCGCGCCCGGCGAGGCCGCCATAGGTCGGGAACCCTTCGATCAGGATGAGCTTATTCTTGAGTCGCTCGACCCAGGTCTCATCGCGCAGCGCGAGGAACCCGCCGATGTTCGCGAGGCCGTCCTTCTTCGCGCTCATGGTGCAGCCGTCGGACAGCGAGAAGATCTCGCGGACGATCTCCGCGACCGGCCGCCCCGACTGCCCCGCTTCCCGCTGGCGGACGAACCAGGCGTTCTCGGCGAACCGGCATGCATCGATGAAGAGTGGGACCTTGTAGCGGTGGCAGATCTCGCTCGTTCCCCGCACGTTCTCGAGCGACACAGGCTGCCCTCCGCCCGAGTTGTTCGTCAGCGTGAGAAGGACGAGCGGGACGCGGCCCGGGTTGCCGGCGAGGCAGGCCTCCAGCCGCTCGAGGTCCATGTTCCCTTTGAACGGGTGTCGGGCGCGGGGATCGCGGCCCTCCGGGATCACGAGGTCGATCGCCGTCCCGCCGTTCACTTCGACGTTCGCGCGGGTCGTGTCGAAGTGCGTGTTGTTCGGGACGATGTCGCCCGCCGTCAGCACCGTCGAAAAAAGGAGGTTCTCGGCGACGCGTCCCTGGTGAGTCGGGATGACGTACGGCAGCCCGAAGATCTCGCGAACAGTCTGTTCGAAGTGGAAAAAGTTGCGGCCGCCCGCGTACGACTCGTCTCCGCGCATCAGTCCCGCCCACTGGGAGTCGGACATCGCGGAGGTCCCGGAGTCGGTCAGGAGGTCGATGTAAATGTCTTCAGAGGCGAGGCCGAATACGTTGTAGCCGGCCGCGCGGAGCTTCTCGGCCCGTTCTTCGCGCCCGGTGCGGCGGATCGGCTCGACGACCTTGACGCGCCACGGCTCCGGCGAAAAGCGCGACATCGGCAGAAGCTATCAGCTCGGTCGAGCTATTCGGCCGGAGCGGGCGTCGGTGCCGGCTTGTTGGGGTCCTGCCGGCGGAACACGAGCCGGGTCTGGCGGGCGCCGTCCTTCTGC
>JBBROA010000070.1:0-23129 GCA_038229875.1 Thermoanaerobaculia bacterium | reverse complement strand
GTGGTCCACAGCCGGTGGCTCAGCACCACGGTGCCCGGCGCACCGGGCCGGTCATCCTCGGCGCTGAAGGTCCGCCCGATCGCCGGCTTCGCTCGGAGCGTCGGAAAGAACCCGGAGGTCACGACGGCACCGTTCACGCGTTCAGGGGCGCCTTCTCCGAGCACGTTGAACGAGAAGGTGTGGTACCCCGCCATGCCGTCGAGCGTGCGGCTCAGGCGCTTCCAGTCCCGGTAGTTGGCGGGAGAGGCCTCGAGGCCGTAACTCCCCTTCGAGGCCTCGTCCTGCCAGAGCGCGACCAGCCGGTCCGGCTCCGGGAAGGGGAGCGGGCGGAGCAGGACGCGGTCGAGGATCGAAAACGTGGAGGTGGCGGCGCCGATCCCGAGCGCGGTCACGAGAAGCGCCGTGACGGCAAAGCCGGGCGAGCGCCGCATGGTCCGAAAGGCGTACACCGTGTCCTGCCGGAGGATGTCGATGTGCGCGCGGGCGGCGTTCCCGAGGACGTCGAAGAACGCCGAGATCCACAGGCCCCAGGCGCCCGCCGGGCCGCTCCTGGCGAGGCGCCCGGCGAAAATCGCCTCCATCTCGCGTCCGTACTCGGACCGGAACGACGACGGGTAGAGACGGAGGAGCGCCCGGTAGAAACGCATCGGTTTCAGGCGGGACGCGTCACGAAACCGCTCGCGCGGACGAGCCGGACGAGCTCGGTCAGGCGGCGCGCCTCCTCGCGGGCGACCCGCGCGCCGAACGGAGTGATCCGGTAATACCGCCGGCGTTCGTCGTCGTCCTCCGGAGCCGGGCGCTCGCGGACCTCGACGATCAGGCCCTGCTCGAGCATTCTCTGGATGGATCGATAGAGCGTTCCCGGCCCGAGCTTCACGCCGCCCTTCGTGCGCGCGGCGACGTCCTGGAGGATCGCGTAGCCGTGACGGTCCTCCTCCGCAAGCGCCATCAGGATGTGGAGCGTCGCGGCGGGCAGGGGCAGAAGCGAGGAGATCGGGTCGTGCGCCATGGGAACGACTATATCCCAAACGGATATATCGTCAATGGATAGATTCGCACCGCATCGATCGAGCCGGGGACGAAACCTTCAGGCTCGGCTAGGAGCCTGTCCGAGTAATGACCGTTGCGAGCGCGGTGAGGCCGAAGCGAGAGCGGGAGCGCAGGAAAACGGCGCGGAGGCGTAGCCCGGCTACGCCGCACAAGCCGTTTTTCGAGCATTCCGCTCGCAGCGAGAGCATCGCCGGCGCGCAGCAGGAGATTACGAGGACAGGCTCCTACGAGGGCTTTCGGGCGAACAGGTAGGCGCGTCGGCTCGGATACTCGACCTCCGGATAGGGGTCCCGCTCGATCGACTCCTCGAGCCCGAATCCCGCTTCCGAGAGCCAGGTCTTCATTTCCTCGCGCTCGAAAAACAGAAAATCGATCGAGACGGCCTTCCCCCACCATTCGTCCCGGTGGATCGTCTCGCGGCCGAGGTGGAAAGCGGCGAGGAGCACGCCGCCCGGGAGAAGGACCCGGTGGAGCTCGCGGAGGGCCGTCACGATCTCGGGGCGCGCGACGTGGATCAGCGAATAGAAGGCCGCAATGCCGCCGTACGCGTCCGCGCGGACACCCGCCAACGATCGCATGTCGCCCTGCGCGAACGGGATCGACGGGTGGAGCCGCGCCGCTTCGCGGACCATCCCGGCGGAGAGATCCACACCGCAGGCGTTCACGCCGAGATCGTGGAGGTAGGCGGCGACCTGCCCCGGGCCGCACCCCATGTCGCAGATGACGCCTTGCCCCGCGACCTTGTCCGCGAGCCAGGCGAGCATTCTCCGGTCGAACGGCTTCGCTGTCAGCTCGTCGGGATACTCGGCGGCATATTCGGGCGCCACCAGGTCGTAGGTGTCGGAAACGCCGATCGGACCGCTCATCCGCTCATCCGGTTTCAGTCCTCAGCGAAAGAGGGCGCTCCAACGGCGCTCCGCCTCCGCGGCCTCCGGCGTGCCTTCCGCGGGCGCCCACGACGCGAGCTCCTCCGGCGAGGGAGGCTCATAGGGTCCGGCTTTCGCTTCGAAGAAGGCGCTGCCGGGCAGGAGCGAAACGAACGTATGCCACGCGCCCGGCGGCATCTCCGCGCCCATGACGGGTCCGCCCGGCGAGATCACGCGCTTTTCGACGATCTGTCCCGCGTCGTCGAACACGATCACCCCGATCGAGCCCGCGAGCGCGATCGCGGTCTCGCACTTGGCCGGGTCGAGGTGGCGATGAGGGCGGATGTATGTCGCGGGCTCCAGCGCGTTGACGAGCCGGTGCACCCGATCTTCCATCGCGTGAAAGTTCCGGTTTTTGCGAAGTCTCGGCGAACGACGCGCCTCCGCGGTGATTTCCAGGAGGAGGGCGCTGGTGATCCAGGTGAGCGGCATGCGTTGAGCCGGACGATCTTTAACTGTGAGAGCTACCTGCTCTTACCGTACGGCGCCAGCTGCTCCGCGATCGCTTTCTGATCTCCCGCGACCACGATGGTCGCCTGGTCGTCCGCGATGTATTTCGAGGCGACCCTCTGCACGTCTCCCGGCTTCACGGCATAGACCTTCTTGACCCACGTGTTGAGGTAGTCCTCCGGAAGGCCGTGAAGATCCATGAGCTGGAGCTGCGCGATGATGCCCGGCCGGTTGGAGTTGCGCAGGACGAAGAGTCCCGCCAGATAATTCTGGATCCCGTGAAGCTCCTTCTCGGGCGGCGCCTCCGCCTGGAGACGGTCGATCTCGGCAAAGATCTCCTTCAAAGAGGCCCCTGTGTCCTTCGTCGTCACGTCGGCGACCTCCACCCAGTACGCGTCGCGGAACCGGCTCGAGAGCTGGCTGTTCGGCGAATAGGTGTAGCCCTTCTGCTCGCGGATGTTGCTTGTGATGCGCGAGCCGAACGAACCGCCGAGGAGAGAGTCCGTCACCACGAGAGCGATGTAGTCGGAATTCGAAGGGTCGATGGTCGGCATTCCGAGGTAGATCGTGGACTGGACGGCGCCGGGCCTGTCCAGGATTTCCACGCGCCGCTCGCTCCTCGGCTTCGGGATCTTCGACGTCGGCGCCGCGCCCCGCTTCCAGCCCGCAAACGCCGCGAGCACCGCCTTCTCGACGGCGGCCTCGTCGAAGCGGCCGACGACATAGAGGCGGGAGCGCGCCGCTCCGAAATTCGCCTCGTAGAACGCGCGCGTCGAGGTGATGGTGTAACCCTGAAGCATGTCCGCGGAGGGGAAGAGGCGTCCGTAGGGGTGGTCGCCGTAGAGCGTCGCCCGGAACTTCTCGAGGGCGATCTGCTGCGGCTGGCTTCGGGCGATCGAGAGCTGCCGCAGCCGGTCCGCCTTCAACCTCGCGAGCTCACCCTCCGGCATTTTCGAATTCTGCGCGACGTCGGCGAGAAGGCGGGCGGCATCGGGACCGAATTCGGAGAGCACGTCGATCGTCAGGTCGGTGCGGTCCGCTCCGACGGCGACGTTGATCTCACCGCCCATGTCGCCCGCCTGCCGGGCGATCTGCGAGGCGGTCCGGGTCGCGGTGCCCTGCGTCAGGAGATCGCCGACGAGGTCCGCCATCCAGACCTGCGTCGCGGACTCGTCGATGTTGCCGGTCCGGACCCCCAGCCGCAGCGTGACCTTGGGGATCGTGCCGTACTGCACGAACGTGACACCCATGCCGTTGTCGAGCGTGATCTTGCGCGGCTTCGGAACGACGAAGTCTTTCGGCTGCCCGGGCTCGGGCGGCGCCTGCTTCTGGGCGAGAGCGGGGGCGGCAAACGCGACGACCCCGAGCACGAAAAGAAGTCCGGCGAGTCGGCGGTGCGTCGAGAGGTTCATGATCGTTCTCACCTCAGAGGCCGCTCTTGGGAGCGGCCGGTTTGTTGCCCGGGGAGGCCTCGGGCTTCGGCTCGATGATCAGCACCGTCCGGTTCGCCGGGGCGAGGTACTCGCGCGCCGTCTTCTGTACGAGCTCAGGAGTGACGCTGCGGAACCGCTCCTCGAGCCCGTTGATCAGATTCGGGTCGTCGTAGAAGAGCGCGAAGCTGCCCAGAAGGTCGGCGCGACCGAATCCGAAGGTCGATTCGATGGCGTCGTAGAGGTCCGAGCGGATCTTCACGATCGCGCGGTCGAGAGTCGCGCGATCGAGCGGCGCGTTGCGCAGCTTGTCGATCTCCTCGTCCACCACCTTCAGGATCTGCTCGGGAGACTTGTCGCGGTCGTGGTAGAGCGAGCCCACCAGCAGCGTGGGTCCCTGGATGTTGAACATGTTGCCCAACCCGGAGTTGATGCCCCCGTTCACGTCGCCGGTCAGGCCGGTTCGCTGGACGAGCGCCTGGTAGAGGCGGCTGTCCTTGCCGGAAAGAAGGATCTCTTCGAGGAGGCCCATGGCGTAGTACTCGGGCGTGTTGGTCTTCGGTGCGTGGTACGCGAACGCGAGAGCGGGCCGGGTCGCGAGCGCGTCCTGCTTGGTGGCGCGCTTCTCCTTTTCCTGCTTCGGCTCGGTGATGTCCGGCAGAGCGGGCCGCGGAGGAGAGGGGATTTTCCCGAACAGGTCGCGGATCTTCGTCAGTGTTCCGGCGGGCTCGAAATCGCCCGTGACGACGAGGACCGCGTTGCTCGGCACGTAGTACGTCTTGAAGAACGAGTTCACGTCCTCGAGCGTCGCCGCGTCGAGGTCCTTGAGGTCCCCGTAGAAATTGTGCGAGTTGTGCCAGTTGACGTTCGCGTACTGCGGCATGTCGAGCCACGGAAAGCCCCCGTAAGGGCGGTTCAACACGTTGACGCGGACCTCGCTCTTGACGACGCCCTGCTGGTTGATCAGATTCTCGCCGGTGATCGCGAGACCCCGCATCCGGTCGGCCTCCGCCCAGAGAGCCGTCTCGAGAGCGTGCGACGGAACGATCTCGAAGTAGTTCGTGAAGTCGAAGCGCGTCGACCCGTTCAGCACCCCGCCGTTCGCCTGAACGAGCTTGATGAACTCCATCTTGCCGAGGTTCGACGAGCCCTGGAACATCATGTGCTCGAAGAGATGCGCAAACCCGGTCCGGTTCTTCGGCTCGATCCGGAAGCCGATGCCGTAATAAACGGCGACGACGGTCTTCGGCGCCGTCGTATCGCGGGAGAGCACGACGCGCAATCCGTTATCGAGCTTGTGGTATTCCACGGGAACGGTGAAGGGAGCGGAGGCAGGCGCCGCGAGAGCGGCCGTCGAGGCGCCGAGGAGAATTGTCAGGGCGCCCGAACGAGTCAGCAGGTTCATGTGTTCCTCCAGCGAGCCCGCTCCTTGAACCGAAAGCGAAAACCAAAACGGTCCCGGATCGGAAAGGGCTCGGAAACCGCGAGTCTATCGAGAGGACGTGCGCGCCCGTGAGCGAATTCCGTCCGGTCTGGTGGCTCCCCGGCGCGCATGTGCAGACGGTGTGGGGCACAATGACACGCTCCCGCCGGCAGGTCCCGTTCCGGCGGGAGAGCGTCGAGACCCCTGACGGCGACGATCTGTTCCTGGACCACCTGGAGGGGGCCGCCGGTTCACCCCGACTCCTGGTCCTGCATGGCCTGGAGGGCAGCTCCTATTCCGTCTACGTCCAGGGCCTGCTCGCTGCGGCACGCGCTCTCGGCTGGCGCGGCGTCGCCGTCAACTTCCGTTCGTGCGCGAGGCGCCCGGAAAACCTGGCGGCGTGGATTTCAAACCGGCGGCCGCGTCTCTACCACTCGGGCGAGACGACGGACCTCGACTTCGTCGTGCGGCGGCTTTCGCGGGAGGAGCCCGGCGTGCCTCTTCTGGCTGCCGGCGTCTCGCTCGGCGGCAACGTTCTCTTGAAATGGCTCGGCGAGAACCCGGGCCAGACCGCGGTCGCGGCCGCGGCGGCGATCTCGGTCCCCTTCGACCTCGGCGCCGGGGCGACCCACATGGACGCCGCGTTTGGCCGGTTTTACGTGCGCGTCTTTTTGAGGACTCTTCGAATGAAGGCCGCCGACCTCGCCGCGAGGTTTCCGGAAGTGGCCGGCCGCATCGATCTGCCGCGGGCTCTCGCGACCTCGTCGTTCCGAGGTTTCGACGACGCGGCGACCGGACCGCTCCATGGATTCACGGGGGCGGAGGACTACTACGCGAAGTCGAGCTCCCTCGGCTTCGTCGGACGTGTGGCGACCCCGACCCTGTGCCTGTCTTCGATGGACGATCCATTCCTGCCGGCGCGGGTGCTGGATGAAGTGAGGGCGAGGGCGTCGTCATCGATCGACTTCCGCACGACCGCCCGGGGCGGCCACATCGGGTTCGTCAGCGGATCGCCCAGGCCGCGCTTCTGGGCGGAGGAGACGGCGATCGACTGGATGCGAAGACGAATCTAAAGGCGCGCCGGCGAGCGAGAGAGGAGCGAAGAAACTCTCGATCGAACTCCGTCAGGCTTCGTGTGCCGCCCCTCACCCCGGCCCTCTCCCCCGGCGCGCGGGGAGAGGGAGCAGATCTGCGCTTCAGTCTGGATGGTGACTAAGCTCGCCCCGAGAGAAGTCTCCTGACCGGAGGGAAGGAGGAGGCTCTCGGGGCGGGAGCCGCAGCGAACGGAGGGACGAGGCGAGCGGTCGAGCCGACAGGCGAGCCGCTCGCCGACGCGTCAGCGCGTCCCGGAGTGAGCGGAGGCGACGGTTGGCCGTTCTTCGGCTTCGCGGACGGAATCCGCTTCGACGACTTCGCCGCGCGCGATCACCGCCTTGTCGCGGACGATGGCGTTTTTCCCGACCGTGGTGATTCCGAGACCTTCCCCGCCGCGCTCGATGTGGCCGACCCGCGCGTTCCTGCCGATGCGGACGACTTTGTCGATCACGCTGCGCTCGATGCGGGCGCCCGACTCGATGCGTGCGTCGGTCAAGACGACGGATTCGCGAATCACCGCCCGCGCTCCGACATAGACGCCGGGCGAGAGGACGCTGCGCTCGATCCGCGCGCCCGGAGAGATGATGCAGCCGTCCGTGATCATGCTGTCCTTGATCATGGCGCCTTCGCGTGTCACGACCGGCGGCCGCTCTTCGGAGCGCGTGTGGATGATCCACGACCGGTCGTTCAGGTCGAGCGCCGGCGGGTCCTCGAGAAGGTCCATCTGGGATTCCCAGTAGGCGTCCACGGTGCCCACGTCCACCCAGTAACCCTCGAACGGATATGCGAAGACGCGCTGCCCCGCGGCGACCATGCGGGGGAGCACGTCCTTCCCGAAGTCGTGCGATGAATCGCGCCGGCGGGCGTCCTCCTGCAGAACTGTCGAGAGCATGTTGAGTCCGAAGACGTAAATTCCCATCGAGGCGAGCGTGCCCGGGGGATCCGCGGGCTTCTCGACGAACGAGCTCACGCGCCCTCCGCCCTTTTCTTCGGTTGCGAGGATGCCCATGCGCGTCGCCTCCTCGCGCGTCACGTTCAGCGTGGCGATCGTCACGTCCGCCTGCCGCTCGATGTGGTACCGGATCATCGGCTCGTAGTTCATTTTGTAGATGTGATCGCCGGAGAGAACGATCACGATGTCCGGGGCCCCGCGTTCGACGAACGAGAGGTTTTGCGAGATCGCGTCCGCTGTGCCCTTGTACCAGTCGGTGACGAAGCGTCCCCGGTAGGGCTGGTAGATCTGGACGCCGCCCGTGAAGCCCCGGTCGAGGTCCCAGGGGCGGCCGCCCCCGATGTGCTCGTTTAAGGAATGGGGCCGGTACTGGGTCAGGATCATCACGTCGGCGATCCCGGAGTTCACGCAGTTGGAAAGCGTGAAGTCGATGATGCGGTACTTGCCGGCGAAGGGGACAGCGGGTTTCGCGCGCTTGTCGGTCAGCACGCCGAGGCGCGATCCTTCGCCGCCCGCGAGTATGACCGCGCGTGTTTTCACGGGGAGAGCTTACGCCAGCCGGGCCGCCCGGGCGCGCTCGTAAAGGTCCGAATACCGTCCCGCGGAGCGCGTCCAGGAGAAGTCCGTCTGCATGCCGCGGCGTTGCAGCTCCCTCCACAGGCCGGGCGTCGCGCGCACGCGCAGAAGGCGTTCCAGGGCGTCCCAGAGAGCCGCGGCGGAGGGCTCGTCGAACATGATGCCGTTGCCCCCCGGGTCGCCGGCGTCGACGACCGTGTCGGCGAGCCCGCCCGTCCGCCGCGCGACCGGGAGCGCGCCGTATCGCATCGCGATCATCTGCGTCAGGCCGCACGGTTCGTACCGCGAGGGAATCAGCAGCGCGTCCGCGCCCGCGTAGATCCGGCGCGCGTACGTCCCGTCGAACCGCAGCCGGACGCTCGCCCGGCCCGGGTACTCGAGCTCGACGGCGGCGAACGCGGCTTCGAGCGATGGCTCGCCCGTTCCGAGAAGGACGAACTGGCCGCCGAGATCGAGCCAGCGGCGGACCGCAGGCACGGCGAAGTCGAGTCCCTTCTGAGCGTCGAGCCTCGAAACGACCGCGAGCAGCGGCCGGACCGGGTCCGCCGAGAGTCCAGCCTCCCGCTGGAGCGATTCCTTGTTCGCACCGCGGAGGTCGAGGGATGCCGGGTCGAACCGGGCGGCCAGAGCGGCGTCGGTTGCGGGGTTCCAGGCGGCTACGTCGATTCCGTTCAGGATCCCGCTCAACCTGTCCCACCGCGCCCTCAGGAGGCCGTCGAGCCCGCGGCCGTGCTCCGGCGTCTGGATCTCCCGGGCATACGTCGGCGAGACCGTTGAAATCTGATCGGCGCCGAGGAGTCCGAGACCCAGAAGCGAATCGCGAAACGATTCCGGCAGGATCGACACCGCGCCGTCCTTTGGCATCAGGTATTCGCCGAGCGCGCGCCCGGCTCCCTGCCCCGCATACGGGAGGTTATGTACCGTCATGACGGACGCGACCGGGGCGAAGAACTCGTTGCGGCGGCCTTCGGTGGCGAGCCACCACACCGCGGCGCCCGTGTGAAAGTCGTGCGCGTGTACGACGTCCGGCCGGAAGCCGTTGCCCTGAGCGGTCCAGAGAGCGCCGAGCGAGAAGAAGATGAATTTCGGCGAGTCCTCTTCGATGCCGGATCCGTAGATCGTGTGGTCCTTCGGAATCGGAGCGCCCGTGATCAGCCAGAACGGCACGCCCTCGACGTTCGTCTCGAAGGCGTGCGCCGCGAAATTGCCGCTGCCCCGCCGGACCGCGACCGTCGAAACGTATTTCGGCCGCCAGCGCGACCAGTCGATGGCGCCGTATCCGGGGAGCGCGACGCGGACGTCATGCCCTTCCGCTCGCAGCGCCGCGGGGAGCGACCCCACGACGTCGCCGAGCCCGCCGACCTTGACGAGCGGCGCGGCTTCGGCCGCAAGAAACAGGATCTTCACGCGCGGAGTGTAGTCGGAGGAGAGACGGGTAGAGGCCTAGAGGCCGTCTGGACGGGAGGGGTGAGGCGGACGGAGTACGAGGGTGAAGGCTCGGCGTGGCGGCCGGGCAAGAGAGTAGAGAGGGAAGAGATCCGGTTCGCTTCGGTTTTCGCCCTTCCCCTTCCCCTTTCTCCTTCGCCCGACTCCTAACCCCCGGACCTGGGCGGCGTCGGCACCGGGGTCCGTCGCACCTTCGCGGCCTTTCCCCTCTTCCTGATCGGGGTCGGGACACGGGTCGGGACGGGCGGCGCGGCGGAGACGGTCGGCACGAATGTCGGAACCGGAGTCGGGACCGAGATCGACTCGGTCGTCGTGACTCTGCCAGCGGGAACGGGCTCTGTCGCTCCCGGAGGTGGCGGGGGAGGTCCTGGAGCGAATCGGCCGCCGGACATCGGCGACGGCGGATGCACGCCCGGCGCGGTTCCCGACCCGGGATTGGATTTCTGCGGGCCCTCGGCGGGACCCTCGGGCGCCGGAGAGTGCTGGGCCAGGACGGCCGCCGCTACAAACGCGAGACACAACCCCGCAAGAAAACGTCGCATGGTGTACCTCTCGCTGCAGGGTACAGGAACGGCGGAAAAACCGGAAAACCGGCAGCGGTCCATCAGCGGCCGGGCGTCGGCCTCGACGCGGAGGCGGTGGCCGGCGTGGGCGTGCCTACGACGCCTTTCGGATCGCCGGAACGGCGGCTCGGGTTTGGGCGAACAGGAAGGACAGCTCGTCCACCAGATCGTCGATCTGTTTCGGGATCGGCGTCGATGCCCGGGAGTGTCCGGCCTTGGTGTCGTAGTGGAGAAGGACGGGACGCTCCGCGCCCGAGGCCTGCAGCAGGGCGGTCATCTTCCGCGCGTGCAGCGGGGAAACGCGCGTATCGGAATCTCCGGTGATGAAGAGCACGGCCGGATAGCTCGTTCCGGGCTTCACGTGGTGATACGGCGAGTATGCGTAGAGAAACGGAAACTGCTCCGGGTCATCGCCGGAACCGTACTCCGGCACCCAGTACCCGGCGACGAGAAACTTGTGGTACCGAACCATGTCGAGCAGGGGATAGGAGCACACCACCGCGGCGAAGAGGTCAGGGCGCTGCGTCATCGCGGCGCCGACGAGAAGGCCCCCGTTGGAGGCGCCGGAGATCGCCAGCCGCGAAGCGGATGTGTAGCGCTCCCGGATCAGCCATTCCGCTGCCGCGAGAAAGTCGTCGAAGACGTTCTGTTTTCGCGCCAGCATCCCCGCGCGATGCCATTCTTCGCCGAATTCATTTCCTCCGCGCAGGTTTGCCAGCGCATAGACGCCGCCGTTTTCGACCCACAGCGCGGCGCGCGCGGCAAACGCGGGCGTCTGCGCGAGGTTGAACCCGCCGTACCCGGTGAGAAGAGCGGGATGCGACCCGTCGAGCTTCATGCCCTTGCGGTGGACGAGAAACATCGGGACGGAAGTGCCGTCTTTCGACGCATAGCGGACCTGGCGGACTTCGAAGTCTGCGCTCGCGATCGGAACGGATTGCCTGGCCCACACCGTCCGGGCGCCTTTTGCGACGTCGTACCGGTAGATCGTCTGGGGCGTGACGAATGACTGGAAGGTGAAGAATGCATCGCGGGAACCCCAGCGTCCGCGGACGCCGGACAGGGTCCCGATTTCCGGGAACGAGAGGTCGCCTACCGGCTTGCCCTCGGGATCGAAGATACGGATGCGGGAGAGAACATTCTCGAGATAGCTCACGAAGAGGCGGCCGCCGGCCGGGGTGAACCCGTCGATGGGCGAGTCCCGGGCGGGAACCACTTCTTTCCATTGGTCTCGCGCGGGATGTGTCAGATCGACCGCGAAGATTCGCCCGTTCGGCGCGTTCCAGCTCGTCTCCAGAAACAGGCGGTCTCCTCCGAATTTTGGCGAGAAGCGCGCCTGGACGTCATTGACGATCGGCTCGACGGGACCGGCGCCGGCCGGATCCTGCATGTAGATCTCGGTTTTCACCGCGGCCGAGCCGTGGGACACGATCAGGAGAAGCCGGCGGCCATCCTCCGAAAGGTCGAGGCCGAGGCCCTTCTCAGGCCCGTAGGCGTCGCCGAAGATTTTCCGATCGGTCGAAGGGATCGTGCCGAACGCGTGCCAGTACACGCGCGGGCCTTCCTTTTCGAGCCGCGAAAAGAAGACGCCCTTTCCGTCCGGCGAGAGCTCCAGCCCGAGATACCGGGCGCGCGGAAGAACGTCCGAAAGATCCCGCTTCGTATCGACGTCGCGAAAACGCACGGTGTTCTCGTCCTCGCCGCCGAGCTGCGCGCCCCAGGCGACGAGGCGCCCGTCCGTCGTCATCGCCATCAGGTTGACGGAAGTCCGGTGGTCCGGGGAAAGGGGATGCGGGTCGACGAGGACCTCGTCGGCGCCCTTCTCTCCGCGTCGCACGTAGAGGATTGACAGGTCCTGGTCGGCCCGCCGCTTGAAAAAGAAATACCGCCCGCCCTGCTCCCAGGGCGTCCTGACCGCGTCCACCTTCAGGAGCTCTCCCAGGCGCCGCCGCAGCGCGTCCCGTCCGGAGAGCGTCCCGAGAACCCCTTCGGAGTAACGGTTCTGCGCATCGATCCATGCACGCGTTTCCGGCGCGTTCTGATCTTCGAGCCAGCGATACGGGTCGTTGACGGTCACGCGGCCGTACACCTCCCGCACGGTGTCAACGCGGGTCTCGGGCGGCCGTAAGGCTTCGGGCGCGGCGGGAGCCGGCGCCTGGCCGGCCGCGAAACGCGAGATCGCCGCCAGGAAGATCGTCGAGGACAGCAAAGCGCCGCGAAAGCGGACCATGGCATCTCTCCTTGATTGTCGCGAGGCTTGCGCGCCCTGATTGTCGCGAGGCCTGCGCGCCGCAGCCGTCAGCGAATCGAGACGGCGATTCCGTTCTCGAAGACGACCGTCTTGCCGGTCTGCGCGTAGGTCCAGGTCTCCCGGCGCACCCCCGCGTCCGTGGTCTCGGAGGTCGAGTCTGAAGGAGGGCCGAGGAGGGCCTTGACCTGGGCGGTGGTCATGTTCTCGGTGACGCCGGCCGCCGGCGCCGCCGCGTCGGCTTCGGTCTGAGCCGCACCCGTTTCCGCCGCCCGGGCGCTGCTCTTGTCCGCCGCGGCCTTCGCGCGGTCGATCGGCGCCGGCGATTCGCGGCTGAACCCATGGAAGGCATTCGTCGACGAATCCCGGAAGAGCCAGAGACCCGCCGCGACGGCGATGAGCAGAAGGACGAGGGAGCCGAGTTTCATCAGTCGATTCTAATCCGCTCTGTCCGCGAAGAGCTTCGCCGTCGGCGCTTTTCCCTCTCCCGGACGCGGGGAGCGGGTTGGGTCAGGGCGCAGGATCAAAAGGCCGTGCCAGTGCCAGTGGATGTTCGGGGAGTCTCTTGTCAAAGGGGGAAGTCCTGGACCGTTCCCGCCGTTGTCCCGTCCATGCAAGGTCGCGCACGCGCTTTCGGGAGGGTGATTCTGGCGGCGATCCTGGTTGCCTCCTCCGGCTGCGTCTTCTTCCGCCGGCCCGAGGTCACGTTTCGCGGCATCTCCGTCCGCTCGCTGACCTCGAGCGGGGCGGACGTCGAGGCGGCTCTCGACGTCTACAACCCGAACTCGTACCGCATCACCGTCCAGCGGCTGACCTATCGAGCCACCGTCGAAGGACGCGACGCCGGCGGCGGCACGGTGGACGCGGAAACTGTTCTGGAGGGGAAACAGACAACGCCCGTCCGGCTCCCGCTGACGATCGACTGGAACAAGGTGAGATCGGCGGGACTCGAAGCGCTGCTGATGCGTTCGGTCGAGTATTCGGTAAACGGGGAGATCACGTTCTCGACTCCCGTCGGCGTCTTCCACCGACCCTACCGCCACGCCGGGCATTACTCGCCGTTTGATCGCGAAAAGTAGCTGAGCTTTCCGCTGGCCGCTCTCAGCTGTCAGCTCTTAGTCACAGGGTGGTTCCTGGCCTTCACGCCGGGAGCCTCGACGCGGTGACCCCCGGTCGCTTCTAGGCGCGATGCTCCAAAACCGGCAGGCGCGGGGACTTGCCCGTCGCCCAGACGTTCATCTCGCGCTCGCTCTGGAGAAGCTCCTTCAACGACAGTTGAGCGAGGACGCCGTCGATCGCGGCCTGGATGGTCTGCCAGACCGAGCGGATCGAGCAGTCCCCCAGGTGCGCGCACGAGACGTTTCCGGATCCGGCGAAGCTTCCGCAGAAGTTCTTGTCGAAGAGCCGCCCGCCGAGCGCTGCAAGCACCTGTCCCACCGCGATCTGCTCGGGAGACCGCGCCAGGCTGTATCCGCCCGCCTGCCCGCGCGTCGACCGCACGAACCCGGCCCGGCGCAGGACCCGCATCATCTTGGCGACGTTCGGCTCCGACATTCCCTCGGCGCGCGCGAGCTCGGGAATCGTGACGCTTCCCTCCGTCCCGACGCGGCCGACGTGCAGCAGGCAGCGCAGTCCGTACTCCTCCTGCGTGGAGAGCTTCATGGGTCCCGCCTTTCGCCGTTTTCCGTCCGGCTGATGCCGCTCACATCATTCCCAGCTGGAGCTTTGCCGCATCCGACATCATGCTCATGTTCCACGGGGGGTCGAAAAGCACCTGCACTTCGGCTTCTTCGATTCCAGGAACAGTCAGCAGCTTGTTCCTGATGTCTTCTTTCAGTACGTCTCCCATTCCGCATCCGGGCGCCGTCAGCGTGAAGCTCACCTCCGCGCGGCTGCCGCCGGCTTCCTTCGGGACGACTTCGCATTTGTAGACGAGCCCGAGATCCACGATGTTGACGGGGATCTCCGGGTCGTAACAGGTGCGGAGCTGGTCCCAGGCGAGCTCGCCTGGAGTCCTTCCGGACGCCGCCGCGTCTTGCGGCGAGACGATCTCCTCGCCGATCGCGTCGGCGTCGGTTCCGTCGACGCGCGCCATGTAGCCGTACGGCGTCATGACCGTGTAGCTGCCGCCGAGAGACTGAGTGATCGCGAGCGGGGTTCCTTCCGGGATTCGAATCTTCATCCCGCTCGGGATCTCCGTGGCCTCGAACTCGCGGGTGGTCGTGACTTCTTTCTGCATGCGCATGGTCGGCTCCTAGCAGGCGAGAGGAGGAACGGGCCCCGTGGTCGCTTCGTCTTTGGGGGAAGCCTCCGCGCCGCTCTCGGTGGAAATGGTGGCGCCCGCCCCGTTCAAAGCGGAGCGCATCGTGTGCCAGGGCAGCGTCGCGCACTTGATGCGGACCGGGTACTCGCGGACTCCGGAGAAGACCTCGAGCTTTCCGAGCGGAGGGGCGTCGGCGGAGGCGGTGGATCCACCCGTGATCAGGTCGTGGAAGCGTTCGAACAGCGCTTCGGCCTCGCCGCGGCTCTTTCCCTTGATGGCGTCGGTCATCATGGAAGCCGACGCGGTCGAGATCGCGCAGCCGGCGCCCTGGAAAGAAACGTCGCGGACGGTATCGCCGTCGAGCTCCAGATAGACCGTCTCGCGGTCGCCGCAAAGCGGGTTGTAGCCCTCGGCCTTACGGTTCGCGGAGGAGAGCTCGCGAAAGTTCCTCGGCCTCTTGCCGTGGTCGAGGATGGTCTCCTGGTACAGGTCGCGCAGATCGGTGGACATGGCTACTGGAACATCCGGATGACGTCGCGGATGCCGGCCGCGAGGACGTCGACTTCTTCCCGCGTGTTGTAGAGGCCGAACGACGCGCGCGCCGTCGCCGGGACTCGGAAGAAGTCCATGACGGGCTGCGCGCAGTGATGACCCGTGCGGACCGCTACCCCCTCGCGGTCGAGGACGGTCCCGATGTCGTGCGGGTGGACGCCGTCAATCGTGAAGGAGAGGACCGCCGCCTTTCTGGCCGCCGTTCCGATGATGCGCACGCCGGGGATCGCGCCGACGACCTTCGTTGCGTACGACAACAGCTCGTCCTCGTGCGCGCCGATCGCGTCGAGCCCGAGCGCGGAGACGTAGTGGACCGCGGCGCCGAGCCCGATCACGCCCGCGATGTTCGGGGTTCCCGCTTCGAACTTGTAGGGGAGCACGTTCCACGTCGTCTTCTCGAACGTGACCGAGCTGATCATGTCGCCGCCGCCCTGCCAGGGAGGCATCGCCTCGAGGAGCGGCGCGCGACCCCAGAGCACCCCCGTGCCCGACGGGCCGTAGATCTTGTGGCCCGAGAAGGCGTAGAAG
The DNA here is from genome assembly GCA_038229875.1 of Thermoanaerobaculia bacterium. GTDB lineage: Bacteria > Acidobacteriota > Thermoanaerobaculia > UBA5066 > Gp7-AA6 > JALYUA01. The sequence continues at coordinate 7,627 of JBBROA010000070.1, read as the reverse complement.
TCGCAGCGGAGCGCCTGCACGTCGACCGGCATTCGCGGCACCGCCTGCGCGCCGTCGACCAGGATCGGTACCCCGCGTTCGTGCGCGATCTCCGCCATTTCACGAATCGGGTTCAGGGTCCCGAGCGCATTCGAGACGTGCGCGACCGCCACGATCTTCGTGCGGTCGGTGATCAGAGACCGGAAGGTGTCGAGAGGAACCTCACCCTTCTCGTTGATTGGCGCGACGCGAAGCGAGGCCCCCTTTTCGTCGCAGAGCATCTGCCAGGGCACGATGTTCGAGTGGTGCTCGAGCGCGGTGATCAGGACTTCGTCGCCTGACCCGACGTTGCGGCGGCCGTAAGTCTGCGCCACGAGGTTGATCGCCTCCGTGGTCCCGCGCACGAAGATGATCTCCTTCGTGTCGGGCGCGTTCAGCAGGTCGCGGATCGTGCCGCGCACCGCGTCGTAGGCGTCCGTCGATTCGACCGAAAGCAGGTGCACTCCGCGATGGATGTTCGCGTAAATCCGCTCGTAGACGTCGCGTTCGGCGTCGAGCACCGCCACGGGCTTCTGCGTCGTCGCCGCGTTGTCGAGATAGACGAGTGGCTTGCCGTGGACGCGGCGGGAGAGGATCGGGAAATCGCGCCGGACTCGCTCGACGTCGTACGCCATCCGCGGAGCGGCGGAGGGAGCCGAAGATGCGATCGCGCCGGAGCGGCTCATCGGGGCGGCCCCGGGAGGCGCGTCGCCAGCGCGAGCTCGGTCTCTTCGCGGACGACCTGCGGCTTGAAGCGCCCGACGACGTCGGAGGCGAAGGCCCACGTCAGGAGCGCCCGGGCCTCCTGCTCCCCGATCCCTCGAGAGCGCAGGTAGAAGAGCGCCCCGGCGTCGAGCTGGCCGATCGTCGAGCCGTGCTTGCACTTCACGTCGTCCGCGAAAATCTCGAGGGCCGGGGTCGAGTGCACGAGCGCGTCGCGTGAGAGAAGAAGGTTCTTGTTGGACTGGAGTGCGTCGGTCTTCTGCGCGTCCTTCCGGACAAGCACGGTCCCGTGGAATACGCCGCGGGAGTGCCCGTCGAGGATGCCCTTGTACAGCTGGCGGCTCGTGCAGTGGGGCGTCGCGTGATCGACCGTGGTGTGGGTGTCGAGCAGGGCGGTGCCGTCGCCGACGAACAGGCCGTTCAAGGTGCAGTCTCCGCCTTCGCCGTTGAAGAGGACGCCGAGGTCGGTGCGCGCAATCGATCCGCCGAAGGCGACGCTGCTCGACGTGAACTGGGTCGACCGACCGAGGGTCGCGGCGATCGAGTGGACGTGAAATGCGTCCGAAGCCTCCCGCTGCACTTTCGCGTGGTCGAGAGAGGCCCCGTCCTCGAGGACGAGCTCGGTGACGGAGTTCGTGAGGGTGCGTCCGTGACCGAGATACGTCTCGACGACGGTCGCCTGCGCGCCCTTCTCGACGATGATCAGGTTCCTCGGATGCGCCACTGTGGGCGCGCCCGTGCCTTCCGAGAGGAACAGGAGGTGGATCGGTCCGGCCGCGGCCGCTTCGCGCGAAACCCGGACGAACGCGCCGTCTTCGGCGAGCGCGGTGTTCCACGCCGTGACGGCGCTATTTTCCCATCCCGCGTGGCGTCCGAAGTGCGGCTGCAGCCGGTCAGGATGGTCGCGGATGATGTCCGCGAGGGGAATGACATCGAGCCCGGCAGTCTGGGCGGCGTGGGCGGCGTGGGCGGCGTGGGCGGCGGGGGCGGAAAGCGCCCGGGACCAGCGGCCATTCAAGAAGCCGAGCTGGATGCCCGGCGCCCCGGCGGCTTCGGGGACGGGCAGGGGACGGCCCGCGTCCGGATCGTGAGCGACGGGCTCCCAGGCGATGCGCGCGATCGGCGCGACGTTCGTGTGCTTCCAGCTTTCATCCCCAGGGCCCGGAAATCCGAGCTCCTGAAAGCGGTCAAACGCGCGGTCGCGGAGACCCGAGAGCCAGGCGGGCTCGCCCGAGGCGCGGCGGCGCAGGTCCGCGAACACCCTCGCGGCGAGGTCGGTCTCGGCCGAGAGCACCGGAGTGGCCACTTACGCCCCGGCTCCCATGGCCGCGGGGGAGCCGGGCTCCTTCTCGAGCCACGCGTAGCCGCGCTCCTCGAGCTCGAGCGCGAGCTCCTTCCCACCGGAGCGGACGATCTGCCCTTCGACGAGGACATGAAGGAAATCGGGAACGATGTAATTCAAGAGTCGCTGGTAGTGCGTGACCACGATCATCGAGCGGTCCGGCTTCCGCAGCGCGTTCACGCCGGAAGCGACGATCCGGAGCGCGTCGATGTCGAGCCCGGAGTCGGTTTCATCGAGGATCGCGAGCGTCGGCTCGAGCACCGCCATCTGGAAGATCTCGTTGCGCTTCTTCTCGCCTCCCGAGAATCCCTCATTGACGGGACGCCGGACGAGCTCCTCGTCGATCTGGACGAGCTTCGCCTTTTCTTTCGTCAGCGCGAGCAGGTCCATCGCGTCGAGCTCCGGGCGCCCGCGGTGCTTGCGGATCGCGTTCAGCGCGTTTTTCAGGAAATAGACGTTCGAGACGCCCGGGATCTCGACCGGGTACTGGAACGCGAGGAACACGCCCTCGCGCGCCCGGATCTCCGGCGCCATCGCGAGCAGGTCCTGCCCCTTGTAGAGCACCCGCCCGGCCGTGACCTCGTAGCCCGGACGCCCGGCGAGCACGTGCGCGAGCGTCGATTTGCCCGAGCCGTTCGGCCCCATGATCGCGTGCACCTCTCCGGCGTTGACGGTGAGGTTCACGCCGCGGAGGATCTCGTTGGATCCCACCGAGGCGTGCAGGTTGTCGATCTGGAGGAGAGGAGCGGAAGTGTTTTCAGTCATGTTTTCAGTCCTGGTTCTTCTAGGGGCTGACCGCTCACGGCGGAGAGCTGTCGGCGGAACGCCTTTTATCCGACCGACCCTTCGAGACTCACGCCGAGCAGCTTCTGCGCTTCGACGGCGAACTCCATCGGGAGCTCCTTGAAGACCTGCTTGCAGAAGCCGTTGACGATCATCGAGACGGCGTCTTCGGTCGAGATGCCGCGCTGCTGGAAATAGAAGATCTGGTCCTCGCCGATCTTGGACGTCGAGGCCTCGTGTTCCATCTGCGCCGTCGAGTTGTTGACCTCGATGTCGGGGAACGTGTGCGCGCCGCACTTGTCGCCGATCAGAAGCGAGTCGCACTGCGAGTAGTTGCGCGCGTTGTCCGCCTTGCGGTTGATCTTGACGAGCCCGCGGTAGCTGTTCTGCCCATGGCCGGCGGAGATCCCCTTGGAGATGATCGTCGACTTCGTGTTCTTCCCGATGTGGATCATCTTCGTGCCCGTGTCCGCCTGCTGGTAATTGTTCGTCACGGCCACCGAATAGAACTCGCCGACCGAGTCGTCACCTAGCAGGATGCAGCTCGGGTACTTCCACGTGATCGCGGAGCCCGTCTCGACCTGCGTCCACGAGATCTTCGAGCGGCGCCCCTGGCACTTGCCGCGCTTGGTGACGAAGTTGTAGATGCCGCCCTTCCCGTTCTCGTCGCCGGGATACCAGTTCTGCACGGTCGAGTACTTGATCTGCGCGTCGTCGAGCGCGACCAGCTCCACGACCGCCGCGTGAAGCTGGTTCTCGTCGCGGATCGGCGCCGTGCACCCCTCGAGATACGAAACGGTGGCGCCCTCGTCGGCGATCAGGAGCGTGCGCTCGAACTGGCCGGTATTCGCGGAGTTGATCCGGAAGTACGTCGAGAGCTCCATCGGGCAGCGGACACCCTTCGGGATGTAGCAGAAGGAGCCGTCGGAAAAGACGGCCGAGTTCAGCGTCGCGAAGAAGTTGTCGGAGTACGGGACCACGGAGCCCAGGTACTTGCGGACGAGATCCGGGTGGCTCTGCACCGCTTCCGAGAACGAGCAGAAGATCACGCCGACCTTCGAAAGCTGTTCCCGGAACGTCGTCGCGACCGACACGGAGTCGAAAACGGCGTCGACCGCCACTCCGGCGAGCTTGCCGCGCTCACGAAGGGGGATGCCGAGCTTCTCGTAGGTCTCGAGTAGCTTCGGATCGACCTCCTCGAGGCTTTTCGGGGCGTTCTTTTTCGATTTGGGCGCGGAGTAATACGAGGCGGCCTGGTAGTCGATCGGTGGGTAGTGAACGTTCTGCCAGGTCGGCTCTTTCATCGTCGTCCAGTGTCGGTAGGCCTTCAACCGCCACTCGAGGAGCCACCCGGGCTCGTTCTTCTTGGACGAGATCAGTCGGACCACGTCCTCGTTCAAGCCGACGGGGATCGACTCCGACTCGATGTCGGTGACGAACCCCGCGGAGTATTCGCGGTTTGTGATTTCCAGAACGGAGCTGTTGTCGGCCGCCATCGTGTTCCCTCGCAGGAGAGAACATATGGAAACCATACTTTAATGTCAACTTTCGCAGAGTGGTTAAAGGCCTCTATTTAAAGGCGAAAAAGGAGGGAGGCCTTTGCTCCACTCTCCTCGGGTCGCCTGAACCGCCTGTGGGAATTGCCCAGACTGAGGGTCTTCAGTCCTTTTTCTCGGGCTTCTCGTCCTTTTTTTCTTCCTTCTTCTCGTCCTTCTTCGGCTTTTCCTTGACGCTCGGCGTTACCGGTTTTTCGTCTTTCCGGGCCTCCGGAGCAGGACGTCCGCGCTCGGGCGGCGCCGGCGCCGCGACCGGAGGGCCAGGAGCGGGCGGAGCCGGGGCGCGCTCGCGCTCCGGCGGCCTCAGGGAAGACCCGACGTCGCGAGGGGGGAAGGGGGTAGGCGGGACTCCAGAATCCCTCCCGCGGCTCCGCTCGATGTCGCGCGGCGGCGGCGGCGCGGGGGCGGCCGTGGGCGGCGGGGCCACCGGGTCCCTCTCCCGGCCGCGGGCAGGCGGCGTGTTTTGGGGCGGAGCGACTTCCCGCGGCCGCCCGCGTTCTACGGGCGCTGCCGGGGGAGCCGGCGGTGCGGCAGCCGGAGGTGGAGCGGCCCGTCTCTCCTGCTCGACGGAGCGGGGAGTGGGAGGAGGAGCGTTGTCCCTCGGCCCGAAATCTCGTCCGCGGCCGCGCTCGGGCGGAGCCGCCGGTGTGGGCTGCGAAGTGTCGCCGGAACGGTCGCGCTCGACCGGACGCTGGCGCCAGTCCTGGTTGGGCCGGCGGTCCGGAGTGCGCTCGATCGGAGGTGCCGGAGCGGGCTCCAGAGCTCGAGGACGCTCGGGGACCGGAGGCGCCGCTGCCGGGGGTGCGGGCTGAACCTCCCGTGGATTGGAGGATCTCCCGCGGTCATCCGGGCGCTGCTCTCGGCCCTGCGGCGGGACACGCGACGCGGGCGAGCCGGGCGACGGTTCGACGCGCGCGGGGGCGGGCGCGTTCGAGGGGGACGCATACGGGCGATCCGTGGTGGCGAGGGGCCGACCACGCGGGGGCGCCGCCGGAATCGGCTCCGGAGCCGAGCCGCGCTGGCTCTCGCCTGGAGAATGCCCGGGCGACAGCGTCATCCGGCCGGGTTCGGCGGCGACGGGGCGTATGGCGACGATCGGCGCCGGTGCCCGGCGTTCGACCAGCCGCGCCGCCACGTCCGCGGTGACGGGAGCGCCGCGATTTTCCCGAATCGCCTCCACCTTCGTCGAAAAAGCGGGCGGCGGCGGCGGCGGCGCGATCCGCGCGACCACCTGGCGTTGAAGGATCGCGGCGGGCGGCCGGGGAGCCTGCTGCCCGTCGGGGCGGACGGCGATTCGAAGAGACGCCGAGGTCGGGAGGACCGGCAACGGCCCGCGCAGCACGGGGGCGGACACCACGTCGCGCAGCACGCCGCGGTCCGTCACGACGCTGCGGGCCACGAGCCCTCCTGAGATGAAAGTGTTCTGGGGGACGACCGTGACGTACGAGCGGTTCACGTAGCGGGCGCTGTCAACGCGCACGCTCGACCGCCGCCCCCACCAGGGGTTGAAGGGGTCGCGCGGCGCGAGCGGGAACCAGCCCACGAACCCGGGACTCCCCGTGCGCACCGTCGCCGAGAAACCCGGCCCCCCGCCAACGAAGGCCACCAGGGCCGGGGCGTAGCGGACGGAGACACGCGGGGCCGCCGGCACCCAGTACCAGCGTGACGAGGACGTCACCCAGCGCCCGTAGTGGTACGGCGCCCAGCCCCACGGCTCGCCCGATACCCAGGTCCACCCCCAGGGATCCTGCCAGACCCAATGGCCGACGCGGTACGGCGCCCAGCCGGCCTCGACCGAGATCGGAGACCAGACGTGCCCGTATTCCGGAATGTCTTCCCATCGGCCGTAGTCGTCCAGATCGGCGACGCCGACGATCTCGTTGCTCACGTACTGGTTCGAGCGGGCCCGCGCGATGCGATTCTCGCGCTCCGAGACCCATCGATCGAACGCGTCGGTACGGCCAAGGTCCGCCACGTCATAACGCGGATCCTCGATCCCGTCGATGCTCATCTCGTCTCCCGCGTCCAGAGTCACCTGCCCACCGCCGGCCGCGACGATTGCGCGTCCGCGGCGCACACCGACGCGGGTGTAGCCGTCCGGGTCGACGTCTACGCGGTAATCGCCGGCGCGTTCGATGGTGATGGCGGAGTTTGGCGTGTCGATCTCGAAGACTTCGTCGTAACCAAGCCGCCGGATGAGGAATGTGGCGGCCCCGGAATTCACGGAAAACTGTTTCGTGTCGTCCGTCAGGTTCAAGGCGGCGAGGTCTGTGCCGGCGTTCAACCGCACGGCCGCGCCGCCATGGATCTGAAGCTCCGCGCGTCCGCCGCGACCCGTGTAAAGGCGGTCGCCGAGTGTGACGGGGACGTTCAAGTTGGGAGCCTGCCAGTTGTTCGGGTCATCCCCTCGCGCGTAGGACACGGGACCCGCGAGAAATGAGATACGGGCGACCGTCTGCCGGATCTCTTCGCCGTTGTAGTCGCGCGAGTCGGTGTCGGGATAGGACTGCGCAGCGGCGAATCCGAGAGAGAGCGCAGCGAGAACCAGCGTGCTCGTCGTGAGCGCAGGGCGTCGTCGAGGTGTGTCCATGAGGTCCTCCGGTTCTGAGTGGCTGCTCTGCAACCTTCGGGCCCGGTCCCGCCGTGCGGGGCACCCTCACGAAAGCCGCGCCTGCCGGGCGTTTACGAGACGGGCGGCCGGCTGCGAGCGGGAAGGCCGACCTGTTGCGAGGGCGTTTTTCTCCGAATGGACACTCGGAGGATGGAGATACCGAGGGTGTGTTCTACCGCCTGATGCGTTCACCGCCTGGTTACAAGGCTGATTTTTGGCGTTTTCTGGGCACGAGTGGGGTGTGCAGCCGGAACGACGCTGTCCGCTGCTCGCTGTCCGCCCTTCGACCGGGCAGCCGCTAGACGCTAGACGCTAGACCCCAAACCTTTCCGCCTCCCAGGTGAGTCCCAGTTCTTCCGGCCCGGCCATGTAGCCGATGAGGGCTGAGGAGGCGACGACCGCGGGGCTTGCGAGATAACCCTCGCCGCCGAGGCCCATGCGGTTCTGCCAGTTTCGATTGAACGATGTGATCGCGCGCTGGCCGCTCTCCAGGGCATCGGGACCCTGGCCGAAGCACGGGCCGCACCAGGACTGTCGGATTTGCGCGCCGACGGACCGGAAGACGTCGGCGATCGATTCGCCTTCGAGCCGCGG
>JBBROA010000069.1:0-23642 GCA_038229875.1 Thermoanaerobaculia bacterium | reverse complement strand
GAAGGCGATCGAGGCGGTGCTCGACGGCTACCGGGTCATGACGATGGAAGAGGCCGCGAAGATCGGCGACATCTTCGTCACCGTCACCGGCAACAAGGGCGTCCTCCGCGAGGAGCATTTCCGCGCAATGAAGGATGGCGCCGTGGTCTGCAACTCCGGCCACTTCAACGTCGAGATCGACATTCCGGCGATGGTGAAGCTGTCGCGCGAGCGCCGCATGATTCGGGAGTTCGTCGAGGAGTACACCTTTTCTGATGGACGCCGGGTGAATCTGCTCGCGGACGGGCGGCTCATCAACCTTTCGGCGGCGGAGGGGCATCCCGCGTCCGTCATGGACATGTCGTTTGCGAACCAGGCGCTCGCGGCCGAATTCATGGTGAAGAACCATGCGTCGCTCGAGAAGAAGGTTTATACGGTCCCGGACGACATCGACCGGGAGATCGCCCGACTGAAGCTCGCGTCGATGGGAGTCGACATCGACGTCCCGAGCCCCGAGCAGGTCCGTTACATGAGTTCCTGGGAAGAGGGCACGTAAGGGCCGGCGTTCTTTCGACGGCCTGCGCGCCCTGCTCACGGACTCCTGGAAAAACCAAAAACCATCGTGAGGGGCGCGCGCGCCACGCTGATCGTCGGGATCCTGCTCGTCGCGGCGGTCCCCGCCGTCGCTGCGGCGCAGGAGCCGGCTGCGGAAGAGTTCTCGGCTCCCCGCATCGGCGAGATCCGCGTCCGCGCGCTCGACGTCTATTCGCCCGAAGAAGCCGCCCGCGGCTGGCTCTACCGGACCGCAAACGCCGTTCGGTTTCAAACCGCGGAAGCGGTGATCCGCAAGTTCCTCCTGTTTCGCGAGGGAGACGCGCTCGATCCCGCCAGACTGGCGGAGACGGAGCGCAACCTCCGCGCGCTTCCTTTCCTGAAGGCGGCTTCCGTTCGCGCGCTTCCGGCCCACGACGGCGTGGCCGACGTCGAGGTCGTCACCCAGGATTCGTGGACGACCCAGCCCGGTCTGTCGCTCGGTGGAAAAGGCGGCGCGACGACCTACGGATTCGATCTTCAGGAAAAGGACTTTCTCGGGACGGGTCGTCAGATCGCGCTCGGCTACGACAAGGGAACGGAGCGCACGAACCGCGTCATCGAATATACCGACCCGTACCTTTTCGGCGCCTACTGGAAAGGCGATTTTGCCTACTCCTCGAACTCGGACGGCACGGAGAGCCGCGTCTTCGTGGGCCGGCCGTTCGTTTCGTTCATCGATCGCTGGGCGGCGGACGGGCTCTTCGACCGGCTGACGTTGAACGCGCGGATCTTCGCGGACGGAGAGACGCTTTCGCGATACCGGCAGCGCCACCAGGAAGTGATGGCGCACTACGGGATCGCGCTCGAGGCCGGCGACGCGAGGGCGCGCCGTTTGGTCTTCGGTTTCCATGGCTACGATGACCGCTTCGAGCTGCTGGAGACGAGCCCCTCGGGCGTGCTCCCGGCGGATCGCCGCTTTCGTTTCTTGACGGTCGGGTACGAGGACGTCCGAAACGCGTATCTGAAGTTGAACTACATCAATCGGGACGCCCGATACGAAGACTTCAACCTCGGCCGGCGGATAGGAGCCGAGGTCGGCCTCTCTCCGCCCGGCTTCGGAGGGGCGAAGACGACCGGCCGGCTGCGGCTCGACCTCTCCCAGGGTTGGCGCGTCTCGGACGGAAGCTTTCTGACCGCCCGGCTCGCGTACGAAACCCGGTGGGACGGTGCGCCTGCCAACGAGATCGTTTCCGGCAGCCTCTTCTACGCTCACAAGTTTCATGGCGCACAGCTCGAGACCTTCGTGTCGCGGCTCGTCTTCGACCGCGGGTGGAATCTAGACCGGGACGTGCAGTTCTTCGCCGACGGGCAGAACGGTCTCCGCGGGTACCGGCTCTACGCGTTCGAAGGCGACAAGCGGATCGTCTGGAACGCGGAACAGCGGTTTTTCGTCGGCCGCGAGTTCCTGCAGCTCTTCTCTCCCGGAGCCGCGATCTTCTTCGACACGGGGGCGGCGACGCCGCCCGGTCAGCCGCTGCGCCTCGGCGATTTCAAGAGCGACGTCGGGGTGGGCCTGCGCATCGCGATCACGCGGGCCGCGACGAACAGCGTTCTGCGTTTCGACCTGGCCTATGCGTTGAACCCCGACCCGCGGGGACGGCGCGGATTTCTGGTTTCGTTTTCCAGCGGACAGGTGTTCTGAGAAAAGCGGGCCAGGGCCCCCGGAGTGGGGTCAGGCGTTTATTGCGCATTGCTCCGCCTGCCGTTTTCTTTGAGCGGATCAAGTTCTCAAGCGCAACATCAGCCACGCCGCCGCCGTCGCGGCGAGGACGTTCGGGGACCACGCGGCGAGGACCGCCGGGAGGGCACCGACCTCTCCCACCTTCGTGAAGAACGTACCCGCGATCAGGAACGCCATTCCGAGCGCGAGGCCAACCCCGATCCCGGCAAGGGTTCCCTTTTTCCCGATCCGGAAAGCGAACGGCACGGCGAGAAGCGCCATCAGGGGAATGAGCAGGGGAGTCGCGAGCTTCGCCTGAAGCGCGGTGTCGAGCACGCCGGTCGGATAGCCGCTCGCCTTCAAACGACGCGCATAGCGCTGCAGCTCGCGAAACCGCATTTCATCCGCCCCGCGGCGCGCGCGAGTGAAGGCGGTCGGCGGGTCGCCCGGGAGGCGCTCCTCGAGATAGGTGCGGTAGGACGCCTCGGAGCTCCCGAACGTGCGGCTCCAGCCCTGGCGCAGGACCCACGAGTGGCCGTCCCACGCCGCTTCGCGCGCGATGTCCCGGCGGATCACCTCGAATGCGTCGGAGAACTGGAACACGCTCGGGGAGATGAGGATGCCTTTCTCGGGATCGCTCGCCTCCTGGTGCCAGATCGAACGTCCCGGACCGTAGTGCCAGCGCCTTTCCGTGGGGGTCGAGAGCCCGTAGTCAACTGGCCTCCCGTAGATGAGGTTCTTGTATTGCGCCTGTTCCCGCTGAGCCTTGGGGAGGACGTACTCGCCGGCCGCGAACGCCAGCCCGGCAGCCAGGAAGGAGACGACGACGATCGGCGCCCCGAGGCGGTGGAGTGACACGCCGTTGGCGCGGAACGCGGTGTCCTCGTTGTTCCGGGAGAGGATCCCGAGTGCGATGAGCGCCGACAGGAGGATGGCGAACGGGGCGATCTGCAGCGAGATCGTCAGCAGAAAGTTGCGGTAGTACCCGAGGACGACCTCGGCGCTCGGGCGGTTCGTCGCGATCTTGTCGATGTGCTCGGTGTAGTCGACCATGACCGCGAGAAGGAGGACCGAAGCCGCAACGAGGAAGAACACGGAAAGAAAACGCGCGAGCACGTAGCGGTCGAGAAGAGTGGGGAAGCGGAGCACACCCGAGAACATCGACCGTGGCGCGGTTTCGACCCGGGCGGCGGGACCCGCCTTGTCTTCGAGAGACCGTTTCCGCCAGGGAAACCGCCACCGCCCCCTGTCCCGGCCGCCGCGGATCATCGCCGCCGCGCCGAGACCGAGGAGTACGACGTTGGGCAGCCAGATGGCGAGCCCAGGAGCGAGACGCCCCTCTTGAGCCCACGTCTCTCCGCTCGACAGCAAAACGTAATAAAGGACGATGATCGCGAGCGACATCGCGAAGCCGCTTCCCTTGCCGCCGCGCCGGGACGTTTCGGCGAGCGGGATGCCCACAATCGCGAAAGCGAGACAGGCAAACGGGATCGACAGCTTCTTGTGAATCTCCACCCAGGCGAGTCGGTATTGTTCGGGCGGGAGGCGCGGGCTCTTCCGGACGCTGGCCAGGAGCTCCGAGAGGGACTGCGACCGCAGCGCCTTGTCGAAGGAGACGCGCGTCGAGGCGGGATTCCCAACGTCTCCTGCGAGCAGAATCCGCTGCGTCTCGTTTCGGTTGGTTCGGTAACGGGATGGGTCCGCGGGGTTGAAATCGTGGAGGGTCGAGGACACGAGGTCGAGCCAGAGGTGGTCGCCTTCCAGGTTCAGGGTGCCGCGGCGAGCGACGATAACCTGCGATTTTTCCTCTTCGCCGACCTGGAGGAAAACCCCTTCGAGGGACCGACCATCCGCCGCCGAGCGGTCGAAGAACAGTGTCAACCCGGGACGGACTTCGCGGAACGTCCTCGGCTGGACCACATTGACGACCGACGTCGCGGCGACCCGCGCCAGGCTCCGCGTTAGCGTGTCGTTGGCTTGCGGCAGGACGAGGTTGTAGCAGACGAACACGACCCCGGCCAGGAAGAGCGCTGCCCAGAGCGCGGGGCGGGCGATGGCCGCCGGACCCACACCGCAGGCCCGCAGGGCGATGACCTCGGAGTCGGCGGAGAGCCGTCCGATCCCGATCAGCACACCGAGAAGGAACGCCATCGGGAGCGTCAGAACGATGATCCAGGGCAGGGACAGCACGACGAGCCAGACGACCTCGCCGAGGGTGGCGCTCCGCCGCACAAAGAAGTCCGCGAGGAAATAGATCGTCCGGACGAGAAGGATGAACGTGTAGGCCGAAAAGCCCAGGAGAAAGGGGGGCCAGATCTCGCGAAGCACCGACCGAGAGATGAGGCTCATCGACTGATCAAGGTATCAGGTCGCCGGGAGACCGGCCGGCGAAGCTCAGACCTCGAAAGGCGCCTCCGGAAGGTCGGCCAGCCGATCGATCCGGTCTCCGCTTCGTCGTGATGCGACAGCCGGATCGTCATCCCGTGCAGACCCGGCGGCGCGTCTTCGAGATTGACGACGGCGGTCCCCGTCCACGTCCCGATATCTTTCTGCAAATCCACTGCGCATTACGGCGCAGGAGGCCGTCGCACGTAACCTCCCCGCGAGCGCGAACGAATGGATTCCTCGTAAGGCCGCCGGTCGGAGCAAGCCCTGCGGGGCGCCGCGTTTGGACTTTACATAATGTATCTTATCGGACACTGAGATAGGGCCTTCGGAACTCCAGCTTTAGGCGAAATAACCCTCCGGAACCGCCTCGACGTGCCTACCCGTCCCTGGCTGTCATCCACGCAGATGGATCCTCGTTCGTCGGGTCTCTATTCGCTCGACGGCTGCCGACCTTTCTGGCTCGCGCGGCGTTCGCCCGAGACCAGTATGTCGGGGGCTCAGGCGCTCTCTGAAAGGACCCCGCGCTGGCTCAAACCAGAGCAGACGGTCGCGAGACCCCCGTCGGCTCCCGCTCCCCCTGCCAAAAACCCACATGCCGGGAACCACAGGGCGACTGGCCTGAGCCAAACCTTTCCCCGGTCGCGGGGACAGGAGAAGTCGTGGAAAGGCCCTGAAGGAGTCCGCGCGCCGCGCCGGTTCGCGTAACTTTCGGTCGCAGTCGCAAGCGCGGTCGCGGTCGAAAGCCTTCCTGTTCTCACGAGGGCGCGCTTCCGAGGGTTGAGTCGCCTCGTTCGCCGGCCCACCCAATCCGCGGAGAGCCCGAGCGTTGGAGGCCGCCCCGATTCTGCTTTAAGGCTTCGGCTCCTCAAGGTTGATTTCGCCGCTCTCGAGTTGCTCGATGATTCCGAGGAGCGTTTCGATCAGCTCTCTCTTCTCCACTTTCGCTTTTTGAAAAGAGAGATTGAGCTTGAACGGCGCGCCTTCGGGTTTGTACACGAACGAAAATCTTGGAGTTCTTTCCGGCGGAGGTGTGCCTTCTTTTTTTTGCGCGCGCAGATCATCGCGGGTCGAACCGGACGCGACGGCTTCGATCGCGTCCCGCATTTTTTCCGGATCATCGAGACGCGCGATCTGAAGAAGAACGGAACGTGCGGTGATGTCGGCGCGCCGACATTCGTCGCGGAGATCTTCGGGGATCGCGAGGAGAGTCATCGCTTCGGTCACCGACACTCGCGACTTACCGACGGAGTCCGCGATCTGCTGCTGCGTGTATCCATGACGCGCCGCGAGCGACGAGTACCCTTCCGCTTCCTCAAAAGCGTGAAGGTCGCGGCGGTGAAGGTTCTCGATCAAAGCAATTTCGACGACTTCGTTTTCGGGAACGTCGAGCTCGATGCACGGAACCTCGGTCAACCCTGCTTCCATTGCGGCGCGGAACCGTCTCTCCCCCGCGATGATCCGGAATCGCCCGTCGGCGATCGGTTTGACGAGCAGCGGTTCGAGCACGCCTTTCGATTCGATCGAGCGCCGCAGCTCGGTCAGATCGCCGACGTTTGTGCGGGGCTGCTCCGGATTGGTCTCGATCTCTTCCATCGAGATCCAGCGGCCGAGCGAGCCGCCGAAACGCGAGGAAAGCGATTCGACGAAATGAGAATCGTGCTGCATCCGCGCTTCCACCGGGAGTCCTCTTCGTTTAGACACGGGACAGCACCTCCTCGGAAAGGGAGTAATACTCAGCGGCCCCGCTCGAGCGAGGCGCGAACGTGAAGATCGATTCCCTGTGCGCGGGGCTCTCCTCCAGGCGCACGCTCTTCGAGATCGTCGTCTTGAAGACCTTATCGCCGAAAACCGTCGCGATCTGTTCGTACACGTCTTTTCCAATCACCGTGCGGCGGTCGTGGAGGGTGACCACGACTCCCAGGATCCGCAGGGTGGGATTCGGGCGGGCCTTGATCTTCTCGATCGTTTCGAGGAGATCATCCGTGCCCTCGAGGGCGAAGTACGATGACTGGATCGGGATCAGGATGTGGGTCGACGCGACCATCGCGTTGACCGTGATCATGCCGAGGGTGGGCGGGGTGTCGATCAGGATCGCGTCGTAGCTCCCCCTCGCGCCGTCGATCTTGTCGCGCAGCCGGAAGTGCCCGTCGATCTCGCCCAGCAGCTTCGATTCGATCTTGGCCAGGGCGATCCGCGCGGGGGCGATGTCCAGGTTCGGGACCTCGGATTTGCGTATCACGTCCTGCAGCGAGACCGTCGACTCCGTCAAAACGTCGAACATGGACTTCTCGACCGTTCGCCGGTCGACGTACGACATCGTGCTGTTCGCCTGCGGATCGAGGTCGATCAGGAGGGTGCGCATGCCCTTGGATGCGAGCGCGGCGGCGAGGTTGATGGCCGTGGTGGTCTTTCCGACGCCACCCTTTTGATTCGTGATGGAGATGATCACCGGAAAAGAAAGTATCAGGTCTGGGTTTGGAGTTCTCGATGTTTGTCCGCGGTCGGGCGTTTCTCGGCGAGGCACCCACCCCGTGGATCACATCCGGTATTTGCCGAGATCTTCCGGATTCACTTCCTCGAGCCACTTTTTCAGCCTCTCGGGATCTGTCGCCCCTTCCGCGCGCACGGTCTTGCTGCGCTCGAGAACGTCTTCCTCGACGAAGATTTCCGCGCGCGCCCGCAAAGCCAGAGCGATCGCGTCGCTCGGGCGGCTATCGACCGTCCAGTGTTCTTCGCCGCGGGAAAGGTGCAGGCGGGCGAAGAAGGTGTTGTCCTTCAACTCGTTGACGACGATGCGATCGACGTGCACGCCCAGCTCCGAGAGCACGTTGTGGAGCAGGTCGTGCGTCATCGGGCGGGGAGCCTGGATCTTTTCCATCTCGATCGCGATCGCGTTCGCTTCGAAGATTCCGACCCAGATCGGTAAGAACGCGCCGTCGTTCTGGTCTCGCAGAATAACCACCGGCATGTTGCTCACGGGGTCCATCAGCAGACCCTTGATTTCCATTTTCACCATGAGGGCTCCTCGGGGAGGGGTGCGAGGCGGGTCGCATCGGGGATCCGTGCAATCAAGGAGTTGGGAAGTCCGCGCACGATTTCGACGTCCACGTAGGCGCCCGGGACAGCGAAGCCGTCTGCGTTTTCGATGTGGACGACCCGGTTGCAGGCCGTCCTGCCGCGAAGTAGCCCCCGTCGGTCAAGGTTCTCGACGAGGACCTCGAACTTCTTTCCGACCAGGCTGCGGTTGATCTCCGCCTGGATCTCTTCCTGAAGGGCGAGCAGACGGCCGAGCCGTTCGGCCGCCACTTCGTCCGGAACCTGCCGTTCGCTCCCCCAGCGCGCCGCCGCCGTTCCAGGCCGCGGGGAGTAGCGGAACGCAAATACGTTGGCAAAGCGCGCCTCGCGCATCAGGGTCAAGGTGGACTCGAAGTCGTCCTCGCTCTCTCCGGGAAAGCCGACGATGAAATCCGAAGAGAGGGCAATCCCGGGAACCACCTGCTGGAAACGTTCGATCGTCGTCATGTACTTCGCCCGGTCATACCGCCTCTTCATCCGATAGAGGATCCGATCGGACCCGGACTGAGCGGGAAGGTGCAGGTACGGCGCGACCGGCATGCCGCTGGCCATGGCATCCAGGAGCGCGTCGTCCACGAGGCTCGGGTGGGAGGTGATGAACCGCAGCCGGCGCAGGCCGGGAACTGCGGCCGCGCGGCGGAGCAGCTCTCCCAGCCCGAACTTCCCTTCCGGGTCTTCGTAAGCGTTCACCGTCTGCCCGAGGAACATCACCTCGCGGTGGCCGCCCGCAACCAGCGAACGGACCTCGTCGAGGATCTCTGAGGCGCGGCGGCTCCGTTCCCGGCCGCGGGTGAAAGGCACGATGCAAAAGGTGCAGAACTGGTCACAGCCCTCGATCACGGTGACGTAGGACTGGAATGGAGACCCCCGGCGGATCTCGTGAAAGCGGTAAACGGGAGAATCGGTGGGCAGGTCCGTGGCCAGGATGCGCCGGCGTTCTCTCCGGATCTCTTCCACGATCTCGCCCGCGCGTGCGATCTCGCCCGTGCCGAGCACGAAGTCGACGAAGGGCGCGCGCTCCAGGATTTCGTCTTTTTCGACCTGAGCGACGCATCCGGTGACGCCGATGACCATGTCGGGCCGTTCGCGTTTCCGGCGAGCCAGGACTCCCAGAGCGCTGTACACCTTCGCTTCTGCTTTCTCCCGAACCGCACAGGTGTTCAGAAGGACGACATCCGCGTCTTCCTGTTCCGCCGCCGCCACGTAGCCCCGGGCGTCTAGCTGGCCCGCCATGCGCTCGCCGTCCAGGACGTTCATCTGGCAGCCCCACGTCTCGACCCTGTACTTGACGTAAGATGTTGTATTTAAAGAAGTTGGGGCTTGGCCGCTCATTCGCGCAACCATCCCGGGAGGGCTCCGGCGCGCCGGGCCTTTTCGGGCAGCTCGGTCAGGTCTGTCTCCGCCTGCGCGAGCTCCTTCCTCGTCGTTTCGAGCTCTTCGCGCTTCTTGTCCCACGCGGGCTTGATCACGCGGTCGCGATATTGCCCGTCGTCCCAGCGGTAAAAATCGTTCTCGAGCTGCTTCGTCTCGCCGTCGAGCGCGGCGAGTTGCGCCGTCAGCTCCTCGACACGGCGCCGGGCTGCGTGCGCGGCCTCCCTCCACCGCGCCTCTTCCGCTCCGGGCGCCGATGGGGTTGCCGGGGTCGCGACCGGAGCGATGGCGGTGGAGGACGCCACCGCGCCGGCGGCCGGGACAACGGTCGGCGCGGGCGCGGGCGGAGCGGAACGCGCCTTCGCGGTCGAAAGGCGGCCCTTCGCGGGGTCCTTCACGAGGCTTTCGTTCGTGATGGCAACGGGCTTCAGGTCGCGGGGGTGACGGGAGTTGCTGGCGGCGCGGACGACGTCGGCGAGCGACTGCCCCTCCGTCGCACCGGGGACGGGTGTCCGCCCGAAACCGCCCGAGAGCTTCGGGCGCGGCGTTGGGGTCGGCGTGATCGGAGCGGCGGGGGCGAAGGCCGGGAATGCCACGACGACTGCCGCGAGGAGGTGGCGCCGCACGGTCATCGCGGTCACGGCGTGGTCGTCCCCTGGCGGCCGTAGGCGTCGTCCAAGCGCACCACGTCGTCGAGCTCGGGCGTGGAGACCTCGACGAGATCGCAGTCGGCCTCCGCCCGCAGGCGATGACGCACCCCGGCACGGATTCGAAATGCCTCCCCTTTGCGCAGCCTGATCTCCTGCATCTCGCCTTCGATCTCCACGGAGAGAGCGACCTCGCCGTTCAACACGTAGAGGGTCTCGTCCTTGCGCTCATGGTACTGCAGCGAGAGGCAGTGGCCCCCGTCCAGGTGGAGGATCTTGCCGGCATACTTCTCGTTCTCCGCGAACACGAGCTCGTGTCCCCAGGGTTTCGCGACTTGCCTCATGTCTCCTCACTTTCTGGCTTCTTCCGTCACGTCCGTCCGAACCCTGGAAGTCTCCCGGCGCGGCTCCGGGTCCGAGGCCGACTTGAAGATCTTCTCGATCTCGCCCGGCTCGGAGCAGGCGAGCGCGCGATCCATCAGCGAAGCGGCGCGGGCCGAGTCGATGCGGGCGAGGGTCTCCTTCACTCCCGGAATAGCGACCGGCGTGACCGAAAGCTCTCGAACCCCGAGCGCCACGAGGGCCCGGATCCCGGAGGTCTCCGACGCCATTTCCCCACAGACCGCGACGGGCCGTTTCCTGGCCGCCGCACTTTCGACGACGAACTTCATCATGCGCAGGATGGCCGGATGAAGCGGGCTGTAGAGCGCCGAGACCTCGGGATTCGCCCGGTCGACGGCGAGGCCGTATTGCGCCAGGTCGTTGGTTCCGATCGAGAAGAAGTCCGATTCCTCCGCGAGTCGGTCGGCAAGGAGCGCCGCCGAAGGGACTTCGATCATCACCCCGAGCTCCGGAATCGCTGTCACCCCGAGCCGCGCTGCCACTTCCAGCAGCCGCCGGCGCGCTTCGCGTAACTCGGAGAGTGAGGTCACCATCGGCAGCAGGATCTTCAGGTCCCCGCGCGCGGAGGCGAGGCAGAGGGCGGACAGCTGCTCATCGAAGAGCTCGGGGTGAGCCAGACAGTAGCGAAGTCCGCGCAGCCCCAAGGCAGGATTCTCGCCGGCGGCGGGTGCGATCCCCTTTTCGCCGCCGAGATCGTACGTGCGGATCACGACCGGATGCGGCGCCGCCGCCGCGAGCAGCTCCTCGTAGGCCGCCCTCTGTTCTTCGACCCCGGGGGCCCGGGGCGCCGTCTTCAGGTAAAGGAATTCGGACCGGAAGAGGCCGACGCCTTCCGCGTGCCAGCGCTCGAGCGCGGCGACTTCTTCGGGAAGCTCCAGGTTGGCGCGTACGACGACACGGACGCCGTCGCGCGTCGCGGCGGCTCCGGCGGTGCGGTTGCGCAGCCGCCGCGCCCGCTCGCGTGATTCGCCCACCTGAAGGAGCGCCTGGCGGAGCCTCCCTTTCGATGGCGTGGGCTCGACCGTGCCCCGGTCGCCATCGACCACGATCGGCCGGTCGGGCGAGATCGAATCGCAGATTCCGAGCAGGCCGACCACCGCCGGCAGGCCGAACGATCGCGCGATGATGCTGGCGTGCGAGGTCTGCCCGCCGCGCTCGAGCGCCAGCGCGCGGACCTTTCGGGGATCGAGCCGAGCGGCGTTGACGGGCGAGAGCTCGTCCGCCACAAGGATCGATCCGCGCGGCAGGTCGGCCTCGAAAACCCGGCTGCCGGCGTTCGAGAGATGAGCTGCAACCTCCCGGGCCACGTCGGTGATGTCGGCGGCTCTCTCGCGCATCGCCGCGGAATCCGCCCGCTCGAGGCGCTCCCCGAAATCGCGCGCGACCGCGGCGAGGGCCCATTCGACGTTCACTCGCTCGCGGCTCATGTGCTCGACGATCGCGGAGAGGAAGGTCTCGTCGTCAGCGATCAACCCGTGCGCTTCGAGAATCGCCGCGAGCTCGCTCCCCATCTCCCCCACCGACTCCCGTGAGTGCTGAAGGAATTCCTCGGATGCCGCGCGGGCGGCGCGCCGCAGGCGCCGCTCCTCGCCCTGGAGGTCCGAGGCGTCGATCGCGCGACGGAATGCCGGCAACCCGGCAAAGCGCACAATCACGGCACGTCCAACCGCCATCCCGCGGGAAACCGGAAGACCCTGGAGCACGTTCGTCATGGGCGCTGCTCGGGAGAGCGACTGGCCGGGGATCGGACCTGGACGCGCCCGTTCACCCGTCCGCCGTCACCCGATCGCTCTCATTCTTCCTCGTCGAAGCTTCGCGCGACCAGGTCCTCGACCGCGGCGAACGCCTCGGCTTCGTCTTCGCCCGCGACGTAGAGCGTGATGTGAGTTCCCTGCGAGGCGGCGAGCAGAAGAATGCCGAGAATGCTCTTGCCATCCACCTCTTCCCCGTTCTTCCGGATCTTGACCGCCGAGCGAAAGCGGCTCGCGGTCTGCACGAACTTCGCCGCCGCGCGGGCATGAAGCCCGAGCCGGTTCCGGATGGCGAGATCTCTCTCGATCATCCGTCTCCCCTCTGCATGGCCGCCGCGGAGGCCGCGTCTTCGTCTGCCAGCAGATCGGACGCGACGCAGATAGAACGCTGGCCCCGGTCCTTCGCGACGTGGGCGACCTCGACGACGCTCTTGCCGCTGTCCTGCAGCGCGGCGCACTTCAGGACCATCGGAAGGTTCACGCCCGTCACGATCTCGACATGATTCTTCTCGAGGAACGAGAGCGTCAGGTTGGTCGGAGTTCCGCCGAACATGTCGGTCAGGATGACCGCCCCGTGTCCCCCGTCCGCCTCTTTGAGTCCGCGCGCGATTCGCTCTCGGGCGTCCTCTCCCGTCTGGTTCCACTCGAGCGCGACCGCGACGATGCGCGCGATCTCAGGTTGAATGGTCAGCGCTGCGTCCCGCAGCTCCTCCGCGAGCCGTCCGTGAGTGACGATCAGAACTCCGATCATGCGAGGACCGGAGCCCTCACTGCCGGGTCGCGTCCCGATGCGAGACCCGCACCGGGAAGCCGCGTTGCTTCAGCGCCTCCGCGAGACGCTCCGCAACGTACACCGAGCGGTGCTTGCCCCCGGTGCAGCCGATTCCAATCGAGAGATAGCTTTTATGCTCTCTCTCGTAGAGCGGCAGCAGGTAGTCGAAGAATCCGGTCAGCTTCTCCAGGAACGGCGCCGTTTCGGGATCGCTCTCGATGTAAGCCGCGACCGCGGCGTCCGACCCGGTCTTCCCCTTGAGCTCGGGGACGAAGTGAGGGTTGTTCAGGAACCGCACGTCGAAAACGAGGTCCACGTCGTGAGGCACGCCGAACTTGAATCCGAAGGAGGTCGCCGAGACGACCATCCGGGCTTCGTCCGGATTCACCGCGAAGGTCTTCTGGATGAAGGACCGCAGCTCGTGGACCGTCATCTCGGACGTGTCCAGCACGACGTCCGCCACGGAGCGGACTTCCTCGAGCATCTGGCGCTCGCTGCGCAGGGACTGGAGAAGGGACCGGTCTCCCGACAACGGGTGCGGCCGTCGCGTCTCGGAGAAACGCCGGATCAGCGACTCCTCGGACGCGTCCAGGAACAGAAGCCGGGTGCCGGGCACCTGCTGGCGGAGGTGGCCCAGGATCTCCGGAAATCGAGACGCGAAGTCGGGGTTGCGGACGTCTAAGATGACGCCGACGCGCGGCGCGCTCTTCTGGAGCAGGAGAGGCTCGACGAGCTCCAGGGGGAGGTTGTCGACGCAGAAATAACCGATGTCCTCGAGGCATTTATTGACGTAGCTCTTCCCGGATCCTGAGAGTCCCGTCACGATGACGAGGCTCTCGGGCGCGCCCACGAGTCTCGGGGTGGGAACCGGGCTTGGTGTGCTCATTCCGTGTGCTCCGACGCCTTCATGTTCTTGGCGATCTGCTCGTCGACTTTCAATGCGAACTCCTTGGCTGCGTCATATCCCTGGGTCTTCAGCAGCTCGTTGCGCGCGGCGATCTCGATCAGAAGGGCGATGTTGCGCCCCGAAGCGACGGGCAGCCGCAGAAGCGGGCGCGGCCTGTCCAGAATCGTGTACGTTTCGCCGTCCAACCCGAGTCGATCGTATCGCTTTGTGGGGTCCCAGCGCTGGAGCTCGATGACGAGCTCGATCGACTTTGAGGCCCGCACGGCCGACACGCCGAAGAGATGCTTGATGTTGATGATGCCGATCCCGCGAAGCTCCATGTGGTACCGGATCATCTCCGCCGCGCGGCCCACGATCGATCCGTTCGGGTACTTGCGGATCTCGACGACGTCGTCCGCCACCAGCCGGTGGCCGCGCTGGATGAGGTCGAGCGCGCACTCACTCTTGCCGATGCCGGAGTCGCCGACCAGCAGCACGCCCATCCCGTACACGTCCACAAGAACACCGTGCACGGTCGTCGACGGCGCGAGCTCGTCTTCCAGGATGCGGGTGATCGACTGGATCACGACCGACGTCGTCTGGTCGGACACCAGCAGCGGGACCTCGCGGAGGCGGCACTCCCGAATCAGGTCCTCCGGAACCACCTGGCCCTTCGTCACCACGAACGCGGCGACCGGCAGCGCGCAGATCGCCGAGATTCTCTCCGAGCGCACGGCCGGCGGCATCGTGTCGAGGTAGTTGAGCTCGCTTTCCCCGAGGATCTGGATCCGCCCCGGCTTGATGAATGCCTCGTAACCCGCGAGCGCCAGACCCGGCCGCTGGATGCGTCCCCAGGAGATCACCCGCGAGAAGCCGGCCTCCCCGGCGACCGTCCTCAGGCCGAGATCGGCTAGCGCCTGCGATCGGAGAACGTCGGCCGTGAGGCCGCGGCGGGCTACGGTGACGCTCATGCGCGGACCGCCGGGATCGTCGATTCGGCCTCTTTGATCGTTGCGAACAGTTCCTCCGGTGTGCCCGCGCGGCGCAGAGTGTCGGCGACCCCCGGCGTCTTCACCAGACGCGAAATGCGGGCGAGCGCCTGGAGGTGCATCGCCGGCGCCTCCGCCGGTGAGAGGATCAGGAAAATCAGCGTCACGGGGACCCCGTCGGGAGCGTGAAAGTCCACTCCCCCGGGAGACGAGGCCACCGCGAGAACAATCTCGTCGACCTCCTTCAGCTTGCAGTGAGGGATCGCGATTCCTCCCCCGAGCCCGGTGCAGCCGAGGCGCTCTCTCTCGAGCAACCGGCGGGTCAGGTCGGAGGCGTCCGAAACCGCGCCTGCGGCCGCGAGCCGGCGGGAAAGGTCGCCGAGCACTTCCTCGACGGCTCCGGGGGGCACGCCCGTGAAGATGAAGCGGGGATTGACGACCCCCTGGAGAAAGCCTGTCGTCTCACCGCTCGTGGCGCTCACAGGGAAACTCTCTCACGGCGGCGCACCGGCCGTGCGGGAACGAGAGTCTTGCCGCGCGAATCCGGATGGCCGCCCGCGGTGACCTCCGCTGGCCCGGCGCCGGGGCTCTCCCGAGTCTGCGTCGGCCTACTCCTCACGACCCCTGTTTTCGGGCGTTTCGCCTGCACGAAGGCGCCTCAGCATTCCGGCACGATCAGCCCGAAGTCGCCGTCCCGTCGGCGATAGAGGACCGAAATTTTTTCAGAGCTCGAGTCGCGGAACACGACGAAGTCCTCGCGAGATCCATCGATGCGCATCGCGGCCTCTTCGACGCTCATCGGTTTGGCGGCGGGTTTGCGACCCGCGCGCACGATCCGCGGTTCCGCCGCCCGCGCGGCGCGTCCCCTGGGTGCCCGGTCGGCCGGTTCGGCGCCTTGCGAGATTCGCAGCGGTATTGCGACGGCCGCCCCGCGATGCCTCCGGTCGTGCCGCTTCTCCGCGTCTTTCGAGGCCTGCGCGCCGATCTTTTCGAAGGCGAGCGTCAGCGCGGAGCGGGCGTCCCCCGTCTCTTCCTGCGCGGTCCACCGGCGGCGGCGAAAGGTCGCGATGACCTCGGCGCCGAAACGATGCTTCTCGTGCGTGAGCACGACGCGAACGGAAACCGGCCCGCCCAGGTGTCGTTCGAGCCGCGAGGCGCGCTCTTCAGCGAGGGCCCTCAGGCGAGGCGTGATTTCGACGCCGCGCCCGGTGCATTCGACTGCCATGGTGCCTCCGCTGCCGAATTCAGAAGGTCTGTTTTCTCTGGGATGACGAAGGAATCCGCAGCTCCTCGCGGTACTTGGCGACCGTCCGGCGTGCGATCTGTATCCCTTCGGCGCGGAGCCGCTGCATGATGCGCGCGTCGGAATGGGGCCGCTTTGCGTCCTCGTCCGCGATCAGCCGCGAAATCTTGTTCTTGATCGAGACCGACGAAACGTCGTTCCCGGTCGTCGAGTCGATCCCGCTGTGGAAGAAGTACTTCATCGGGAAGAGACCGCGTGGCGTGTGAATGTACTTGTTCGACACCACGCGCGAAACCGTCGACTCGTGCATCCCGATGTCGTTGGCGACGTCGCGCAGGACGAGCGGGCGCAGGTGCTCGATCCCATGATCGAGGAAGCCGCGCTGGTGGCGGACGATCGAGTCGGCGACCTTGTAGATAGTGCGCTGCCGCTGGTCGAGGCTCTTGATCAGCCACACGGCGGACCGCATCTTGTCCTTCAGGTACGTCGCGGCTTCTTCCCCGATCGCGCCGTTCCCGCCTCGCAGCATCTTCCGGTACGAGGAGGAGATCCTTAGCTTCGGGAGGCCGTCCTCGTTCAGCTGGATGACGTACTCATCGCCGATCTTCCGCACCGCGACGTCGGGCTCGACGTAGATGGTCCGTTCGTTCGAGTACTTACGTCCGGGCTTCGGCTCGAGGTTCTTGATGACTTCGACCACCGCCTGGATCTCGGACATTCCGACGCCGAGCGAACGGGCGAGCTGCTGGAACTGGCGATTCAAGAATTCGCTCCAGTGCTCGGTGATCACCTTGTCGATCAGCGGGTTCTCGATCCCGAGCGCGCGGATCTGAAGACGCAGGCAGTCGGGCAGGTCAAACGCGCAGATCCCGGAAGGGTCGAAGGCTCGAACGAGGCCGAGCGCGATGTCCACCTGCTCATCGTTCTCGTAGCCGCCGGCCCGGATCTCCTCGCGTGTGACTCGCAGGTATCCGTCCTCGTCGATGTTCCCGATCAGGTACGTCGCGATCTCGCGGACCTCGGGCGAGGCCTCCGACATCGAAATCTGCCAGCTCAGATACTCCTGGAGGCCCGGGGGGCGCGAGAGGATGTTCTCGAGCGGGACCTGCTCCGTCTCTTCGTACTGGCGAGGGTTGTAGGAGCTGTCGAGGTACTCCTCGAAGTAGGAATCGAAATCGATCTCATCAAAGGAGTCGCGCTCTTTCTCCGCGGGCGCCTCGGGCGTTTCGGCGGCCTGGGCTGGACCTTCCTTGGCGGCCGCTTCGACGCGCTCGGCCTCGGCTTCCGCGGCGGCGTCTTCCTGCTCTTCCTCCAGGATGGGATTCTCGACCATCTCCTGGTTCAAGACTTCCTCGAGCTCGAGCTTCGACATCTGAAGAAGCTTGATGGCCTGCTGCAGCGACGGCGTCATGACGAGCCGTTGCGAGAGGCGAAGGTTCAGTTTTTGTTCAAGTCCCATTCTTCTCGGATCGTCAGCTCGCGTCGGTGGGTTCCCCCGCGCGGGTTGAAAGGCTCCTGTTGAAGTTCCTGCCTGTCAGTTCAGCTGAAACGCTTCCCCAAGATAGATCTTTTTTACGACGGCGTCGCTGGAGAGGGCAAGGGGCGTACCCGCTCTCAGAATCTCGCCGCCATGAATTATATAAGCCCGGTCGACGATGGACAAAGTCTCGCGGACGTTGTGGTCGGTGATCAAAACGCCAATCCCGGCGGTCGCCAGCCTTCGCGCGATCCCCTGGATCTCGAGGACGGCGAGCGGGTCGATTCCGGCAAAAGGCTCGTCTAAGAGCACGAAATGAGGGGAAACGACCAGGCTGCGGGCGATTTCCACCCGCCGGCGCTCGCCTCCCGACAGGGTGTACGCCCGGTGGGTCCGCAGCGCCTCGAGGCCAAACTCGGCCAGCAGCCGGTCGGCCCGTTCCCGCCGTTCGGCCTGCGTCAGGTCCAGGGTCTCCAGAATCGCGAGCAGGTTTTCTTCGACGGTCATCTTGCGAAAGACCGAAGGCTCCTGCGGCAGGTACGAGATCCCGGCCCGCGCCCGGCGGTACATCGGCAGCGACGTCACGTCGCGGCCGGAGAGCCGGACTTCGCCCGCGTCCGGCTGGACCAGGCCGACCACGATCGAAAACGTCGTGGTCTTGCCCGCGCCATTGGGCCCCAGAAGGCCCACGATCTCGCCGGCGCCGACCTCCAGGGAGACGCCCCGGACCACCGCGCGTCCTCCGTAGGTCTTGATGAGCCCTTCGGCGGCGAGGAGAGGCCGCGGCTCCGGCTCGCCCTCGGGAGAGCTCACTGGCTGCGGGTCCTGTGGATCGTCTCCGTGCGTCCTCCCTCCGGGGCGGTCACTTCGACGCTACCCCCCCGCTTGGAAATCGTCAAGGTCGCGCCGGCGACGCGGTTGCCTTCTCGGTCGAGAACGACGGCCGGCGCGCCCTCGAGGACCGTCCGGCCCTCCAGAGGCCAGTCGGTCGCCTTCGAAGCCTGGCCGCTCCTTCCCTCCGCGGTGTCCCGGAAGGAGACGTCGCCGTTCATCTCCACGCGCTCGATGCGGCGATCCGCCCCGATGTACGCGACGGCCGTGTTCGCCGACGCATGCCAGGGGCCGCTCGTGACCACGACGGATCCGTCGAACGAGGCGGTGGCCGGAAGAGCGGCGGCGGGCACCGTCCCGGCCGGAGCGGCGGACGCCGTTGGCGAGACCGCCGGTGCGGCGCCCGGAGCGGCCCGGGCGCCGGGAACCTCCCGATACACGAGGCGGCGGGCCGTCACGACCGACGGGTGACGGTCGCGGTCGGAAGCGGCCGCCGCCTTCGCGCCCGGTTTGACGGCGGCTGCCGCGCCGCCGGCCGGCGCCGGTGCGCCCGCGGGCTTGCGGGAATCCGCCGGCGAGAAGACCGTCCGGGTGTTGCCCACGGCGACCAGGCTGCGCTCGGCGTCGTTGACCGTGATGTCGTTGCCGAAGACGGACGACGCCTCCTGCCAGAGCGTCGCGCTGCCCGAGAGGGTCGCGACGCGGGTCGCGTCGTCGAACGTCATCCGGTCGGCCTTTCCGAACGTCGGGCGGGTGGAGTCGCCGACCGGGGTGGCCAGTCGCGAGCCGTTCTGCCGTGGGACGAGCACCGCACGCGCTCCCCCGTCCGCGCGCACACCTTTGTGCTTCTGATCGATCTCGATTCGCGCCGCGGAAACGCGGGACCCATCCCCCTCGACCGTGGCGGATCGCTCCGGTCCGCCGGTCAAGACCCAGATGCCGCGGTCCGCGACCTGCACCGCGCGATCGGCACTCCCGGAGCGTCCTTCGCCGGACATCTTCACCGAGCCCGAGAGCTCGAGCGTCTGGACTTCTCCCGACGGGAGCAGCGTCATGGTGGCCTGGTCCGACTCGCCGTGGCTGCCGCCGGTCTCGACCTTGACTGCCCCCTGGGCGCGCGCGGAGCGGGCCTGCCCCCCCTCGAACATGACGTCGATCGAGCTCGCGCGCAGCTTCCGTCCGGCGGGCGCGTCCGGGCCGGGCTGCTCGTCCACCGACGCCGGGGAGCCCGCGAGCGCGAGCGACCGGACCGAGCCGTCGGCGGCAAACAACAGGCCTCCCCGCTGGCCTGCGTACGACTGGCGTCCGCGCTTTCCCGCGGCGGCGGGGGACGCGAGCGTGGCCGACTCGATCGTGCCCTGCACGTGACCCTCGGCGCGAGCCCAGTCGAACCCCCGCCCTTCTTCGGACGTCTTCAAGACGAGGCGATCGGCGGAGATGCGATTCCCGCCCGTGGACTGGCCGGAGACGTTCCCGAAAAGCTCCACGGTCGCCTCGTCGCGCTTGTAGACGGCCCGATCCGCGGCCAGGGCCGACAACCCGCCCGATCCTTCCCCGGTTCCGGAGCCGCGCACCGGACCCTCCAAACGCGCCTCCCGGTGCGCGACGTCGTAGATGCCGGAGCGCGCTTCGAGGACGAACGTGCCTCGCGTGACGCGCAGGGCTCCCGGCGCGACGAGCTCGCGGGCCGAGGGACGGAACTCGACTTCGGCGGTCTCTCCGAGCGCTCCGCGTCCGTCGATCCAGCGGACGTTTCCCTTGAGCCGCGCGGCGTTCGTCCGCTGGTCGTAGGTCGCCTTCTCCGAATGCACCGTCACGGGAGCTCCGGTTTCCGGATACACCGTCAGCGCGACTTTCTCGAGAGCATAGAGGTTCGGCAGCAGTCCGGCGGCCGCGCCGAACCCGACCGTGCGCTCAGACTGGATGTGGAAGAGCGGCTTCCCGCGGAGCGTCTCCGTGTAGTCGAAGCCCTTGAGAACAGTCGTAGCCTGTCCGGCCTCCTCGGACGGGGGAACCTCCTGCTTCGAGGGGTGCCCTGCGGCCGGGCGCCGCCCCGGCCGGAACGAGTAGACGAGAAACGCGACGAAGAGCGCGCCGAAGGTCAGCACGGCTGCTTCGACCGCACGGCGCGCGGTCATCGGGCGAGCCGCGTCTCCCGCCCGGACCGCGGGTCGTGTCGTTCGCGGGCACCGCCCCGTTCCGTCACGCTTCGACCAGGGACTGTCGCGCCGCGTCGTCGCTCGCGAGGAAAACCGATTCGGGGGGAAGGCGCGACGCGACGATTTCAGCCTCCGGCGCGCCATCCCGGCTGCGCCGCAGCCGGAGATGCACTTCGATCTCCTCACCCTGGATTGCGTTCGGGAGACATCCGCTGCTCCACGCCAGGCACTCGAGGTCGGCAGCGCCCTTTGCCCGCCGCAGCCTCCCCCGCACGCCGGACGCGCCCAGGGGCCGGAAGGCGGCAGCAGGCACCACCCGCGAGGCGAAGACCGGCCGCGGATTTCCCATGCCATGCGGCTCCAGACGCTCGAGCCAGGAGAGAAGCTCGCGGGTAACTTCTTCCGGAGCGATCTCCGCCTCCGCGACCTGGAGCGGAACGAGAAGCGCCGACGGGATCCGGTGCGCGAACAGCGCCTGTTGGAGCTCGCTGATCCGCGCCGCGGCCAGGCTGGCGCCCACCGCCTGCTCGTGCCCGCCGAATTCGTCGAAGATTCCGTCGATCTGCTTCAACGTCCCGTGCAACGAAACGCCGGGGATGCTCCTTCCCGAGCCGCGTGCGCGGCCGTCCTCGACGCCGAAGAGAAGGACCGGACGCTGGTATTCGCGGGCCAGCCGGGACGCGGCGATGCCGAGCACGCCGCGATGCCAGCCCTCGGATGCCAGGACCAGGACGGACTCACGGTCGAGGTCGCACTCCCTGGCGATTCGCTCGCGCGCCTCCGAGGTCACCCGGCGCTCGATCGCCTGCCGCTCGGCGTTGCGCGTCGAGAGGTCCCGCGCGATCTGTCCGGCCCTCGCCGGTTCCCGTTCTTCGAAGAGCGCGAGGGCGAGCTCGGCCGTGTCGAGCCTTCCCGCCGCATTCAACCGCGGCGCGATCCGGAAGGCCACCTCCTCGGACGTGGGCG
The DNA here is from genome assembly GCA_038229875.1 of Thermoanaerobaculia bacterium. Lineage (GTDB taxonomy): Bacteria > Acidobacteriota > Thermoanaerobaculia > UBA5066 > Gp7-AA6 > JALYUA01. The sequence continues at coordinate 2,452 of JBBROA010000069.1, read as the reverse complement.
CGCGGCCGATGACTCCCGCTTCCGCGAGCAGGGCGCGAAGCCCCGGCGCGCGCGCCTGCGCGAGCGCCGCGAGGCCCAGAGCCGCGATCGTGCGATTCTCGCCCCTCAAAGGCACGAGGTCCGCGATCGTGCCGAGCGCGGCGGCGCGCAGGAGCGCGTCCTGCGAGAGCGCGATCCCGGCGCGGCGCGCCACGGCCTGCGCGAGCTTCATGGCGATTCCGCACGCTGCCAGCTCCTTCTCCGGATACTCGCATCCCGGCTGACGCGGGTTGACGACGATCGCGCCGGCCGGCAGCTCGTCCGGCACCAGATGGTGGTCAGTCACGACGACGTCTACTCCGGCCGCCCGCGCGCACGCGACGCCTTCGATGGCCGTGATGCCGCAGTCGACGGTGACGAGCACGGAGGGGTGCAGCTCGTCCAGGACGCGCCGCACGGTGTCCGGTCGTAAACCGTAACCGTCACGGAGGCGGTGCGGAAGAAACGCGACGGCGTCGGCGCCCGCCCTCAGGAGCGCCGCACGCAGCTGCGCGACCGAGGTCACGCCATCGACGTCGTAGTCGCCGAAGACCACGATCCGGCGCCCGTTTCGAGCGGCACTCACGAGGACGTCGGCGGCCTCCGCGGCTCCCTTCAAAAGGAGCGGGTCGTGAAGGTCGTCAGCGCGCGGCGAGAGGAAGGATTGGACCTCTTCGGGAGTGGACGCGCCGCGCTCGAGGAGGAGCGAGGTGACGAGCGGCGGCACGCCGGACGCCGCCGCCAGGGCGGGGGCGTCGGGGTTCGGAGGTTGGAGCGACCAGAGGGCTTCCACGGGCATTCGCTCAGTGTCGCCGGGGGATGCGACAAACGACGTCCGGGCGCAGGCCGATTTTCGCCCGGGCACTCCCTCTCACGCGCCGCCGGGAATCGTCTCGAAACGCCCGAGGGCCCGGAATTTGCGGTAGCGCGCCTCTCCCCGGTCCTCGGGGGTCTGCGAGAGGAGGGGCCGCAGATGCCGTTCTATCGCCTCCCCGACGGCCGCGGTGGCGCCGGAGGGGTCGGAGTGCGCGCCGCCGGGCGGCTCGGGAATGATCTCGTCCACGACATCGAGCGCCTTCAGGTCGGCCGCGGTCAGCTTGAGCGCCTCCGCCGCGTCCTTCTTTCGCGCGGCGTCCTTCCACAGAATGGCAGCGCACCCTTCGGGAGAGATGACGGAGTACACGGAGTGCTCGAGCATCAGGACCCGGTCGCCGATACCGAGCGCGAGCGCGCCGCCGGATCCTCCCTCTCCCGTGATCGTGACGATGATCGGGACCTTCAGGGAAGCCATCACCCGTAGGTTCACGGCGATCGCTTCGGCCTGACCGCGCTCTTCGGCGTCGATGCCGGGGTAGGCGCCGGTCGTGTCGACGAACGAGAGCACGGGCCGCCCGAACTTTTCGGCGAGCTGCATCACGCGGAGGGCCTTGCGGAACCCCTCGGGGCGAGGCATTCCGAAATTGCGCCGGATCTTCTCTTTGGTGTCGCGCCCCTTCTGGTGTCCGACGACCGCGACTGGAACCCCCCGGAAGGACGCGAGGCCCGCGACAATGGCGGCGTCGTCGGAGAACTTGCGGTCTCCATGAAGCTCTACGAAGTCCGTGGTGAGCGCGACCACGTAGTCGAGCGCATAGGGGCGAGCGGGATGCCGGGCGACCACCGTCTTCTGCCAGGCCGAAAGCCCGGCGTAGATCTCGCGGGTGAGCCGGTCCAGCTTTTCCTGCAGCTTCTCGATCTCGCGCCGGTGCGCCGCATCGTCCGGAAGAGCCGAGAGGTCCTCGATCCGCTGACGAAGCTTCGTCAGCGGCTCTTCGAAGCTCGACTCTTCGGAATTCATGGACTTAGATTCTACCGTCGCATCCGCGCCGGAGGTGAGGGTGCGCCACCGGCCTCTTCCCGCGATCGGGGAGAGGGATGGGCGTGGGGCCGCAGGCCGGGAGGCGCCGCAGGCAGGCAAGGCTCCGTGCCGGCGTGGTCGGGAGCGCTTCCGCTAATTCCGAGCGCTCTCGCGTCGCCCCCGCGCACATGTCTTGCTCCGTGGAAATAACAGAGAAGCCGCATGACATCCCGAGGCAACCGGGCAAGGCGGGATCATTATCCCCGTCGCGAATCCGGCGTGTCTGCGGCGCGCGAAGAAGGACGCCCAACTGCCGGCCCCCTCACCCCAACCCTTCCCGAGCGCGGGGAGAGGGAGGAATTCGTCACATCAGGTCCTGCGGGTCGACGTCCGCGGCTATCTGCACTCCCGACGGCGGCCGCTCCGGGATGCACGATTCGAGAATCGCGAGGATCGTGCGGCGGTCGGGCGCGCGGAGCAGGACCTGGAACCGCCACTTGCCCTGGAGGCGCTCGAGGGGAGCGGGAGCGGGGCCGGAGAGTCGGAGCCCCGGGGCACCCTCCGCGGCGGCGGCGATCGAGGCCGCCGTCTCCCGCG
>JBBROA010000068.1:0-23798 GCA_038229875.1 Thermoanaerobaculia bacterium | reverse complement strand
CGCGATGACGGCCCGCACGCCCAATAACCGTGTGCCCTTGGCCGCCCAGTCGCGGGAGCTCCCCGATCCATATTCCTGTCCGGCGAAGACGATCAGGGGGATGTGCCCGGCCTGGTACCGGATCGCCGCCTCGTAGATCGAGACCTCGTCGCCGTGCGGCTGGTAGATCGTCACTCCGCCCTCGACCCCCGGCACCATCCGGTTCTTGATCCGGACATTCGCGAACGTGCCCCGGGTCATCACCCGGTCGTTGCCGCGCCGCGACCCGTAGCTGTTGAAATCCTCGGGGGCGATGCCCTTCTCCTGGAGATAGAGGCCGGCCGGGGAAGTCTTCTTGATCGCGCCCGCAGGGCTGATGTGGTCCGTCGTGACCGAGTCCCCGAAGATCGCGAGGGCGCGAGCGTTTCGGATGTCGCGGACGCCCTCCGGGACCATGCTGAAGCGGTCGAAAAACGGAGGCTCCTGAATGTACGTCGAGTGCGTGTCCCACTTGTAAGTCTTGCCGGTGCTGGTCGGGATCTCGTTCCAGAGCGGATTGGCCTCGACGAAGTCGGTGTAAAGGCGCCTGTACGTCGCGGGGTCTACGGACCGTGCGATCGCGTCGCGGACCTCCGCCAGGCTCGGCCAGATGTCCCGAAGATAAACGTCCTTGCCGTCGCGGCCGCGCCCGAGCGGCTCCTCCGCCATGTTGATGTCCACGCGTCCCGCGAGGGCGAACGCCACGACGAGTGGCGGGCTCATGAGGAAGTTCGCCTTGATGTTCTGCTGGACGCGCGCCTCGAAGTTGCGGTTGCCCGACAGGACGCTCGCGGCGATCAGGTCGTGCGAGGTGACGGATTCCTCGATTGCGGGGTCGAGCGGTCCTGAGTTGCCGATGCACGTCGTGCATCCGTAGCCCACCAGGTTGAAGCCAAGGCGGTCGAGCGGCTCCTGGAGCCCCGTGCGCGCCAGGTAGTCCGTGACGACGCGCGACCCGGGCGCGAGAGACGCCTTCACCTTCGGCGAGACAGAGAGGCCGCGAGCGACGGCCTTCTGGGCGAGGAGCCCCGCGGCGAGCATGACGCTCGGGTTCGACGTGTTCGTGCAGGACGTGATGGCAGCGATCAGGACGTCGCCGTGGCCGAGTGAGACGATCGCCGGCGCCAGGTGCTCTTCCGGCACGTCTTCCACCCGGTCCGGCGTCGGGCGGTTGTTGACCATCTCGGTCTCGGTCCAGGGGTTCGTGTCGCTTCGCGCGGCCTTGTCTTCGAGCGGTGCGGTCGTCTGGTGCTCCTGGTGTCCGCCTCCCGCCATCGGCGCTTGCGGGGTCGGGCCCTCGAACCCGATCTGGACCCGGTACCGGCGGGAGAAATCCTCCGCGCGCTTCCCGTATCCGTTTTCCGTCACGGGCGCTCCGAAGAGCTCTCGGAAGCGGGCCTTCAAATCCGGAAGATCGATGCGGTCCTGCGGACGCTTCGGGCCGGAGACGCTCGGGCGCACCGACGCGAGGTCGAGCTCGAGCACCGACGAATAGTCGATCTGCCCGGACGCCGGCATGCCGAAGAGATCCTGCGCCTGGAAGTACGCGCGGAACGCGGCCACGTGCTCATCCGGGCGGCCGGTCGCGAGAAGGTACCGGCACGACTCCTCGTCGACGGGGAAGTATCCCATCGTAGCCCCGTACTCGGGAGCCATGTTCGCGATCGTCGCGCGGTCCGGGAGGGGCAGGGAGGCCGCGCCCTCGCCGTGGAATTCGACGAACTTCCCGACCACCTTCGCGGCGCGAAGCATCTGGGTGCAGTGGAGCGCGAGGTCGGTCGCGGTGACGCCCTCGGAGAGCCGCCCTGTCATGTGAACGCCGACGACATCCGGGGCGAGGAAATAAACGGGCTGCCCGAGCATCCCGGCCTCTGCCTCGATGCCGCCGACGCCCCATCCCACGATCCCGAGGCCGTTGATCATGGTGGTGTGCGAGTCGGTGCCGACGACCGTGTCGGGAAACCACACGCCCTCGCGCTCGAGGACGCCGCGGGCGAGGTACTCGAGAGTGACCTGATGGCAGATCCCGATCCCCGGAGGCACGACGTCGAACCCGTGGAACGCCTGCATGCCCCACTTCAAAAACTCGTACCGTGCGCGATTGCGCCGGAACTCCATCTCCATGTTCCGTTGCAGCGCGTCGGGGACCGACCACACGTCCACCTGCACGGAGTGGTCGACGACGAGCGCGACGGGGACGAGGGGCTCGATCAGGGACGGGTCCCTCCCGAGCCGCTCGACCGCGGACCGCATGGCCGCCAGATCGACGAGCAGGGGCACGCCGGTGAAGTCCTGCAACAGGATGCGGGCGACTACGAATGGCACTTCGGCGACGCGGTCGGCCCGGGGCTGCCACCCGGCGAGTGCCCGGATGTCTTCCTCGCGGATGCGCTTGCCGTCGAATCCCCGCAGGACGGATTCGAGCACGATCCTCAGACTGACCGGCAGGCGGGAGATCGAACCGACACCGCCCTTTTCGAGCGCCGGAAGGGAGTAAAAGGCGGCCGTTTTCCCCGGTCCGGGAGAAAACTCCTGTCTCGCTTTGAAAGGGTCGGGGTCGGTCGTCATCGGCTGGGGAAGGAGAATCCTCCTCGAGAGGGCGTTTCGGATCGGAAACGCAGTCTATGAAGCCGCCCGGGACAGGTCAAGGGAAAGCCGTTTTCGCCGGAGACGAACCCTTGACCGCCCGGATGGCATAGTTTGCGGAAGAACCGATTCCAGACGGACTCGAGATCGCGGCGTGTTGCCGCGCAAACGCAACAACAGGGAGAACCGGATGATGAAAATGATGAAGAGGATCGCGATCCTGGCCGCCGCGGCCGTGCTCACCGCCTCCGCGGCTTTTGCCGCCCCCGAGACCTTTCAATTCGACAAGGCGCACAGCCTCGTCGGGTTCCGCATCCGGCACTTCGTGTCGAAGGTCGAAGGCCGATTCCGCGACTTCGAGGGGTCGGCCACGCTCGACCGGCAGAACCCCGCCGCGTCCCGCGTCGACCTGACGATCCAGGCGGCGTCGATCGACACGGGCGCCGACAACCGCGACAAGCACCTGAAGTCCGCGGACTTCTTCGACGCCGAAAAGTTCCCCACGATCACCTTCAAGAGCACGAAGGTGACGCCGAAGGGCAAAGACGCGTACGACGTGACCGGCGATTTCACGATGCACGGCGTCACGAAGTCGATCACCATCCCGGTCCGTCACGGCGGGTTTCTCAAGGCCGGCAAAGTCGAGAAGGCTGGATTCGAGGTCGCCTCGTTCTCGATCGAGCGTAAGGACTACGGGATCACGTGGAACCGCGCGGTCGATGCGGGCGGCGTGATGCTCGGAGACGACGTCGAGATCAACATCCAGGTCGAGGCCAACAAGCCGCTCGAGGACGCGAAACCTGCGGCGCCCGCGGCCCCCGCGGTTCCTAAGCCCGGACGCTGACCCTTCCCTGATCCGCCGGAGCCGGCGTCCCCGGCGAGGGGGCGCCGGGACCCGCGGCCCGGAAGCGCCGTGAAGGGGTCCATCCGGTAGACTCGGTCAGCCGATGGAATGGCACGCGCTCGGCTGGCTCGCCGTCGCTCTCTACGTGGGAGCCGAGGCGCTTTCGATCCTCTCGCTCTTGAAGCCCGGGAGGGGATCGTCGGGCGCCATCCTCCGGACCTCCCTCGGCCTCGTCCTCCTCGCCGCGGGCCTGGCGATCCATTTCGCGGATCTCGAGATCACGGCCCGGGCCCTCCACTCGGTTCCATACCGCAGCTTCGGAGGCTCTCTTTCGCTCTTCGGGTGGATGCTCGGCGTGTCCTACCTGGCCCTCCTCTTCCGGCACCGGGAGCGTGCGATCGGTCCGTTCTTGATCCCGTTCGTCACCCTCTTCTCGGCGGCGGGCCTGCTGCTGCCCGCGCACGCCGCGGCGCCGGATGCCGAGATGCGCGGCTCGCTCTTCGCGTTGCACGTCACCTTCGGAATCCTCGCGTACGCGGCCTTCACGTTCTCCTTCGTCCTGTCGGTCCTCTACCTCGTGCAGAACCGGCAGATCCGGAGGGGACGCACGGGCGTTCTCTTCGCACGGCTCCCTCCTCTCGAGGTGATCGGCCGCATGAACCGGACGAGCGTCACGATCGGCCTGGCGGTGCTCGGCGCCTCCGTCGTCTTTGGACTCCTCTGGGCAAACCGCGTCTGGACGTCGATGGGCGATCCCAAGATCGAGTGGGCGCTCGCGACACTCGCGCTGTACGGATTCCTGCTGTGGATGGAGCGGCGGGGCTGGAAGGGGCCGAGGGTCGCGATCCTCTCGATCGTCGGGTACGGCCTCGTGCTCTTCTCCTACACCATCGTCAACATGTATCTCTCCCGGTCGCACGGATTCCGATGAGCCCGGCCGCCGAGGCGCGTCTCCTCCTGCTCGGCTGGAACTTCCGTGTGACGGAAAGCTCGGTTCGGGACCGGATCGCGCTGTCCGCCGACGAAGTGAGCGAAGCGCTCCGGTCCCTGCTCGGAAAGGGGATCGTCTCGGAAGGCGTCATCGTCTCTACCTGCCATCGCAGCGAAATTTACGGCCTGTTCTCCGAGGGCGCCGACGCGGGAGACCTCGTGACGCGGTACGTCTCGGAGTGGCGCGGGTTGGAACCCGAGGCGCTCTCTCGCGCGGGCTTCCGCCGGGAGGGCGCGGACGCTGCGCGGCACCTCTTCCGGGTGGCGTCCGGCCTCGACTCGATGGCGCTCGGGGAGAGCGAGGTTCTCGGGCAGGTCCGGAAGGCGCTCCGCATCGCGCGCGAGTCCGGAGCCACGCGCGCCGTGCTCCACAGGCTCTTCGAATCGGCCGTGGCCGCCGGAAAGCGCGTGCGCTCCGAAACGGAGATCGGACGGCATCCGCTGTCGGTGGTGTCGATCGGGTTCGAGCTCGCCACGAAGATCTTCGGCGACCTGTCGCGGCGCACCGTGCTCGTCCTCGGGGCGGGGGAGACCGGCAGCCTGTTCGCGAGGCAGGCGCTCGACGCGGGAGTGCGCGACCTGAGGATCGCCAACCGGACCCCGGAGAAGGCGGAGGCTCTCGCCAGCAGGGTGTGCGGAACCGCGGTCGCGTGGGAGGACATCGTCCGGGAGCTCGCCTCGGCCGACGTGGTGGTCGGCACCACCGCGAGCCCGCGTCCGGTCGTGCGGCGCGAGGACGTCGAAAACGCGATGCGACAGCGGCGCGCGCGCCCCATGTTTTTCCTGGACCTCGCGGTGCCAGCCGACATCGAGCCGTCGGTGCGCGACGTCTACAACACGTTCGTCTACGGCGTGAATGATCTCGAGACGGTCGCGGAGGCAAACCGTCGCCGGCGCGCGCGCGAGGTGCCCCGCGCGGAAGAGATCCTCGAAGAAGACCTTTCGAAATTCCTCGCGTGGATGGGCAACCTCTCCGTCGTTCCGACCGTGATCGGCCTCCGGGGGCACCTCGACCGGATCCGCGACGAGGAGCTCGCGAGGGTACCCGCGTCGGATCGGGAACGTTTCGCGGCCTTCGCGAACTCCCTCGCCTCGCGCCTGCTCCACGAGCCGATGCGGCGTTTGAAATCCGAAACGGACGCCGGGCGCCGGCTCGATCGCGTCGAGGCCGTTCGCCACCTGTTCCGCCTGGACGAAGACGAGTGAGCGCGGGACGGCCGCCCGCCGTGCGCGGCTTGCTGCGCCTCGCCGCCCGGGGCAGCGCCCTGTCGCTCGCGCAGGTCGAGCTCACGGCGCGGGCGCTCTCCGCGTGGACGGACACCGAGATCGCGACGTACCGCACGACCGGCGACCAGCTCTCGCATCTCGACGCGGCGATCACCGGCAAGGGCGTCTTCACGAAGGAGATCGACGAGGCGCTGCTCGACGGCCGCGCCGACGTCGGCGTCCACAGCCTGAAGGATCTTCCGGCCGAGCTTCCCGCAGGTCTCGTCCTCGCCGCCGTTCCGAAGCGGGAAGACGCGAGCGACATCCTCGTCTCCCGGCCGCGCCGGACGTTCGCGGAGCTGCCCCCGGGCGCGCGCATCGGCACGGGGAGTCCCCGCCGCCGCGCGCAACTGCTTTCCGCCCGCCCCGACCTCTCGGTGACAGAGGCGCGAGGCAACGTCGACACCCGGATCCGGCGGCTCGAGGAGGGACGGTGGGATGCGATCGTCCTCGCGCGCGCGGGACTCGCGCGACTCGGCCGGCTGTCGGAGATCGACGACGTGTTCGGCCCCGAGCTGCTTCTTCCCGCCGTCGGGCAGGGAGCCCTCGCGCTGATGGCGCGCGAAGGGGACTCCGCCGTGCTCGAGGTCCTCGCCCGGCTCGACCACGCCGATTCGCACGCCGAGGTCCTCGCCGAACGAGGGCTGCTCCGGCGGCTGCACGCCGGCTGCCGGGCCCCGCTTGCGGGACGCGCGGTGATCTCCGGCGACCGCATGCGGCTGTCGGCCGGCGTCTATTCGCTCGACGGCCGCGTCGCGATGCGGGAGGAAGCAGAGGGACCGGCCGATGCCCCGGAAGAGCTGTCGGAGAGAGTCGCGGACCAGCTCCTCGCCCGCGGCGCCGGCCCGCTGCTCGAAGAGGCGCGGGAGTGATTCCTCGCGCGCTGCTCGTCCGCTCCGGCGCCGCCGATTTCCCGCGCTCCCGCGATTCCGGGTTTGAAGTCTTCGAGAAGATCAGCCACCGCATCGAGCCGCTCGCGGCGGCGACCGACGTGCTCGAGGAGCCGGCGGCCCTCGCGGTCTTCACGAGCCAGGTGGCCGTACGGATCTTTTTCGAGGACGCGAATCGGGCGCGTCTCTTTTCCGCGAGCCTCGCGAAGGGAAAGGTCGCCGCGGTCGGCGAGGCGACGGCGTCCGCGCTGCGCGACTTCGGTGTCGAGCCGGCCATCGTCGCCGCCGGATCCGGGTCGAGCGTTCTCGACCGCCTGCCGAAGCGCCTGGAGGGGTGGCGGGTCATCCTTCCGCGCGGCGAAGACGCGACCGTGGAGCTTCCCGAGGCTCTCGCCGCGCGAGGCGCGCGGCTGCGGCCGATCGTGCTGTACCGGAAGCTTCCGGTCCCCGCCGATCCGGATCTCGACGGGCAGGTGGCGGGCGGCGCCTTCTTCGCCCTGGCGACCACCTCGCCGGCCGCGGCGCGCTGGCTCTTCTCGAAGGCGACCCCCGCGGCCATGGCGCGTCTCCGGGCGATGCCCGCGGTCGTGCTCGGTCGGTTCACGGGGCGCTACCTCGGCTCGCACGGCATCGATCGCGTAGAAACGTCGCGCGAGCCCACCTTCGATTCGATCCTCGACCGGCTCGGGGAGCTTGCCGCGGAGGGACGCACGGCATAGATTCCGCGCGTGAGCCCGTTTCCGACTCAGCGTTCCCGGCGGCTGCGCCGGAGCCCGGCCCTGCGCCGGCTCGTCCGGGAGACGCGGCTCTCCTGCGATCAGCTGGTTGCGCCCCTCTTCGTGCGCCACGGCCGCGCGGTGCGCGAAGAGATCTCGTCCCTCCCGGGCGTCTTCCGCCTTTCGCCCGACGAGGCGCTCGCGGCGTGCCAGGAGCTCTCCTCGGCGCGCGTGCCCGCGGTCATCCTCTTCGGCATCCCGGAGCGCAAGGACGAGGCGGGCAGCGAAGGTTGGGACGACGACGCCGCCGTCCAGACGACGGTCCGGCTCCTGAAGAAGGAAGTGCCCGGCCTTCTCGTCATCACCGACGTCTGTCTCGACGAGTACACGTCGCACGGCCACTGCGGGGTGATCCGCGACGGAGAGGTCGACAACGACGCGACGCTGCCGCTGCTCGCGCGATGCGCCCTCTCGCACGCGCGGGCGGGCGCAGACGTCGTCGCGCCCTCCGACATGATGGACGGCCGCGTCGCCGCGATCCGGGAAGGACTCGACGAGGAAGGCTTCGCCGAGATCGCGATCCTCGCTTACTCCGCGAAGTTCGCCTCGGCGTTCTACGGCCCGTTCCGCGAGGCGGCGGACTCCGCCCCCAAGTTCGGCGACCGGCGCGGCTACCAGATGGACCCCTCCAACCGGCGCGAGGCGATGCGCGAAATCGCGCTCGATCTCGAAGAGGGGGCGGACGCGGTGATGGTGAAGCCCGCGCTCGCCTACCTCGACGTGATCCGCGAAGCCCGCGAGAGCTTCGACACGCCGATCGCGGCGTACAACGTGTCGGGGGAGTACGCCATGGTGAAGGCGGCCGCCGCAAACGGATGGATCGACGAGCAGCGAATCGTCCTCGAGATCCTGACGGGGATCGTCCGCGCGGGAGCGGATTTCGTGCTCACATACCACGCGCTCGACGCCGCCCGCTGGATCGCCGCGGGAGGCCTTCCCGCGTGAAGCGTTGAAGCAGAAGCGCGGCAATCGCCGCGCCCGCGCCCGAGCGGCGGCCGCCGGTGTCAAATCGAAGGCGCTTTTCCGCCGCGCGACCGCCCTGATGCCCGGCGGCGTCAGCTCTCCTGTGCGCTCTTTCGCGTCCGTCGGCGGCGAGCCGTTTTTTGCCGCCTCCGGCCGGGGAGCGCGCCTGCGGGACGCGGACGGCCGCTCCTACATCGACTACGTGCAGTCCTACGGGCCGCACCTCTTCGGGCACGCGCCGCTCTTCGTCCGGAACGCGCTCTCGAGGGCAATCCGCCGCGGCACGTCCTTCGGCGCGCCGACCGAGCTCGAGGTGCGTCTCGCTGGCCGCGTCGCCGCGATGGTTCCTTCGATCGAGATGGTGCGGTTCGTCAGCTCCGGGACCGAAGCGACGATGACCGCAATCCGCCTCGCGCGCGCAGCGACGGGACGCGCCCGGATCGTGAAGACGGACGGGGGGTACCACGGCCATGGCGACGCCTTTCTCGTCGCCGCCGGCTCCGGCGTTGCGACCCTCGGCATCGCGGGAAGCCCCGGAGTGCCCGACTCGCTCGCCGCGCTGACGACGGTCGTGCCGTACAACGATGCCGGCGCGCTCGCCGCGACGTTCGACTGCTTCCCGGGCGAGATCGCCGCGTTCATCGTCGAGCCGCTCGCGGCGAACATGGGCGTCGTGCCTCCCCGGCCCGGATATCTCGAGGCGGTCCGCGGCCTGACGCGCGAGCGCGGCGCGCTGCTTGTCTTCGACGAGGTGATCAGCGGGTTTCGCCTCGGTCCGGGCGGCGCTCAGGAGCGCTTCGGCGTCCTCCCGGATCTGACGACGCTCGGAAAGATCCTGGGCGGCGGACTGCCCGTCGGGGCGTACGGCGGCTCGCGCGAGCTCATGTCCAGAATGGCGCCCGCCGGCCCGGTGTACCAGGCGGGAACTCTCTCGGGCAACCCGCTCGCGATGGAGGCGGGGCTTGCGATGCTCGGAGAAATCGCGCGGCGCCCGCCGTACCCGATGCTCGAGCGCCTCGGCGCGCTTCTCGAGGAGAGCGTGCGCGAGGCGATCTCCGGAGCGGGAGTGGCCGACCGCGTGAGCTACCAGAGGGTCGCGTCCCTCTCGACCCTGTTCTTCGCGCCTGGAGAGCTTCACGACTTCGCCGCGGCAAAGCGGAGCGAAACAGCGCGTTATGCGGCTTTCTTCCACGCCATGCGCGAGCGCGGGATCTTTCTCCCGCCCGCGCAGTTCGAAGCGTGGTTTCTCTCGGTGGCGCACACAGAAGCGGACGTGCGCCGGACGGGCCGCATGGTCCGAGAGAGTCTCGACTGCGCGTTTTCCGCGAGCTGAGAGCTACTCGGGAGAATCGAACCCGCGAAATCGTTCGTGCCGCTCGCGGCGGATCTCCGTGGTTTCGGCCTCGACCCAGGGCACGGGGAATCCGAGGTGACGGAGCGTCCGGCTCGAAATCTCGAGCGAGGTCTCGAACTCCTCGGCCACGACCTCGTCGGCCCCGAGCGCGACGAGCTCAGGGATTTCCGTCAGGTACCGCGTGCGCGCGATCAGGAACACGCGCGGAGCCAGAGTCCGACAGAGGCGGACCGCCCGGCGGGTCGCTCGCGGGTCGGAGAGCAGTACGAGAGCCGCCCGGGCTTTTTCGATGCCGCAGTGGCGGAGAACACGGTCGTTCGCGGCGTCCCCGTATTCGATCGCGAGCCCCTTGCCGCGCGCCCGCGCCACCCGCTCGGGGTTCAGCTCCAGGATCCGGAACTGAATTTCCGACCGCCCGAGGACTCGCGCGAGCGTCTCCCCTGTGTGCCCGAATCCCAGGATCACGACGTGCCCCTCCGCGGGCGCGCCGCCGGGAACGGCCACCGCCGCGTCCGGCCTTCCGCTCGCGCCGCCGGCGAGGTTGAACGCCACCCGGTGACTCGCCTCGAAGAGGAACGGGGTCGCGATCATCGAGGCGATCGCCGCGGCGAGGATCGCCTGGTACTCGGTGGCATCGATTCCTCCCGCCAGGTGCGCGGCCGACAGAAGCACGAACGAGAATTCGCCGATCTGCGCCAGCGAGATTCCGACCACGAGCGCAACGCGGGGACCGTAGCCGAGGAGAAGGACGGGGAGAGCCCCGAACACCGCCTTCACCACGAGAACGAACGTCAGGACGAAGAGGACGGCCAGCGGGTTCGTCAGGAGCACGCGCGGGTTGAAAAGCATCCCGACGGAGACGAAAAAGAGCGCGCTGAACGCGTCGCGAAAGGGCGCGATGTCGGCGACTGCCTGATGCCCGAACTCCGACTCGGAGACGACGAGCCCGGCGAGAAACGCGCCGAGAGCGAGCGACAGGCCCGCGGCGGAGGTCCCGAGCGCCGTCCCGAAGACGAGCAGGAGGACGGCGAGGGTGAAGAGCTCTTTCTGGCGCGTCCGGACCATGGCGGCGAGGAGGCGCGGCACGATCTGGCGCGCCGCGAATGCGATGACCGCGACGGTCGCGGCGGCCTTGGCGAGCGCGAGGGCGAGGGCCGCGGTGTCCACGTGCCCCCGGCGACGCCAGCGGCGCGATGAGCAGCATCATCGGCACCACCATCAGATCGCCGAAGACGTTGATGCCCACTAAGAACCGGCCGTGCGGCGAGTCTGTTTCGCCGCGGTCCATCAGGAGCTTCAGCAGGATGACGGTGGTGCACGTCGTGACGAGAAATCCAAAGAGAATGCCGCGCGCGAGCGAGTCTCCGCGCCAGAGGGCGAGACCGGCGGCGACCGCGATCACCCCGAAGAACTGGATCGGGCCGGCGATTGCGACGATCCGGCCCAGGCGCCGGACGCTCGACAGCGAGAGGTCGAGCCCGACGGTGAAGAGAAGAAGAACGACCCCGATCTCGGCGAGGGTCTCGACCACGTGCACGTCGCGGACGAGCGCCAGGCCGTAGGGACCGACGAGGACGCCCGCAGCCAGAAATCCCACGAGCGGCGGCTGGCGCAGGCGCTGGACGAGCCACGCCGCGGCAAGCGCCGCGAGCAGGATGAGCGAGATCGGTCCCAGGAAGGCCGGGCTCGGCATGCCGCGACTGTACAAGAGGGGTGTTCACCTTTTCCCTCTCCCCTCGCCCGGGGAGAGGATCAGGGTGAGGGGCCGGCTCCTTCCCTCGTTCGCACATTGGGCAACGCGAAAAGCCACGTCTGGACCGGATCCCGCCGACCTTGATATAGCCTGACCCGCATGGCGATCAACACCGTCCCGGCCTCCGAGAAGCAGTGGCTCGGCCATCCCCGCGGCCTCTCGACCCTCTTCTTCACGGAGATGTGGGAGCGATTCAGTTACTACGGGATGCGGGGTCTCCTGATCCTCTTCCTGGTCGCGTCCGTCAAGACGGGGGGATTCGGTCTCACCGACCGATCGGCCGCCGCGATCTACGGCCTCTACACCGGCTTTGTGTATCTGATGGCGCTGCCGGGAGGGTGGATCGCGGACCGGATCCTCGGCCAGCGCAACGCCGTCTTCCTCGGCGGCTGCATCATCGCGGCGGGGCACTTCTCCATGGCGATTCCGAGCGTGCCGACGTTCTACGGCGGCCTGGTGCTGATCGTTCTCGGTACGGGTCTTTTGAAACCGAACGTCAGCGCGATGGTCGGAGACCTGTACCCCGTCGGGAGCGCCCGGCGCGATGCGGGCTTCTCCGTGTTCTATTCGGGGATCAACCTCGGCGCCCTGCTGGGACCGCTCGTCTGCGGCTACCTCGGGGAGAGGGTGAACTGGCACCTCGGGTTCTCCGCCGCCGGCATCGGCATGGTCCTCGGCCTGATTCAGTACCGCTTCGGCGCGAAGTACCTCGGAACGGCCGGGCTCCGCCGCCCGGAGGAATCGACGATCATTGCGGACCGCGGCGCCCGCCGGAGCCTCGCGATCGGCGCGGCCGTCGTTTTCGCGGTGATCGTTCTCTTCGCGGCCCTTCATATGGCCGGGGTCGTTCGCCTGGATCTTTACGGCGTCGCCAAGGGCACCGGGTACTTCATGCTCGGGCTGGCGATCCTCTATTTCTCCTCGCTCCTGCTCTTCGCGAAGATCACGGCCGCCGAGAAAAAGCGGATTGCGGTGATTTTCGTCTTCTTCATGGCAGCCGTCCTCTTCTGGGCGGGATTCGAGCAGGCGGGCTCGTCGCTCAACCTGTTCAGCGACCGGCTCATGAACCGCGACCTGTTCGGAACGACCATCCCGACGTCCTGGTTCCAGTCGGTCAATTCGATCTTTCTGATCGCGCTCGCGCCGGTGTTCGGCGCTCTCTGGGTCAAGCTCGGCCGCCGTCAGCCCTCGACCGCCGCGAAGATGGGCGTCGGCCTGCTGTTCCTCGCGGGAGGTTTCGTCGTTCTCGCCATCGGCGCGTCGTACGCGGTCGGCGGCGTGAAGGTCAGCATGATGTGGATGATCATGACCTACCTTCTCCACACGGCAGGGGAGCTGTGCCTCTCACCGGTCGGTCTCTCGAGCGTCACGAAGCTTGCCCCGAAAAAGCTGTCCGGGCAACTGATGGGGACTTGGTTCATGGGGACCGCCCTCGGCAACCTGATCGCCGGACTCGCCGCGGGCGGTTTCGAGGGGATGGGCGTTTCGGAGCTGTTCGGCGCGGTGGCGAAGGTCACCGGCGTCGCCGGCGTGGTCCTGCTCCTCTTCGCGCGGCCCATCCGGAAACTCGTGGGAGGCGCCGAGGACACGCTGGACGAAAGCGCGCTGCCTGAGAAAGCCATCGACCTCCGGGAAGGCGCGATGACCCGCGCGAAGCCCTGATTCCGCCGGGCGGGCCGCTAGCAGCCCGTGGAAAAATGGACGCGGGTGTCACGTCCGGGCTTTTGCAATCGGCGACAGGCGCCAGCGAGACTTTCGTCCTGCATGTCGGTCAGGCTCTTCTTCTTGGCGTAACGCCGAGCAAAAGCCCGTCCGCCCTGCGGGTTGCGGCGGCGCGGGAATCGAACAGGATCGCCTTCGTCGCGTCGCCTCCCAGCCGGCCCCGCGGCGCTCGCCACTCGTCCACCAAAGGCATACCCCCGGCGGTAGAGAACGCCGGCTCTGCCGGCGGTCACCCGTCCCACACCCTTTTTCCACGGGCCGCTAAAACTTCGCGACCAGCGCCGCCGACGTGATCGTGTCCGTCTTCTTCTTTCCGGGAACCGGCTCATTCAGCGTGAGCCACGCGTAGGAGAGCTTCACCGACAGAACGGTCGTGACGCCCGCGCCGAGCGAGACCTTGTTGGCGAACCGCCAGTCTTTCGAATCGCTCAGGTCCTCGACGAACGATGCCTCGTCGGAAAACTCGCTCGTCTTAGAGAGCTTCCATCGGTAGTTCAGGCCGACGCGGGCCGTCGCGAAATCGCGGGTCTCGATCCCCGAAGAGGTGGGCAGGATCCGACGCTCGCTGGTGTATCCGAGGCCGCCTTCGAGCTTCAACGAGTGCGGATCCGCGGACAGAAACTGCCAGGCGGCGCCTGCCTCTCCGGCCCACTGCGAATCGATACCCGCGAAACGGTTCTCGCGATACGTCCCGAGGCCGTACACCTCGAGGCGCGGGGAGAGCTTCCGCGCGGCGCGCAGTAGGCCGTCGAACGTCCGCGCGCTCTCGACGCCGTCGCTCTCGCTCCGGATGAACGCCAGGGACGCCTTGTAATTCCAGACGCCCGGCGCATAGAGGACCTCGCCCGCGGCACCGAGCGTCTTCGCGTCGGAGTTGCCGGACGTCGCGACGTAGGATGCTTCCGCCTTTCCCGACCAGACGGGGGGAGGTTTGGGCGGATCGTCCGCCCGGGCTCCGCGCGCGGCCAGCAGGGCGAGGCAGAGCAAGGCGATCCGGGTGCTTCGCGGCATGGTGGTCCTCCTGCGGCGAGGCGATTCTGCACGATCCGGGCCCGGCACGATCCGGGCCCGGCACGATCCGGGCCCGGCACGATCCGGGCCCGGCACGATCCGGGCCCATCCCCTCAGGCCGTGGGCCCGGTGGGAGAGGGCACCGCGCGTTCCGGAGCGCGCTGGAGGCGCCAGGCGAATGGCCGAACCGCCGCCCCGAGGACGCTGCCCCGGGCGCGACCCCGGGAGAGGTCGCGCCAGCGAAGGCCCTGCTCCACGCAGAGTGCCGTTCCCGCGAAGATCCAGACGACGTCGCCGACGCCCGCCATGTCGCCCGCGAACGCCGCGAGAGATGCCAGAACGTTCAATGCCCCGACCGCGAAGAGAAGGCCCGCGGTGATGCGGCCCCATTTCCGCCACGCGAAATCGTATCTGCGCTCCAGGCGCTGCTGGTCCGACCGCGGCAGAAGCGACAGCACGGGCTCCATCAACCGGAAGAGGTCCTGGTCGGGGAGGCCCGGCCGGGGAGCGCCGTCAGCGGGGGCCGCGGGGATTTTCCTTCCTCGCCAGGCCAGAACTGCCCGATAGAACAGAGTTCCGGCGACGGAGCCCATCGGGTGCCCGCCGATCCAGGCGCTCCCGATCCGGACGGCCGATTCGGCGGCGAAGAAGACGGAGAGAACGAGCGGAGGCGCGAGCGGGAATGGAGGGGCTCCGAACACGCCCACGATGTGCGACAGGAGTCCCAGGATTCCGAGCACGAAGATCGGAAGAGCGGAGATCACCGTCATGGCGACCGCCGGCGCGCCGATCTCCGACTCGAGGCGCTCCTGGACGGGCCCGGGCAGGTGCCCGATGAGCGGCGAAAACAGGATCGCGAGACGCCGCTCGCGGACGGAATCGGTTCGGCGGACGCGCTCGGTCCCGCGCGCGGCTTCGCTCGGCGCGTCGTAGCTCTCGATGGTGCGGATCGCGTGACGGTCCTGCCACTCCGCAAGCCGGTAGCGGACGCCGCCTGTCGCGAGAGCACTGGATTCCACGACTTCGTAGACCGCGCCATGCCAGCGGACCGCGGTCCCCGGGTGCTCCGCTCGCGTCTGAGAACCCCGCGCCTGCCCGGTCCAGCCCTTGGACACCGGGCACGTCAGAGCGATCGAGCCGTCGGGGAACGGCTCGGCGACGTCGCTGCCGAACGCGGAGCGGGAATCCATGGGGGAGTGGATCGAGCGTAGCAGAACGAGTCTTCTGCGCGGCGTTGGCGCATCTGGTGCCTCGACGGGCCGGCGTGGCCAGAAGCACCGTCGAATCCGCGGCGCCGCTGATCCCTCCGCGCGTCCTCCTGCGCGCGCCGAATGAAGCGGCCCGCCGCCGGGAGCGGGAGGTGTTCGTCGCGGACCTGAAGTTCGCGCGGTATCTGCCGGGCGAGTGAACCGAGTTCGGACGGCTTTTTCCTCAGCGAAGCTGCTAACATTTCCGCGGAGGATCTCTGACACCCGCGATAGAGCTGCAGCAGGGGCTGGCGCAGAAGCGCTGGCGAAAAGCGGTCGACACGCTGTGGAGGGAAGTCCTCTACTACCGCCGGGCGCGACTGGCCGACCGCGAGCGGGAACGCGCCGAGCGCCGCCTCCGCAATCTTCGCCGCATCGTGCGGCGGGCGCTCTCGGAGTACCACCTCCTCCAGCTCGAATCGGAATCGCACGCCACGCCTCGCGACTGACCTCCCGCGCGCCGGATACAAGATGACCGACGATCGGTCCGAGGCGCCGGTCGCAGGCGGAGAGGAGCGTCCGACTCCTTCCTGGAAACAGGTCGCCTGGGTTCCCGGCGCCTTCGCCGTCTGCCGGTTTCCGCCGGAGGCCCCGCTCCCGGCGATTCCGCGGGAGACCGCGCTCTATTCCGTCACTCGGACGGACCGCGAGCTCTCAGTCGTGTGCGAGGAGGCGGCCGCACCGCATGGCGCAGTCTGCGAGCGTGGCTGGCGGGCGCTGCGCCTCGAGGGACCGATTCCGTTCGAGGTGACGGGGGTGCTCGCCGCGCTCTCGGCGCCGCTCGCGCGGGCCGGTCTCTCGATCTTCGTTCTCTCGACCTACGACACCGACTACCTGCTCGTGCGGAGCGCCGACGCGTGCGCGGTGCGCGCGGCGCTCGAGAAGGACGGATTCACGTTGGAGCCCTAGGAGCCTGTCCTCGTAATCTCCTGCTGCGCGCCGACGATGCTCTCGCTGCGAGCGGAATGCTCGAAAAACGGCTTGTGCGGCGTAGCCGGGCTACGCCTCCGCGCCGTTTTCCTGCGCTCCCGCTCTCGCTTCGGCCTCACCGCGCTCGCAACGGACATTACTCGGACAGGCTCCTAGGGAGAACGGATGTTCGACCCCCCGACGCCGCCGGGATCGACGTGCTGCTCGTCGGCGATTCAGCCTTCCCGCTAGCACCCGTTCGAGAAACGCCCTGGCGTACGGGCGACGGGCTATTCGCGGAAGCTTTCCCGTCCAAACGCCTGCCATGCCGCGTTCGCGGATGCGAGAAGCTTTGCCAGGCCGCCGTCCTTATCCGCGGATTCTTTGAATTTCGGGTCGGAGTGATAGCGGCAGAGATCGAACAGCGACTGAAGGCCGTCGAGGACTGGCGGGCCGTCCAGCCCGGCTCCCGGAAGTCCGCGGGTTCCGTTGACGGCGGACAGGATTCGGCGCGCGTCCTCGGCCGTCGTCAGCACCCCGACGAGCCGGCCCTGCGCGTCCATCACCATGCGCGGGTCCTTCCGGTCGCTGATCCAGGGCTCGGGCGAGTGCGCCCGGGGCGGAGCAGGCTCTGAGGCCATCGGATCCTCCTTGGTGTCGTTGCGGTGTCTGCGGGTGTGGGTGTGGATCGTCGGTTCCAGTATGGGGCAAACCGGGCGCGGGTCTGGCTACCGGCGTTCAGAGAGAAGCGAGTCCCGACCGAGAGTCTGTCCGCCGGCCGGACGGCCGAGCGGGCCAGCGGCGGCGTCCGGGGTGAACGCCCCGGGTCAGCTCTTCGGGGAGACGACCAGCACGACGGCTGTCCCGGGCAGCATGGGAGGACGCGGGTTCGGGCGCTCCGCGGTCGGGGCGGGAGGGGGGCCGAACTGCGCGGTCACCAGATAAATCCGGTGACTGGACGGATCGAGCGCCAGGGTGCGCGCGCCGCGCTGCGTGGCCACGTTCTGCACCACGCGAAAGGACTCCGGCGAATCCTCGTGCACGACGGTCAGGGTTCCGTCGCCGTTCGAGGCATAAGCGAGCCCCGTGGTGGGGTCGTACGCGGTGCCGTCGACGCCCTCGCCGATCGGAAGGGACGCGACGATGCGGCCGCTCGACGAGTCGATGACCATCATCTGTTTGCTGTGGCAGCCGACGAAGAGGCGCTTGTGCGCGACGTCGAGAGCGAGCCCCGTCGGCTCGTCGCACGGCGCGAGCGACCATGTCGCGGTCACGGCGAGAGTCCGCGCGTCGATGACGGCGATCATGTTGGTGTCTTCGATGTTCACGAAGATCCGCCCTTCGCCATCGGACGCGGGCCCTTCCGGTTTTCCTCCGAGAGGGACCGTCCCCTCGATCGCGAGCGTCTTCGCGTTGATCGCGGTGGCGCTCTTGCCCCGTCCGTTGAACGTGAAGACACGCCCGCTCGCCCGGTCGTAGAGGATCGCGTCCGGGTTCTCTCCGGTTCCCTTGACCTCGCCGACGATCGCAAGAGTGGAAGGGGAAAACACGGTGACCGACGCCGCGCGCCCGTTGCTCGTAAAGGCCCGGTCGAGCTCCGGAGCGAGCGCGATCCCGTGAATGCCCGGGGTCGGAGCGATCTCGCCCATGATCTTGCGGCTCGCCGCGTCGATCACGAGCACCCGGTCGCCGCGGGAGACGTAGAGGCGGTGCGAGGGAGCGTCGAAGGTCAGATAGTCCCAGCCGGTATCGCCCGGCATGGGGATTCGGCCGTCCAGCGCGTACTCGGAAACGGTCGCCGCGGCGGAAGCAGAGGCGCGCGCGGCGGCTCCACCGCGAGGAGCTGTCTGCGAGGCGCAGGAAATCGAAGCGACGGCCACGACGCAGGCAAAGCCGGGGCGGATGAGTTGGCGCATCCGCGCATCCTAATGCCAACACCGTTGCGGTTTTGAGGAAGGGGATCTCCGGACACCTCCCTCTCCCGCCTCGGGGAGAGCGTTGGGGTGAGGGGGCCCGCGGGTAGCCGGTGGTGCCCAGCCAGTCGAGTGCCCGCCGAGTCTGCGACGTGGCTGATCGACGTGATCTACCTCTGCACCAACTCGGAGGCAGGGCCGGGGAGGTCACTCGCCTTTTCGTCACCCCCGGCTCCGACCGGCAACGTCGCGGGAATAGTTGCCGCTATAGAGCCCGCCGGTCCTAGAATCGCCGAAAAGGGACCCGTCGGATTGTCTGACCGGTTTTGCCCGCCTTCAGGAGGTCGCTATGCCGCACAGAAGAGTTTCGGGGGTCATCCTCTTTCTCGTCCTCGGCGCGTTTTTGTCCCCGGCGCGATTGTCCGCGCAGAACCTGACGACTCTCGCCGAGGGCTTACGGGCGCCGATGAAAATCTCGCTGACGCCCGCCGGCAGCCTTCTGGTCTGCGAGGCGGGCTCCGGTCCCAACACCGGGCGCATCTCTCTCGTCCGCCGCAACGGGACCCGGATCACGATTCTCGACGGTCTCCCGTCTGGACTCTCCGCCGTTGGCGACAACGCTCCGTCCGGGCCGTCCGGGATCGAGCAGATCGGGGACGTCTGGTTTCTGACGATCGGCGCGGGCGACGAAAGCCTGCCGGGCGCTTCGCCCGGTCTCGAGATCCCGAATCCCAATCCTTCCTCGCCGATATTGAGCTCGGTCCTCAAGCTGCGTTTCACCGCGGCGATCGATGCGACGATCGGAAACTTCGTCATGACTCCCGCGCAGCACGTTCAGTTGAAAAACGGGACGGAGCTCGTCATCAACAACCCGGCCGGGGAGACCCTCCGGATTTCGCTGCTCGTGGACTTTCCGGACCTCGTCGGCCCGCGCTCGTCGAACCCCTTCGGGCTCGTGTCACTCGGCAGCCGCATCGCGGTGACGGACGCCAGCCTGAACCTGATTCAGAGCGTCGATATCGCGACGGGCAGCTACGTCACGCTGGCGTCCTTCCCGCCGCTCACGAATCCCGCAGGGCCCCCTCCGGTCGTGGACCCGGTTCCTGACAGCATCCGGCTCTCGAACGGTCAGATCCTCGTCTCGTTTCTGACCGGGTTCCCGTTCACCCCCGGCCTCTCCGAAGTCCGCCGGGTCGATTCGACGACGGGAGCGAACACGAGGCTGATCGGCGGTCTGAACTCCGCGATCGACGTCCTTCCGGTCGCTCCGGTGGCAGATCAGTACCTGGTCCTCGAGTTCAGCACAAACATGAGGGCGAACGCGCCGGGCCGCCTGCTCTTCTTCAGCACGCCGGCTGGACCTCCCACCGTACTGGCGAGCCCGTTGATCACGCCGACGAACATGGCGCTCGACCGCACGACTCGTGAAGTTTTCATCACGGAGTTTGGCCCCGGACGAATCCGCCGGCTCGACATCGGCGGCACGGTCCCGCCGCTTCCGTGCGCGCCCGGCTCGACGACCCTGTGTCTCGGCAGCGGCCGCTTCCAGGTCAAAGCCACCTGGCGGAGCGCCACGGCCTCCGGCGTCGGAACCCCGGTGGGACTGACGGACTCGACCGCGCACTTCTGGTTCTTCAGCCCGGACAACGTCGAGGTCTTCGTGAAGGTGGTCCGAGGCTGCGGATTCAATTCGCGCTTCTGGGTTTTTGCGGGAGGGATGACGAACGTCGAGGTGACCCTCACCGTGACCGATTCGCTGACGGGAGACGTTAAGACCTACGTGAACCCGCTGAACACCCCGTTTACGCCGATCCAGGACACGAACGCGTTTGGAGGGTGCCCGGTGAGCTTCTAGCCCGGGAAATTCTGATCGGAAAGTCAGTTTCGCTCGATAAAGAGGATGCCGGCCGCCGGTCCAGCGGGGGAGAGAGGCCCCACGGATCGCCGGCCGCGCATCCCGAACGGGGGGATCAGCCGTCGGCGGACGATCACACGCGAAACCCCCGGCGTGCTATGTTTTTTCGCCGCTGACGTCGGGCCGTTAGCTCAGTCGGTTAGAGCATCGGCCTTTTAAGCCGGTGGTCCTGGGTTCGAGTCCCAGACGGCCCACCAAATCAGTCAAGCACCAAATCCCGCGGGCGGTGCCAGCCGCCCCTTGAGCAGATGCCACCCCCTTTCGAAATTTCGTTTTCCACCGCCAATTACGGCCCCGGACTGGATCCTCGAGGTTGGCTGCCATTTCACGCTCGCTGTACGGAAGCGTGCAGAAGACGGAAGACGCCGGGGTTAGGTTTGCCGTAGATCCGATGGGCACCACGCCAACCGTTCCCGGGATTCCCTTCCCTCGTGAAGGGGTTCGGCCCGAAGTTCGTCCGCGAGTGCCGGCCCGACTTCTCAGCGGCCATCTTCGCGCGATTTTTATGAGCGCGCTGGACGCAATCCTGGTGGCTGATAGCAGCGGACGCTACGTGGCCGTGAACCCGGCGGCGGAAACGCTCATCGGGCAGTCTGCCCGGCAGATCACCGGCAAGAGCATCGCGGACTTCAGCCTTGTCACCTTCGATTTCAAGTCCGCATGGACGCACTTTTTGGAGGAGGGGCATGCCAGAGGGGAGTTCCGGCTCCGGCGACCGGACGGAGAGGTCCGCGACGTAGAGTTTTCAGCGGTCGCTCACGTGGGTCCCGATCGCCATGTCTCGATTCTCAGGGACATCTCTGAGGCCAAGCGGAGGGAACGCGCCCTCCGGGAAGCCTCGATCCGGAAAGACCATTTCCTGGCATTGCTCTCCCACGAGATCCGCAACCCGCTCGGGGCGGTCACGAACGCCATTCAACTTCTTCAGGTGCTCGGTCCACCGGAACCGAGACAGAAGGAGGCGCGGGACATCATTCAGCGCCAGGTGGCCCACCTGACTCGCCTTGCGGATGACCTTCTGGAGGCTTCCCGGGCGTCCCGCGGGAAGATCACTCTCGACAAAATCGATATTGCTCTGGACGAACCGGTCAGTCTGGGGGTCGAAGCGATCCGGGCCGCAATTGAGAAGCGGAAGCAGAAGGTCATCGTAACGGCCCCGCCGATCCCGATCCGGGTGTCCGGCGATGTGAACCGTCTGGCACAGGTGGTCTCAAATCTTGTTCACAATGCGAGCAAATTTAGTGCTGAGGGCGCTCGAATCTGGGTCACGCTCGAGCGGGGAGGAGAAGCAATCATCCGAGTGCGCGACGAGGGATTCGGCATCGCTCCCGACCACTTACCCGAGGTATTCGAGTCTTTCTCGCAATTCAACGCGCATCACCCCAGCGAACAAGGCCTGGGGCTCGGGCTCTCGCTTGTACGAGATCTCGTCGCACTTCACGGGGGGACCGTCGTCGCCTCAAGCGCGGGAATGCCATGGAAGCGAATTCGTCGTGAGTCTGCCGATCGTTCCGCTTCCGCCCGTCTCCGGGGAGCCGGCCCAGCCAGTGGTCACGGGAGCAGTCGCTCCGCGTTCAACAACTCCCAGACGGAAGAGCGGCGGAAGTCCACCTTCCGGAGAGACCTCCCGCCGCCAGACCGACCAGCCGGCAAAGGACGGCGGCGCCCCGACGCACCTTAACGAGCCGAGCGCGAAGGGGGCGGCGTCGTGAGCGGCGTGCGCGCCGGGTCGGGAGCCGAGTTTCCGGGGGTCGAACGAAAGCCCGGGCTGCTCGTTCCTCCACTCGGCGTCACGGTGTAGCGCCCGCCCGTTCCCGAATCCGTCGATCCGCCAGTCCCCGAGGTCCCCGTCGTTCCGGTCGTTCCGGTCGTCCCGGTGGTCCCGCCGGTCGGCGATCCTCCCGTGGTCCTCGAAGACGAACAGGCCGCCTGGCCGATCAGAAGGGCCGCGGCGAGAACCGCGACCGCGGAGAGGAGAAGCGTCGAGATCCGGGTGTTCGAGCGTGTTTTCATTTCGAGCCTCCGATCCCACGTCTGCAAGGCGTGTTCCGGGTCAGGCTCCCGGCAGCGCCTTCAGAAAATCGCTGTCCAGCCGCCAGACGGTTTCTTCGCGGCGCGGGCCCGTCGAGAGAAACACAGCCGGCGCCCCGATCCGCTCCTCGAGGTAGCGGACGTACCGGTGCGCGGCGGGCGGAAGGTCCTCGGTGCGCGTCGCGGCGGTGGTCTTCGTCTGCCATCCGGGGACCGTTTCGTACACGGGCTCGACCCGGTCGAGGTCTTCGACCAAAGGAGGCACGTCGCGCAGCTCGCGTCCGTCGAGCCGGTAGCCGACGCACACCGGAATCTCGGCGAGATCGTCGAGGACGTCGAGCTTCGTGATGGCGACCGCGGCAGCGCCCGAGAGCTCGACCGCGGTCCGCGCGACGACGGCGTCGAACCAGCCGGTGCGGCGCGGGCGTCCGGTGGACGTCCCGTACTCGTTGCCGCGCGCGCGCAGGAATTCGCCGGTCGCGTCGTTCAGCTCGGTCGGAAACGGACCGGAACCCACCCGCGTCGTGTACGCCTTCAGCACGACCAAGGACCCGTCGAGAGAACGCGGGGAGATGTGCAGCCCCGCGGCAACGCCCCCGGAGGTGCACGTCGACGACGTCACGAAGGGATACGTCCCGGCGGAGAGGTCGAGCATTGCGCCGTGCGCGCCCTCGGCGAGGAGGGTTCCTCCGCGCGCGAGATGGTCGCGCAGATACCGGCCGGTGTCGCGCACGTGAGGCTTCAGGGCTTCGGCCGAACGGGCAAGCGAGTCCAGGACGGCATTCGTTTCAGGGATCTCCGTTGCGCCGAGCGCACGGAGTAAGGCGCCCGTCTCCGCCGCCATTGCTTCGACTCGCGAGCGCAGGATCTCCGGGCGGTAAAGCTCCGCGACCCGGATGCCCCGGCGGGCGGCCGCGGATTCGTAGGACGGCCCGATGCCGCGCAGAGTCGTTCCGATCTTCGAGTCTCCCGCCGCGGATTCGCGCGCCGCGTCCAGTAGCCGGTGCCAGGGGAGGATCACCTGCGCGCGGTCCGACAGGAGGAGGTTGTCGCCGATTTCGATACCCTGCTCCCGGACGCCCGCGATCTCCGAAAGAAGCGCGTCGGGATCGACGACGACCCCCGGGCCTATGACGCCGATCCGGCCGCGCACCGCCCCTGCGGGGAGCAGATGAAGCGCGAAGTGCCGGTCTCCGAACTTCACGGTGTGCCCGGCGTTGTGGCCGCCGTGATACCGGGCTACGACGTCGAAACGGTCGGAGAGAAGGTCGATGATCTTCCCCTTGCCCTCGTCTCCCCATTGACCCCCGAGGATCGCGACGACCTTCACCGCGGGCTCTCCTTCGCTCCGTTCGAGCGCAACCAGTCGATGTGTGGAAAAACGAGGCAGGGTACCACTCCGGCGCGCCGCGGCGACGCCTCTGGCGGCGATTTCCCCGCGACCCCGGGCGAGCGCCGCCGGGCCCGCGTCGGAATGCTCCTACAATCGCCGCGAATGAGAACCCTCTCCCTGTCCGGCTCGAAACTCCTTCTCGCCGACCTTCCGCGGATTGCCGCGCGGCGGGTTCGCCTCACACTCGCCCCCGCGGCGAAAAAGGCGATCGCCGCCT
>JBBROA010000067.1:0-23874 GCA_038229875.1 Thermoanaerobaculia bacterium | reverse complement strand
GGCTCAGACGGATTGAAAAAATGGGAACCGATGCACGACGTCGCTAGAACTTCCCCCTGACCTCCCCCTCAAATCTCCCGAAAGAAAAACCGATCCAGCACGCCCATCCTCGCCTGCCGGTCGTAATCCGGATCCATCAGCCAGAGGGCGGCGGCGATCGACGACGCGAGCGAGTTCCCGTCCTGCGGCGTGAAGCAGAATCCGACGACGTCGCGGTCGCCGTTGGTCGTGATCGTCGGGGCGGCGACGACAGCCTGGGAGAGGATCCGGCCGTAGTAGCCGTGGTCCCGGCCGAAGGAGAAGATCTGGTTCGAGGACCTCTTCTCCGTGATCGCGATGCGGCGGTTCGCGCGGAGGAGGTTGAGCGCCCGCTCCCTGGTCATCGGGTTCGTCAGCTCGAGGTCGAACCACAGCGAATGCATGTACTGCGTGTTCAGCTTCATGGCCGAAGAGAAGAGTTTCGTCTTCCAGCCGATAGTCTCGAGCAGGCGCGAGGCGTCGCGGGCGTGGTGGGTCCCGTACTGGGGATCGTCGTGCTTTCCGGCGGAGGGCGCTGGAGCGAAGCCCGAATCCTGAGAGACGTCGTTCGCCCGGCGCATGCAAACGAAGCGCCCCTGCTCGAGCCCGGAACCGTGGTCCTCGTTCTCCGCCAGCGTCTTCACGAGCGCGGCGATGTTGTGGGTATTGCAGGAGACCACCTGGAGGAACCGGTCCTCCCCGGCGATCAGCGCCTCGTCGTTGATTCCCATCGCGTACGGCTTCCCGAAACCGAATTCGCTGCCCTGAGCGAGAAATCCCCGGGGGCCCGAGAGTTTTTCGTACGCCATCTTGTTCTCGTTGCCGGCTGGGGTGCAGTCGATCACGACCGTCGCCCGCTCGAGCGCTTCCTGCGCCTCGTAGTCGACCTTGTGGCCGAGCGCCTCGAAGTCCGCGACCTTGTCCGAGTCGACGGCCAGCTTCGCGCCTCGCTGGAGGAGGTGGTTGACCTTCGCCCGCTCGGTCGTCATCGGCGTCCGCTTGTGGAACGTGATTTCGTCGATCCCGAGGTATTTCTTGAAGTCCGCGAAGAGGCCGATCAGGGGCTCTCCGATGGTGCCGGTGCCGACGACGTGTACGATCTTGTTCATGCGTTTCGTTCCTGCTTTCGTGCGTGTCGGACTCGTTTTCGCAGCTTCCGGGCTCCGCAGCCGGGCGGCGGCCGGGAGGCGGGAAGAATACGACGAACGCCACCTTTCGCCAACGAGTCCCGGCGGTTGGTCGCGGGCGCGAGCGGGGAGGCCCTCCTGACGGACCGCCTCGAAACGATCTTATTTGCGGGACCGACCGGCCGTATGGAGGGACTCTGGAAAGACGTTCTGCCGCCTCGAAAGGGCGGCGCGGCCTTCGCGCATCCGCATCCGCTTTTCGGCGGGACGCTGCACAACAAGGTGGTCTACCGGGCGGCCCGGGCTCTCGTCGCAAACGGATGGGCCACCCTTCGATTCAACTTCCGGGGAGTCGGACTCTCGGAAGGCACTCACGATGAGGGACGCGGCGAGACATTCGACGTGCGAGCGGCGGTCGATGAAGTGGAGCGCCGCACCGGAGGTCCCCTGATCGCGGGAGGGTTTTCCTTCGGCTCGGCCGCGGCGCTGCGGGAAATCGCCGGCGATCCGCGAATCTCCGCGTTCATCGGCGTCGGACTCCCCGTCGCCACGGAATCGATCCGGCAGACCTCGCGCCCGGCGGTGCCCGCGCTCTTCGTCGTCGGAGAACAGGACACGTACGGCCCTCCCGATCTGCTGCGCGAATTCGTTGGCGATCGCGGCGAAGTGGTCGTCGTGCCCGGCACAGGGCATTTTATCGAGGGCAAGCTCGACGAGCTGGAAGCGGTCGTCGGGACTTTCCTCCGCGGACTCGCGGTTTCCTCCTGAACATGGCCGGACAGGACCTATCTGCCGAAACGCGCCGGGATCTTCTCGATCTCGCGCGCCGGTCTCTCGAAGCCCACTTTCGAGGCGAACCCCTGCCCCGGCTCTCTTCCGACCGCTCGGAAGCGTTCGGGGCCGCCCGCGCGCTCTTCGTGACGCTGCGGGAAGCCGGCGAGCTTCGCGGCTGCATCGGAACCCTCGCCCCGGACGGAGACCTGGGGCGGACGGTCCCGAAATTCGTCCTTCGCGCCGCCTTCGAAGACCCTCGCTTCCCGCCGCTCGACCGCGAGGAGCTTCCGATCGTCGAGATCGAGATCTCGGTCCTGACGGCCCCAGCGGAGGTTTCCGACCCGCAGGAAATCGAGGTCGGGCGCGACGGCCTGATCCTGGAGCTCTCCGGAAGAAGCGGACTTCTCCTCCCACAGGTCGCCACCGAATGGAACATGACGCGCGAGAGATTCCTCGAGGAGGTCTCGCGCAAGGCCGGGCTGTCTCCGGATGCGTGGCGCGACCCGAACGCGCGGCTCTGGAAGTTTCAGGCGGAGGTCTTTGCCGAGGAGAAGAGTTGAGCGGTCGAGGCTGATTTTCAGCGTTCAGATACCGATCTAGTTGACCGCGGATTGCCGCGGCCGTCTCACTCCCGTTGGTCGCTCGGCTCCCGATCTAGTTGACCGCGGACTACCGCGGCCGTCTCGCTCCCGTTGGTCGCTCGGCTCCCCGCGTAAAGGATCAGCGCTGCGGCGACTGCGGCGTTCAAGGAGTCCACCGGGTCCCGCATCGGGAGACTCAGCCGCCGGTCGAGGTAACGGTAGGCGCCGGCCGGAAGGCCCGTGCCCTCGGCGCCGATCACCAGGACCGACTTCGGATCGAGCGGCTTCTCGAAGGGGTTCTCGCCTCCGGAGGCGACCGCGCCGGCGATCGTGCGGCCAGAGGCGCGCGCATCCGCGGCGAACGGCTCGAAGGAAACCCGGCCTGACACGGGGATCCTCAGGACGCTTCCCGCGCTCGCCCGCACCGCGCGCGAATGGAAGAAATCGGCGGAGCCGGGCGCCGCGAGCACGCCCGCGGCGCCGGCCGCCTCGGCGACTCGGACGATCGCGCCGAGATTGCCCGGATCCTGGACCCCGAAGAGGAAGACGGCCGGTCCGGAGCGGCCGAGGATCTCTGCCACGGGAACGTCTCTCCGACGCGCCACCGCGAGCAGGTGTTGTGGGGTCTTCGATTCCGCGAGCCGCTCGAGCACCGCCCGTGAAACGAGCCGAGGGCGCGCCGAAGCGATCGCCGCGAGACGCCCCGGGCGGACGCTGGCGTCGTGCAGCAGGTGGTCGAGCGGCAGGCCCGCCGCGACGGCCTCCAGGATCGGTTTTTCCCCCTCGATTAAGAAGTGAGTGCGGGCCTCGATCGCGCGCGCAATCTCGCGGACCACGGGGTTCGAGGGCGATTCGATTCCGGCCATGGTCGTCATGCTATAACCCGCGCGATGAGGTCCTGGCGTTCACGCCTTGCCCTCGCCGTCGACCTCGAAAGCGCGACGCCGGGATCACCGCTCTCCGCGCTCTGGACGTTTCCGGCGATGATCGCCTCGGCCTTCCTGGTCGCCTGGGGAGCCGAGGCGGCGGAGTTCCTGATGTCGCAGGGGCTCGCTCTCGCCGTGCTGGCGCTCGTGCAGACGTTCCCCGAGTTCGCGGTCGAAGCGGTGATCGCATGGAAGGCCGGCAAAAACCCTCAGCTCGTCCACCTGGCGATCGCGAATTTCACCGGGAGCCTCCGCCTTCTGACGGGGCTCGGATGGCCCATGATCTACGCGGTGGCGGCGTTCTACTCGAGGAAGCGCCGCAACCAGCCGCTCGGACAGATCCGGCTCCAGGACGACCACGCGGTCGAAGTCCTCGGACTGCTCCCGCCGCTGGCCTATTTCGTGATCGTCTGGGCGAAGGGCAATCTCTCGCTCGTCGATTCCGCGGTTCTCACCGCGACTTACGGGATCTACCTTTCGGTGCTTCTGAGGATGCCTCCCCGCGAAGAGACCCTCGAACAGGACGACGAGGTCCCCGCGGTCTCCCGGTGGGCGCTCTCATTTACCGGAGGGAAGCGCTGGGCCGCCGTGGGACTTCTTCTTCTGGGCGGCGGCGCGATCATCTTCTTCATCGCGGAACCCTTCCTCACGTCGATGCTGGCGCTCGCCACCAGCTTCGGAATGTCGCAGTTCGTCTTCATCCAGTGGGTGGCGCCTTTCCTCTCGGAGTTTCCCGAGAAGACGTCCGCGTTCGCGTGGGCGCGCCGGATCACGAGGGCGCCGGTCGCGCTCGTCAACATGGTCTCGTCGAACATCAACCAGTGGGGAATCCTGTCGGCCATGCTCGGCGTCATCTACTGCTGGAGCCACGGGTCCACGGAGCCCCTCCCGTTCGACGCTTTTCAGAGAAACGAAATTCTCCTGACGATCCTTCAGGCGTTCCTCGGCTGGCTCTTTCTCGCATCGATGAGCTTCGAGATCCATGAGGCGATCGGCCTGTTCGCGCTCTGGGCCATCCAGTTCGCGGTGCCCTCGCTCCGCCACGAGATGCTCTTTGTGTATGGTGCGTGGATCGTGATCGAGATCGGGCTCCTGCTGACCGGGCGCAAGAAACTCCTCGCTTTTGCCGCCTTCGGGAGATCGTGGAAGAGGCGCAAGTGAGCGGGATTCGTCTCTCGCGCCGCGTGGAGAAGCTCTGTCCGTCCTCGACGGTCGCGGTCGGAAAAGCGGCGAAGTCGCTGGCGGCGTCCGGAGTGGACGTCGTCGACTTCGGACTCGGCGAGCCGGATTTTCCGACGCCCGGCTTCGTGGCGCGCGCCGGGATCTCCGCGATCGAAAACGGTCGCACGAAGTACACGGACACGGCCGGCGCTCCGGCGCTCCGCGAAGCCATCGCCGAGAAATACCGGCGAGAGCAGGGGAGCGGTTGCCGCGCGGAAAACGTGCTCGTCACCGCGGGCGCGAAGCAGGCCGTCTTCAACACCTGCCAGGCGCTTTTCGACCCCGACGACGAGGTCGCGGTGTTCTCTCCTTACTGGGTCTCCTTTCCCGAGATGGTGCGTCTCGCCGGCGCGCGCCCCGATTTCGTCGAGACCCGGCTCGAGGACGGCTGGCGGCCCGCGGCGGCGCTCCTCGAGAAACAGGCGGGCCCCGCGGTGCGCGGCGTGATCCTGAATTCTCCCAACAATCCGACCGGCGCGGTCGTCTCGCGCGACGAGCTCGAGCGGATCCTCGACTGGTGCGCGCGCCGCGGCGCCGTCGTGATCTTCGACGAGACCTACGACCGCTTCCTGTACGAAGGACGGCAGCACGTCTCGGCGGCGGCGTTCTGGGACCGGTACCGGGAGCAAATCGTCGTCACCGGCGCGGCGTCCAAGACCTATGCGATGACCGGCTGGAGACTCGGATGGGCCGTGGCGCCGCGGGAGCTGGTGGCGGCGATGGCGTCTTATCAGAGCCACTCCACGTCGAACGCGTCCTCGATCTCACAGGAGGCGGCCATTCTCGCGCTCGCCGATCTCGAGCGGTCGGACGCGTCCGTGGCCGGCATGCTCGCCCAGTATGCCGAGCGCCGTGCTGTCATGCTCGAGGCGCTCGCGTCAATCGCGGGCGTCGAGACGGCGCCGCCCGAAGGCGCGTTCTACACGTTCCCCCGCGTATCGGCGCTGTACGGCCGCCTCGGGGTCTCCGGCTCGGAAGAGCTCTGCCGCCGGCTTCTCGCTGAAGCGCACGTCGCGGCGGTTCCCGGAGAGGCATTCGGCGAGGACGGGTGCATCCGGCTCTCGTTTGCGACCTCGCTCGAGAGGATTCACGAAGGGATGCGGCGAATCGTTGAGTGGGCGGGGAAGAAGAAGTAATCGAGCGATCAAGCGTTCAACGCCGACCCGGGCCAGCGCCCGTGGCGTTCACTCTCCCCGAGGAATCTCGCCGGACGGATGGGCGTTTGACCGAGGCTCGAATTCCGCCGCCTCTTCGGGCCCTGCGGGCGGTCCCTCCTCGACGCCGAGGGGCGGCAACGCCGGGAGGGCGGGCGTGGGAGCGGAGACCCTCGGCCCGAGGGGGACGAACTCCGCGGGCGCGCTCGCGTCGAAGAGGGCGAGCATCGAGCCCCACGCGGCGACGCGCGCGGCCGGGCGGACTGCCAGCAGCAGGACGAGCAGGAGGAGGTTGATCGCTACCGCGGGTCCGGAGGGCGTCCGCTGGCCCCACGCGGCGGCGAACACGATCGCCAGAGCGGCGAGCGCCGCGACGCTCCAGAAGAGAAGGATCCCCAGTCCCCGGAATCCGAGACCGCGCAGCCGCCGGCGCGCCTTTCGAAACGCCTCGATGGCGCCGATGCCGGGTGTGGACCGCCGGCCGGCGCGGGCGAAATCGTAGAGCAGCGTGAGCGCTCCGAAGATCCAGAGCGAGACGATCCAGACCGCAATCCCCCACGCGGTGCTTCCAGGGGCGTGCGGAGGGGCGCCGGCGAAGATCGCCTTCCGCAGCGCGCCCGCGATCCCGAGAAATATCCCGAGCGAGATCCCCGCGAGGAGCGCAAAGAGGGCGAAACACTTCAGGTTGTGAGCGAAGTGACGGCGCGAGGCGGCCCAGAACGCGGCGCGCCTCCCGCGTATCGAGAAGACGTCGCGGCCGAGGGTCTCTACGATGCCGCCCGCGAAGAAGATCTGGAGAAGGAGACCGAAGAGGGCCGCCCAGACCATCGTGTGGCGAGCGCCCGCGATCGCCGCCGTTTTCTCTCTCACGAAATCGAGCGCGTCGACCGGCGCGAACTCCGGATGATTGCGCAGGAGATGGTCTCCCGCGAGAGTTCCGGTGAAAGCTTCGGTCATCGCCGGCGCGAGAGGCGCGGCCGAGATCAGACCGAGAACGACCGCACAGCCGGTCAGAAGAAGGATCAGCCGCCCCCGTGACAGGGCAGCAAAGCCCGCCGCGAGAGCGCCCCGGCTCCTCACGCGAGCGACCACAAAAGCTGCTGGAAGAGGCCGGACAGCGCCGCGGCCCAGCTCAGGTACTTGGCGGAAGCGGCCCGTCCCCGCGTGTCCGCGGCGCCGCGCCCGACGTTCAGCACCTTCGAGTCGTTCAGCCGGTTCGCCTCCCACGCGTTACGGCGGTCGGGGTCCACGCTCGCCCACGCCAGCCGCGAGTTCGAGGAGATCCGCAGGCGCACCCATCGCGCCTCCGCGGGAAGAACCCGGTCGACGATGCGGCCGTCTTCGAACGCGAGACGCGCCGCCGCCTCGTGCGGCCAGTCTCCCGTGTTTCCGAAAACGACGATGCTGTCGAACCGGCGGGCGGGCCGCTTGCCTCCGACGGTGTCCTTCGCGCCGCGCGGCCGTCCCTTCTCGAGCTCGACGCGGGCGCCACCGCGGTCGAACAATCCCGAGTCCTCGGCCGCGAGCTCCGTGCTCGCGCGCACCACCTGCCAGTCGAGACGCGCGGTTCCGAGCACGATCGCCGCCCGGTAGCGCGAGAGGTCGCGGCCGCTCACCCGCTCGAAGGCGTCGAAAAAGTCTTTCGTCGAGGGATGCCGGAACGACCACTGCTCGAAAAAGGCGCGTTCGGCGCGCGCGAGAACTTCCGGCCCGAGGTCGCTCCGGAGCTGCGCCATGAAGAGGCCGACCTTCATGTAAGAATTCACGCCGTAAGATCCGGTCGAGGCGTAGCCCCAGGCGTTGCGCAGGATGGGATCGAGATTCTTCTCGCCCGAGGCGACGCCGTGCGCGAACGCGAGGGATCCGAGACCGATTCCGCCCGGCAGCTCCACGAAATCTCTCGGACCGTACGCGAGCGCCATCGCCCGGTACTCGGCGTCCGTGTTGAGCCCCTCGTCCAGCCAGGATTCCTCGAACTCATTGCTTCCGACCATCCCGTAGAAATATTCGTGTCCGAACTCGTGCAGTGCGACGTTCTGTGTCAGGCGCGCCTTCTTGAGCGGCCAGCGGGAAAGCGCCGGGGACGTCCCGCCGGTGATGAAAGTCGGGTACTCCATGCCGGCCGAGCCCATGCCATCTTCCGGCGGGTCTACCAGCGTCAGCGTTTCGTAAGGGTAGACGCCGAACCACAGCCCGTAAAAGGAGAGAGCCGCACGCAGGCCGTCGACATACGCGTCCTGAGACGCGCGATGGTCCGGCTGGAGGAGAAGTCTCACCGAAACCGGCTTCAGCGCGAGCTCGCCGGGCGTCCTGCCGAGCTCCGACGCGGCGCGGGCGGTCCACTGCGCGGGGACGTCGCGGGCGGGGTCGAAGCGGTACTCATGCACGACGAAACGGGGGTCGGCCGTCCACGCGAAATCGTGGACGTTTTCCTGCACGTACCGGTACGACGCGCGGCCGCCGGCGCGCGTCGCTGACACCCGACGCCCGGTCGCGCCGACCACGTAGGAGGCCGGCACGTCCAGTGTGACGTCGTAGTCGCCGAAGTCGGCGTAGAACTCCGAGTTGGCGTGGAACGCGTGGCAGTTCCAGCCGCCCGCCGCGCGCTGGCGCATCCCGGCCGGCTCATAGACGCCGAGCTTGGGAAACCACTGGCCGACGAGGTGGTAGTCGCGCACGAAGCCGGTTCGCGCGAAGATCCGGGGAAGCTTCGACTTGAATTCGATGTCGAGCGCGATCTCTCCATGCGCCGGAACCGGGGAGGGAAGCGGAACCGAGTGCACGGTCTCATCCGTCTCGTCGTTCCCGTCCGGACGGATCTTGCGGGAGCCCGCGAGCAGATCCGCTCCTCCTTCGATTTTCATCGAGGTCAGGTCGATCGCGCCCCAGTCCTCCGCCTTCTCGCCGGCCCGGTCGCCGCGAAGCTGGCCCCCGGATTCCCGCATGAAGGTCGAGCGGTTGTTCTTGAAGGCGTTCAGGTACAGATGGAACCGCAGCTCGGAGACGGAGTCGGCGGAGGGATTGCGCCAGAGAAGGCGCTCGCGACCGGTGACGACGTGCGTTTTAGGATCGAGCGCGGCGGCGATCCGGTACTCGACGACGGGCGGCCGCACGGGCGGGGCCGCCAGCGCGATCGCGGGCGCGGCCAGACCGGCCGCTAGAATCAGCCGGATCCGGCGGTGCATCCTGTGACGAATTGTCATCGGGGGCCGAACGATAGTCGCAAATCGGGGAGAATCCAAGTCGTGCCCACCTGCCTTCTGACCGGCGCCACCGGATTTCTGGGCGCTCACGTCGCCCGGTCGCTGCTCGCGCACGGTTGGACCGTTCGCGCGCTGGCGCGCGGCGGGCCCGAGCGGTTGAACGACCTCGTCTCGCTGGGAGTCGTTTCCGTCCCGGGCGATCTCTCGGTGCGCACCGATCTCGCCGCGGCGGCGTCGGGAGTCGACGCGGTGGTCCACGTCGCGGGCATCACGAAGGCGCGCACGCGCGACGAGTACCGCGAGGGGAACGCCCGCTCAACCGAGCGCCTCGTGGAAGCGGCGCGGCAGAGCGCTCCCGAAGCCCTGTTCCTCCTGGTCTCGAGCCAGGCGGCCGCGGGTCCGGCGCGCAGGGGACGACCGGTCACGGAGGAAGACTCTGCGCACCCGATCTCCTGGTATGGAGAGTCGAAGCGCGAGGGCGAAGAGGCGGTACAGGCAGGCTGGCGCGGGCCCCGGGTGATCGTTCGGCCTTCGATCGTCTTCGGGCCGGGCGACCGGGGCCTTTTCGTTCTTTTTCAGGCGGCGCGCCGAGGATGGCTGCCCGTGCCCGCCGGGGATTCGAAGGTGCAGCTGATCCGCGCAGAGCGGGCCGCCGAGGCGATCGCGCGGGCGGCGGCGCGTCCCGACCTCTCCGGGCGGACGGGATTCCTGGCTGACCCGGATCCGATCGCGATCTCGGATCTTTCGACGCTCATCGCGCGCCTGCCCTCCCGACGTCCTCATCTGGTGCCAGTGCCCCGAGTTCTGGTCCGCGCCGCGGGGGCCGCAGAGACGCTCGTCGAGACTCTCACCCGGCGTTCGAGACCGTTCAACGCGGACAAGGCCCGCGAGATCCTGGCCGGCGACTGGATCTGCAACGGAACGCCTTTTGCGCGGGATCTGGCGCTTCCCGGGGCCCCGCCCCTCTCCGAAGACCTTTCCGCGACGTGGGGCTGGTATGTCCGGGCGGGCTGGCTCGCTTTGTAAAATTTGCTAAGATCGCGTCTGGTTCGGGGCGTCCCGCGGGGCGGCCGCCCATCGACGGTGAGTGTGGGAGTGAAAATGAGCAAAGTCGCTCCGGTGGCTTCGACAGCCCGGACATCGCCCCTTTTCGATAAGTGCTTCCGGTTCGACGACGCGCACCGCATCCAGCGGGCGGGGCTCTATTCGTTTTTCCGGGTGGTCGATTCGGCGCAGGATCCGGAGGTCGTGATCGGCGGGCACCGCATGATCATGCTCGGGTCGAACAACTACCTCGGCCTCACCAACGACGCGCGCGTCAAGGAAGCGGCGATTGATGCGATCCGCAAGTACGGATCGGGCTGCGCGGGCAGCCGCTTCTTAAACGGGACGCTCGATCTGCACGTCACCCTCGAAGAGAGGCTCGCGAGCTTCATGCGCCAGGACGCCGCGGTCGTTTTCGCGACCGGGTTCCAGGTGAACCTCGGGGCGATCTCGTGCCTGGTCGGCAAAGGGGACAGCGTTTACCTCGACAAGCAGGACCATGCCTGCATCATCGACGGCGCGCGGCTCTCCTTTGGCGAGGTCCGCAAGTTCAAGCACAACGATCCGGCCGATCTTCGCCGGCAGATGAAGAACGACACGGTCAGCCGCGGAAAGCTCATCGTGGTCGACGGAGTGTTCTCGATGGAGGGCGACATTGCGCCCCTGCCCGAGATCGTGGCCGTCGCGCGCGACTATGAGGCTGCGGTCATGGTCGACGACGCGCACGGTGTCGGCGTCCTCGGCCCGACCGGCCGCGGGACTGCCGAGCACTTCGGCCTGGAAGAGGAAGTCGACCTCATCATGGGCACCTTTTCCAAGTCGATGGCCTCCGTCGGAGGGTTCATCGCGGGCGAGTCCACCGTCATCGACTACATCAAGCATCGCGCCCGGACGCTGATCTTCTCGGCCGCGCCGCCGCCGGCGTCCGTCGCGGCCGCCCTCGCGACCGTGGACATCATGGAGCAGGAGCCGGAACGCCGGGAGCAGCTCTGGAAGAACACCCGCTTCTTCGCGGAGGGCCTCCGCTCTCTCGGTCTCGACACCGGTCAATCGGAGACGCCCGTCGTGCCGGTCGTCGTCGGAGAAGATTTCACCGCGCTCCAGATGGTGCACCGCCTCCACGAGGAGGGGATCTTCGTCAACTGCGTTCTCTCCCCGGCGACGCCGCCGGGACGCGCGCTCATTCGCACGTCCTTGATGGCCACGCACACTCAGGAACAGCTGGTGCAGGCGCTCGACGCCATCGAGAAGGTGGGGCGTGAAGTGGGTCTCGTGCGCTCCGTCGGAGTTTGAGGCTTTCGACCCCGTCGATTCCCGTCTCGCTTCCGGCCCGGCGGCGGGAAAGAGCTGCGAACTGATAACCGGCGATCCATGACCGACGCCTCCGTTTCCCTCCAGCCGATCGGGCGCTCGAAGAAGGAACTGTCCCGGTTCTTCGACGTCGCCGACCGGATCTACGCGAACGACCCGCTGTGGGTCGCGCCGCTGCGGGACGACGTTTCCAAAGTCTTTTCCCAGAAAAACCCGTTCTTCCTGCACGGCGACATGCAGCTCTTCCTCGCGTCCCGCGGGGGTCGGGACGCGGGACGGATCGCGGCGATCATCGACCGCAACCACAACGACTTCCATCACGATCGCACGGGCTTCTTCGGATTCTTCGAGAGCGAAAACGATCCGGTCGTGGCGCGGGCGCTGTTCGACGCGGCACAGGCGTGGATCCGCGAGCGCGGCATGGACACCCTGCGCGGACCCGCCAACCCGACATTGAACGACGAGGCGGGGCTCTTGGTCGACGGGTTCGACTCCTCGCCCGTGCTGATGATGACGTACAACCCCCGCTACTACGTGGACCTCGTCGAAGGGGCGGGTTTCACCAAGGCGAAGGACCTCCTCGCCTACTGGTTCGAGATCAAGGCGGATCCGCTGGCGCGGCTGACGCGGATGGCCGAGCGGATCGCGCGCCGCGAAAAGGACGTCGTCATCCGGAAGATCTCCAAGAAGAGTCTCGCCGCGGACCTTCCGAAGATCCGCGAGGTCTACAACGCGGCCTGGGAGAAGAACTGGGGCTTCGTGCCGATGACGGCCGAGGAGATGGACTTCATGGCGAAACGCCTGAAGCCGCTCGTCGACGAGGATTTCCTCTTCCTGGCGGAATTCCGGCGGCCCGACGGGTCGCTCGAGCCGATCGCGTTCTTGTTGACGCTCCCGGACTACAACGTGGCCATAAAACCGCTCGGGGGACGTCTCCTCCCGTTGGGATGGCTCAAATTCCTGCTGAACCTGAAGAAGATCCGTTCAATCCGCGTGCTGACCCTCGGGATCAAGAAGGAGTGGCGTCTGCGGGGCCTCCAGGCGGTGATGTTCGAAATGGGACTCAAGGCGGCGCTCGAACGCCGCTACACCGGGTGCGAGATGTCATGGCTGCTGGAAGACAACGAGGCGATCCTTCGCGCCGCGGACCTCTGGGGCGGCCAGGTCTACAAGACGTACCGTATGTATGACCGGGCGGTCGGATAGCTTTGGGCCGTAAGGTCTCAGCTCCCAGATCCCAGCTCTCGGCGCTCAGTCTCTGCCTTCACTAAATTCTTAAGCGCCCGACCGTCGCTCCCGCACGCGGTCATAAATCCAATCCCCCACCGGGACCGTGATGGCCGCGAGGACCAGCCCGGCGAGGACATCCACCACGTAGTGATACCGGCAGTAAACGGTCGACAGAATCAGACAGGTCGCCACCGGCAGAAGCCACCAGAAGACGTCGCGCGCTCGCCGGAAGGCCACGAAGAGAACCGCGGCCGCGAGCATCGTGTGCCCGGAGGGGAAGACGTCGAGTTTCGTGTGCTCGAGCTCGTTTAACGTCCGCTCGATGACGGCGGCCATCCGGGTGGACTCCAGGACCACCGTCTGGTGGCTCGCGAGAGCGAACCGCGGGCCGAGCGCCGGGATTGCGAAATATCCCGCGTAGGAGACGTAGTAACAGACCGTCAGCGTGAAGATGTACCGGCGCAGCGTCGGGATGTCCCGTCTCCACAGCACGAACCCGAGGGCCAGCGAAATGAAGTAGTAGGTTGTGTACGCGGCGTAGAAGAGATTCGTCAGCCACGGGCGGACGAACCTCTCGAGCCACACCGTCACGTCGACCCCGAAGAGGGCCCGGTCGGCGGCGATCAGAAGGTCGTCGCGCGCGCCGCCGCGGGCCGCGAAGATGAGTACGCCGAGCGTTTCGTAAAGCACCGGGATGAACGCCGCCGGGTAGAAATCGAGCAGAAACCGTACGAATACGGGAAGCCGCCGTTCG
Source organism: Thermoanaerobaculia bacterium (assembly GCA_038229875.1). Classification (GTDB taxonomy): domain Bacteria; phylum Acidobacteriota; class Thermoanaerobaculia; order UBA5066; family Gp7-AA6; genus JALYUA01. Next base: position 10,531 of record JBBROA010000067.1, on the reverse strand, counting down.
CGGCGAACGAGCGCCGCCACGATGCCGAGGCCGGCCGCCATGATCGCGTACCGCAGGAGCAGTGCCCCTGGATCCGCCAGGCGCCGGTACAGGAGAACTGTCAGGAGAGAGACCGCCGCTAACGCGAGCAGGTTGATGGCTTCGAGCGGGCGGAGGGCAGTCCGATCAATTCCACCGGAGGCGGGCGCGGCGCTCGGGAGGGAAGATGTCCGCGCCGGCACGGCCGGATTATCGCCCGCGAACCGGGAATCTGGAATCGGGAATCCCGAATCGGGCATTCCTCCACGGTAGACTTCCCGCAAATGCCTTCGCGGCTCGTTTTCCTGGTCTTTCTGATGGCCGCCGCCGCGTTCCCCGCGAGCGCCGCGCCTGCGCCTCTCGTCGTCGTCGGGCGCATCGACGGGCCGGTCCATCCGGCGTCCGCCGCGTACCTGCGCCGGCTGCTGTCCGGAGCGCGCGACAGCGGGGCGAAGCTCGTCGTGCTCGAGCTCTCGACACCGGGGGGGCTCCTCACCTCGACGCGGGACATGGTGACCGCAATTCTCGAGTCGCCGGTCCCGGTCGCCACCTACGTGGCGCCTTCGGGGAGCTCGGCCGCGTCCGCGGGCTTTTTCCTGCTGCTGGCGGGCGACGTCGCCGCGATGGCGCCCGGGACCAACTCGGGCGCCGCGCATCCGGTCGGCGGCCAGGGTGAGGACCTTTCGAAGACGATGAGCTCGAAGATCGAGCAAGACGCCCGCGCGTTCATCCGGAGCCTCGCGCGGCAGCGGGGTCGCAATGCGGAGAAGGCGGAATCGGCCGTGACGTCGAGCGCGTCCTTCACGGAGACCGAAGCGAAGGAGTCGGGGCTTGTCGACCTCGTGGCGCGCGATCGAACGGATCTGCTCCGACAGCTCGAGGGGCGCAAGTTCGCGCGCGGCGGCGGCGTCTTACCGCCCCTGGCGCTCGCGGGCGCCAAGGTCGAGACCCGGGAGATGGGATCTCTCGAGAGGCTGCTGGGGGTGGTGTCGCACCCGAACATCGCGTACGTGCTCTTCCTCGCGGGGCTCGTCGGCCTCTACTTCGAGCTCGCGAGCCCCGGAGCGGTGCTCCCCGGCGTCGTCGGAGGGATCTCGCTCCTCCTGGCGCTCTATGCGTTCTCGGTCCTCCCCGTCAGCATCGCCGGGGTCGCGCTCATCCTGTTCGCCGTTCTTCTCTTCATCGCCGAAATCAAGGTGACGAGCCACGGACTCCTCGCGGTCGGAGGCGCCGTGGCGCTCATCGCAGGCTCGGCGATGCTGTTCTCCGGCCGGGGAAACGCGGCGGGTTACAGAGTCGACCTCTCGATCGTCGTGCCGTCGGTCGCGCTGACCCTCGCCGTGGTCGCGTTTCTGGCGTGGAACACCGTGCGCCTGCGCCGGCTGCCTGTCCGCACGGGCCGCGAGGGACTGCTCGGACAGAACGCGGTGGTCGTGCGGTCAATGGCGGGAGAGGGTCCGGGAACCGTCATGGTCCACGGGGAATACTGGAATGCTCGCGGCGCGCCGGCCGCGGCGGCCGGGGAGAGCGTTTGCGTCACCGGAGTCGAAGGTTTCACACTGCAGGTCGAACGGAGGCTCTAATGGCTCAGGTGCTCTCGGGTCCGGGTCTCATCTTCGCGGCGTTCGTCGGCCTGATCCTCTTCTTCAAGTGGGTGAACATCCTGAAAGAGTACGAGCGCGCCGTCACGTTCTGGCTAGGCCGTCTGGGGGCGAAGCCGAAGGGGCCGGGGCTCGTCTTCATCTTCTGGCCTTTCGAAACCATGGTGCGGATCTCCCTTCGCACGATCGTTCACGACGTTCCCGCGCAGGACATCATCACGCGGGACAACGTGTCCGTGAAGGTCAACGCGGTCGTCTATTTCCGCGTCGTCGAGCCGGACAAGGCCGTCGTCCAGGTCGAGAATTACCTCTATGCGACTTCGCAGCTCGCGCAGACGACGCTTCGCAGCGTGCTCGGCGAGGCGATGCTCGACGAGCTTCTCTCCGAGCGCGAGAAGTTGAACGTCGCGCTCCAGTCGGTGATCGACCAGCACACGCAGCCCTGGGGTATCAAGGTGTCGCTCGTCGAAGTGAAGCAGGTCGACCTGCCGCCCGAGATGCAGCGCGCCATGGCCCGTCAGGCCGAGGCGGAGCGCGAGAAGCGCGCGAAGATCATCCATGCGGAGGGCGAGTTTCAGGCGGCGGCGCAACTTTCCCGCGCGGCGGAAGTGATCGGTCGCGAGCCGGCCACTCTCCAGCTGCGGTATCTCCAGACGCTGACCGAGATCGGCAGCGAAAAGAACACGACCATCATCTTCCCGCTGCCGATCGACCTGCTTCGCGCGTTCTTGCCGAAGGAAACGAAGTAGACGGGATGGCGAACGCCTGAGGTTGTTACACTCCGCGGCGTGGACGAGCCGCGCACCCATTACCAGCTCTCATTTACCGCGCGGCAGGCTCTCCTGCTGTTCGTGGCGCTTCTCGGCGCCCTAGCGGCGGCGTACGCGTTCGGCTTGATGACCGGACTCTCCGGGCACGGCCGCGCCGACGCCGTGGCCGCGGCCGAGACCACGCCCGGCGCGAGCGCCATCGCCACTCCCGTCGCAGCAGCGGTGACGCCCGACACGCTCGAGATCCCGAAGGCGGTGCGGGGAATCGCACCCTCGCGCACGACGCTCCACGGGGGAGGCCCCTCGTCCGCCGCGCCGACTCCCGTCTCCGTTGCCGCCGGACCCGCGCCCTCTCCCGGAATTCAACTCTTCGACGAAGGCCCCGACCGCGCGCGGCCGACCCCCGTGGCCCCGCCCCGGAAGACCCGCACCCCGAGGTCGACACCCAACCCTGCAGTGGCCGCCCATGCGCCGGCTTCCGGCAGCTTCTGGGTGCAGGCTCTTTCCGCCGCTTCCGAGAAGGAAGCGAGGACGCGCCGCGACCGGCTGGTCTCGCACGGGTTTGCAGCCGCCGTCAGCTCCGGCGCCGGCCCCAACGGGAAGGTGTACCGGGTGCGGGTCGGCCCGTTCAAGACGAAGGAAGAAGCGGAGCGATCCGCGGCGCGGTTGAAGACCAAGGAGAAGCTCCAGCCATGGATCGTCCCCCCCGGAAAATGACGTCGCTCCCAGCGCGCGCGCCCGAGTGGATCCGCGAAAAGCGGATACGCCTGTCGGAGCTTCATGGAGTCAAGGACGTGATGCGGCGTCACTCCCTTTCGACCGTCTGCGAGGAAGCGCGCTGCCCGAACCGCGGCGAATGCTTCTCGCGGGGAACCGCGACCTTCCTCATGCTGGGCGACGTCTGCACGAGGACGTGTGGGTTCTGCGACATCGCGCACGGCAAGCCTGCCGCCGTCGACCCGTTGGAACCGTTCCGGGTCGCGACCGCCGCGCGCGAGATGGGACTTCAGTTCGTCGTGCTCACGTCGGTCGATAGAGACGACCTGGCGGATGGGGGCGCGTCCCACTTCGCCGACGCGATAGCGGCGATCCGGCGCCTCGAACCCGCTCCCGGCATCGAAGTCCTGACGCCCGACTTTCAGGGCCGGTTCACGTCGATCGCGACCGTCGTCCAGGCGCGGCCCGACGTGTTCAACCACAACGTCGAGACCGTCCCGCGCCTGTACACGCGTGTGCGGCGGGGCGCCAGGCTCGATCGCTCGCTCGGCCTCCTCGCCGCGGTGCGTACGCTCGACCCTTCGATCACGACGAAATCCGGCTTCATGCTCGGCCTCGGCGAGCGCGAGGAAGAAGTGCGCACGCTTCTGGGCGAGCTGCGCGCCGCGGGGGTCGACATCGTGACGATCGGCCAGTACCTCCGGCCGGCCCGCGAAAACCTGCCCGTCGAGGAGTACGTGCGGCCCGAGGTCTTCGACTCCTACCGCGAGGCCGGAGAGCGGCTCGGTTTCCGCCACGTGTTTTCGGGACCGTTCGTTCGATCGTCCTATCGCGCCGAGGAGGCTCTCCAGGCATCGGCCGCGCGCGCGTCCGTTCGCTGAGAGGCCCCTCGATGACGGCGTCGCGCTGGAGGACGCCCGCGGCGGGCGTGCTCTCGGGTCTGCTCTTCGCGCTCGCCTTCCCGCCTCACGACGTGGCGGTGCTTCTTCCGCTCGCGCTGGTGCCTTGGATCGCCGCGCTCGCCGTGGAGGAACGCCGGGCCCGCGCGCTCGTCTCGGGGCTTTTGTTCGGCATGGCGTTCTGGTGCGCCTCGGTCCCGTGGATCTCGTACGTCGTGACCGTTTACGGCGGGCAGCCGCGGGCCATGGGCGCCGTGTGCGTCGCGCTGCTCGCCCTGATCTGCGCGGAGTGGACCGCGGTTCTCGGCTGGGGGATCGCCGCGCTCGCGCCTCCCGGCTCGTGGAAGCGCCTCGCCGCCTTTCCCGTTCTCTGGATGGCGGCCGAGCACGCCCGCTCCGTGATCTACGGTGGCTTCCCGTGGAACCTGACCGGATGGGCGCTGGCCCGAAGGACGGTCTGGATCCAGACGGCTTCGATCTGGGGCGTCTACGGCGTCGGCTTCGCGGTCGCGGCCGTCGCAACCCTGCTGGCCGGGTTCGCGCTCCGCCGGAGGGTCGGGTACATCCTCGGGGGCGCGGCGGTGGTTCTGGGAATCGGAATCGCGGGAGCGATGCGGCTCACGTCGCCGGTTCCTGCCGGGGCGCCGGTCCGCGTCCGTCTCATCCAGCCGAACCTGAGCGAGGAAGACCGGCGCAGTCCCGAGAACGCGGCGGCTGGTTATCGAACCGTGATCGCGCGGGGGGAGGAGGCCGCGCTCGCCGGCGCCGATCTCCTCGTGTTCCCGGAGTCGGCATTCCCGATGTACTGGGACAAAAGCCCGCGGCTTCGCGAAGACCTCAGACGACTCGCGGAAACCTGCCGCTGCGCGATCCTTTTCAACGACGTGACGTCCGAGAAGGACGGAAGGGCGTCCAACGCCGCGAGGGTCCTGACCCCGGGCGGGCTCGCGCAGGGGATCTACCGCAAGGTCCACCTCGTTCCATTTGGCGAGTACGTTCCGCTGCCGCGCCTCTTCTTTTTCGCTCGGCAGATCTCGCAGGAGATCGGCGAATTCCTCCCCGCGGAGACTCCCGTCGTGCTCAAGTCCGGACCGCTCGCGCTCGGCGTGGGCGTCTGCTACGAGATTATCTATCCGGGTCTGGCCCGCCGGCAGACCGCGGACGGCGCGAACCTGCTCGTGACGATCTCGAATGACTCCTGGTACGGGCGCGCGGGCGCGCAGGAACAGCACTTCGCCGGCGCGCTCTTCCGGGCGGTCGAAAACGGCCGGTATCTCGTGCGCGCCGCGATCACCGGGGTCTCCGGGATCGTCGACCCGCGCGGGCGAATTTCGTCGGAAATCCCGGCCGACCGGGCCGGCATCGCGGCGGGAACGGTCTATCTCCTCGAGACGGCGACCGCCTGGACCCGCTGGGGTTACGTGCTGCCCCGCGTCGCGGACGCGGCCGCGGCCGCCATGCTACTCTTCGGCCTCGCCCGGTGGGGACGCGAACGCGCGGCGCGGCGCAGGCGGCCGGCGGCGCTCCCCGGAGACACCACATGACCTCTCGCGACGACCTCATTTCCTCACTGACGAACGCCTCGGAGCGGCTGCTGTCGCTTCGGGGCTATCTTTGATCTCGACGCCGCGCGGAGCGCGCTCGAAGGGCTGAGAGAAAAACAGGGCGCCGCGGACTTCTGGAGCCGCCCCGAGGAGGCGCAGGAGGTTCTCCGACAGGCGAGCTCCCACGAGCGGAAGATCGGAACCGCGACCCGTCTGGACGAGCTCCGGGACGAGCTCAACACCTTAGCCGATCTGCTGCGAGAGGGCGAAGACGCCGACGCGGACGCCCGCGAGATCCTCCGCAAGGCGGAGACTTTCGCCGACGATCTGGAGCTCTCCGTAAAGATGGGCAACCCGGAGGACGAGTCGAACGCGTGGATGATGATCCACGCCGGAGCGGGCGGGACCGAGTCCCAGGACTGGGCCGAGATGCTCCTCCGCATGTACATGCGCTTCGCGGAGTCGCGCGGCTGGAAGGCGGAGCTGATCGACCGGCAGGACGGGGAAGAGGCGGGGTTGAAGAGCGCGACGCTCCACGTCGTCGGGGACCACGCCTACGGGTACCTGAAGGGCGAGATGGGCGTGCACCGGCTGGTGCGCATCTCGCCTTACGACTCCGCCCAGCGGCGTCACACGTCCTTCGCGTCGATCTACGTTTCTCCGGAGATCGACGAGAACATCGACATCGAGATCCTCGACAAGGACCTGCGAGTCGACACCTACCGGTCGAGTGGCGCCGGCGGCCAGCACGTCAACGTGACGGATTCCGCGGTCCGGATCACCCATCTGCCCACCGGAATCGTCGTGACGTGTCAGAACGAGCGAAGCCAGGGGCGCAATCGCGATACGGCGATGAACGTCCTGCGCGCCCGCCTCTACCAGAAGGCGCTCGACGAGCGCCGCGCGGACGAGGAGAAGAAGGTGGGCGAAAAGAAGGCGATCGAGTGGGGGAGCCAGATCCGGTCGTACGTCCTGCATCCCTACCGGATGGTGAAGGACCACCGCACGGGTCATGAAACCGGCGACACCGACAAGGTGCTCGACGGCGGACTCACGCCTTTCATCGACGCGTATCTGAAATCCGCGGCGGAAGGATCGCGAGCCTCCACCGGGTCGTGAACGGCGAAGGCTCTTCCCCGGTTCCCGCGCTGCCTCCGCTCTCCGGCTGGATGGCGGAAGTCCGGGATCGCCTCGCGGGCTGGCCCCGCCGCTCGAGAACGGCGGAGGCGGGAAACCGGCGCTCCGCGGTCCTGGTCCCTCTCTTCGTCCGCGAAGGCGCGCTCTGGACGGTCTTCACGCTGCGGACGGAATCAGTCGAGCATCACCGCGGTCAGATCTCGTTTCCAGGCGGCGCGGAGGAGCCCGAAGACGCGACCCTCTTTCACACGGCGCTCCGCGAAAGCGAAGAAGAGCTGGGTATCCGGGCGGAGGATGCGATGCCTCTCGGCCGTCTCTCCGCCATCGTGACGGTCACGAACTTTTACGTAGAACCCTTCGTGGCCGCGATTCCGCAGCCATATGTGTTCGAGCCCCAGGCGGCGGAAATTGCAGAAGTCGTCGAGGTGCCGCTGCCGGCCCTGCTCCTGCCCGGCGTCTACGAAGAGCGCCCGCTTGCGGGCCGCGAGGAGCCCATTCTGTACTACCACTACGACGGGCACGTGATCTGGGGAGCGACCGCGAGAATTCTCCGGGAACTGCTCGACGCGGTCGGCGTGTGAAGGGCCCCTTCAGTGTCCGCCGTAGCTCTTCTCGCCGGCTTCGATCGAGACGGCGAGACGGTTCTGCGAAGGGGGGAGCGGGCAGGTCGCGTAGGGAGAGAAAACGCACGGGGGGTTGTATGCCTTGTTGAAGTCCACGACGGGGGCGGTCCCGGCGGGCGGCGGTGTGACGTAGATGAATCGCCCGCCTCCGTAGGTGTCTCGTCCGTTCGTCTGGTCTCCGAAGATGACGAACCAGTCGTCGGTGCCCGCTTCCGTGACCACGTCCAGCCGGCATGTCTTTCCTCCGACCTGGAAAACGAGGGCGCCGGGGGACTTCTCGCCGGAGACCGAGCCGAGCACGTTCGGCACCTGAATCTCCTTCGGCGGCACGTAAGGCTCGAAGCGCGCCTCGATCCTCCATCGGGCGTCGATCGAGAAGGACGCGACGCCGGGGAAGCTTTTCAGCGATGCGCTGTCGGAGTCCTTCACGCGCACGCCTATGCGGCCGTTGCGCTCGATGAGGTAGAGCCGGAGCGAGCCTCGGCGGACGACCGTGGCCTCGCCGGATGCGTCCGTCGCGAGCGGCGTCGCGGAGACCTTTTTTCCTCCGATCTCGACGGTCTCGCCGGGAACGGCAGTGAGCCGAGCGCCGCCCGCACCGAGCGCGATCGTCGCCAGGCGGGCGGGCGCCTTTCCCGCAGGCAGAACGACCCGCGACTTCGGATCGCTTCCGACCGTGTTGTCGCCCTTCTCGAGCCAGAACAGCCCGACGAGAGTGAGCCAGCCGTCTTCCCGGCGAAGGCTCTGCAGCCTTCGAGCGCGCCAGGCTTCGATATCCCGCCGGTGCGCGGCCGGGTCGGGTGAAGAAGGACCGGCTCCGACGACCATCAGCGAGGAAAGGAGGGCGGGGAGTAAACCACGGTTCACGCGTTCAGTTTATGACGAGCCGCGGGATCGGACGAGGCGCCTGCGTCGCGTTCGGGGACCGACTACCGAAACCAGCGAACCGCAACCTCCGCGGAGGACCGCGGCCGTCTCGCTCCTCGCAATCGCTCGGCTGCCGAGGCGGTCCGGCGGCTCAGCTTCCCGCTCGCTCGAGAGCCGACAGCTGCTCCGCCCGGGCCAGGTTGATCTTCGCGGCCGCGAACCCCGAGTCGGAGGCGAGCGATTTCCGAACGGCATCCACTGCCCCCGGGAAAGATTTCTTCCGCGTCCGCAGCACGCCGAGGTTGTTCCAGAGAGTGGCGGATTTCGGATTCGCCTCGAGAGCGCGGACGAGGGCGGCCTCCGCATCGTCGAGCTTTCCGGCGTCCGCCAGGCTCCCGCCGAGACCGGCGGCCGCTTCCTCGTTCGAAGGCTCGAGATCGAGCGCGGATCGAAAGGCCCTCGCGGCGTCGTCCGGTTTCTTCATCTCGAGGCGGACGTGGCCGAGAGCGGTCCAGACCGACGTCTCGTTCGGCGCGAGCCGCGAGGCTTCGGCGAGCTCGCGCTCGGCCTCCCTGAGCTTGCCTCGGCGGCGGAACGCCCGGCCCAGGTTTTCGTGGACCGCGGAGCGTCCGGGCGCGATTCGGACCGCCTCCATCAGCTCCTCGGTTGCCCGGTCGGCCTGGTCGGAGCGGAATAGGAACACGCCGAAATCGTTGTGCGCCTCGGCCGAGGCCGGATCGATCTCGATCGCGCGGCCGTAGGCGATCCTCGCCGCCGTCCTGTCCTTTAGCTCTTCCATGGACCGACCGAGACCGAGCGCGGCTTGCACGTTTTTCCCGGAGAGCTCGAGCGCGCGGCGGTAGTGGCTCGCCGCGGTATTCCACTTCGCCTGACGCTCGGCGAGCCGGCCGAGCGCGTACTCGGCGCGCGAGTTCCCGGAGTCGAGCACGAGCGCCGCTGTGGCTTCACGTTCGGCGTCCCCGTCCTGTCCGAGCGCCAGCGCCGCATCGGCGAGCATGCGGTGCGCTTCGGAGCTCCTGGGGTCGAGCTCGAGCGCGCGCGCCGCCGCCGCCGATGACGCCCGGAAATCGCCGTTCTTCAGAGCCGTTTCAGCGGTCTCCAAGAGCGGCGCGGCCGCCGACGCCCCGCTCGGTCCCGCGGCTCCGGGGGCCGGGGCCGCGAGGGCCGGGCCCGACGGAGGGATCGGACCGCTCGTCACGAGGTTCTTTTCGAGCTCCGAAGCCCGCTTGCGCGACGCATCCGCCTCCGCGGCGCGGCCCAGACGGTCGTAGACGTCGGCGAGCAGCCGGTGAATTTGCGGGTCCTGGGAGCTCTCCGCCCGTTTCAGGTCGTAAAGGGCGTCCTCGGCTTTTCCGTCGGCGAGCTTTTCCCGCGCCGTCCTCTTCAACTCCGAGAGGTCCGCCGGCGGAGCCGTCGCGCCGCCGACTTCGGTCCGAACGGAGCGGGCGAGGCGCACGAAGTCGGGACTGTAGAAATCGGCGACGACGTCGAGGGTGGGGCGGGCCGTGAAGGCGACCTTCAGACTCTCGCGCGCGGCGCGCGAGTTGCCCGCGATGAAGTAGGCCCAGCCGCTCTGGAAGGCGAGCTCCGCTTTACGGTCCGGCGCCGCCGCCGCGTCCGCAGCGCGGGCATATTTCTCCCCGGCTTCCTGAAACCTGCCGGCGTCGAAGGCACGCTTGGCATCGGTTTCGGAGCCGGGCTCCGCGCCCGTGAGGGCCGCGGGCGCCAGGACCACCGCGAGCACGAGCGAGAAAACCAGAAAAGCGGATCGCAGGCGACGCTTCCAGAGAGCCGTTACTGCGCGCGCTCGGTCGGGGCGGGGGGAGACCATGTCTTCTTTTCTCCTTCGGGAATGGTGACCTCTTCCGTCAACGGGTTGAAACCCGCGCGCGACAGCGTGATCTTGTGCTTGCCCGACGGAAGAGAAACGGAAAGCGTTCCAGAAAGCACGCCGTGAAACTTCGAGTCGATGAGCACCGTCGCGCCCGACCACGCAGGCGCTTCGATGACGAGCGCGCCGATCGGAAACCGGTAGGCGATCGGGGCCGCGCCGGAAGACCCCACCTGGAAATCCTTACGGTAGCGGGGGAGGCCGGCGCTTTCGAACCGGACCTGGTGCGCGCCCTCGGAGAGCTCCACGGTCCGCGCCGGGATGGAGGGCCCGATCTTTTTTCCGTCGACGTAGAGCGTCGCCGAGGGGATCGAGCTGAACTGGACGGGGAACCGGCGGGCCGGCCGCGCGGGCTCGGCCGCGAGAGGGGCGGGCGCGGCGGCTGCCGGAACGGGGACGGCCGGCGAAATCGACGGCGCGGAGTCGCGTCCGAGCTGGGGTTT
>JBBROA010000066.1:0-24304 GCA_038229875.1 Thermoanaerobaculia bacterium | reverse complement strand
CTCGCTGACGAGACCGCGCTCGCTGCATCTGAAGGGGGTGGAGCCGCCGACGGGATCACTGGCGTATGAAGCGGTCGTCGCAGGCAAAACCAGAGTCCGCATACGAAAGTAGAGAACGGGCTCCGACGAGCCCGGCCCGCGCCCAACTGACCCGCCAGACATTGCGAACGCGCCAACGACTTGCGAACCCCTCACCGCAACCCTCTCCCCGTCCACCATGTCTCCGGTCCATACACTCCCGCCGGGAGAGGGAGCGGATCTGCGCTTCCGGCAAGCTGGTGGCTAAGCGGGAGCCGGAGCGAACGAAGGGACGAGCCGAGCGGTCGAGCCGACAGGCGAGCCGCTCGGCGGTGCCCTTCGCCGCCGGCGGCGAAGGGCACGTCCCGCAGTGAGCGGAGGCGACGAGTTATATTGCCCGCCTCACCATGGCGGAGAAGTACGACCCGCTCGAGCTCGACACGAAGTGGCAGCGCCGCTGGGAAGAGGCGCGCGTCTCCTTCGTCGACACCTCTGACGGCGCGGACAAGTTCTACATGTTGAACATGTTTCCGTATCCTTCGGGCAGCCGCCTGCACGTCGGGCACGGGCGCAACTACATCCTGGGCGACGCTCTGTATCGCCGGGAACGGATGGCGGGCCGGCGCACCCTGAACCCAATGGGTTGGGACGCTTTCGGGCTGCCCGCCGAGAACGCCGCGATCGCGAGCGGCGTCCCGCCCCGGGAGTACACGACCGGGAACATCGGACGGATGAAAGAGCAGCTGAAGAGCCTCGGCCTGCTGTACGACTGGTCGAAAGAGCTGGCGTCCTGCGATCCCGCGTACTACCGGTGGAACCAGTGGCTGTTTCTCCGGATGTGGGAGCGGGGGCTCGCGTACCGGAAGACCGCGCCCGTCAACTGGTGTCCGGGGTGCCGCACGGTGCTGGCGAACGAGCAGGTCGTCGACGGGCGCTGCGAGCGCTCCGGCGATCTGGTCGAGATCCGCGATCTGACCCAGTGGTTCTTCCGGATCACCGACTACGCGGAGCGCCTCCTCACCGGCCTGGAGCACCTCGACTGGTCCGACCGGGTCAAGACCATGCAGCGCAACTGGATCGGGAAGTCCGAAGGAGCGGAGGTGTTCTTCCGGGTCGATGCGCTGGTCGAGCCGATCTCAGTCTTCACCACGCGGCCCGACACCCTCTTCGGCGCCACGTTCCTGGCGCTTGCTCCCGAGCATCCGGCGGCCGCGCGCCTTGCGCAGCGTTCTCCGAAGGCCGACGATCTCCTGCGCTTCATCGAGCGAATTCGCCGCACATCGCGGTTGGAGCGCGAGTCCGACACCGGCGAGAAGGAGGGGATGGACACGGGCATCACCGCCCTGAACCCCGCGACCGGTGAAGCCATCCCGGTGTGGCTGGCGAACTTCGTGCTGCCGGACTACGGCACCGGTGCGATCATGGGGGTCCCGGCCCACGACCAGCGCGACTTCGAGTTCGCCCGGCGGTACGGCCTGACGATCCGGCCCGTCTATCGCGGCGAGGCCGGCGAGCCAAACGCGGAGGAAATGACTGCGGCCGCGCCCGACGGCGGCGTGCTGTACGGCTCGAGCGACTGGAACGGTATCCCGAACGGCCCGGAGGCGATCAGGACCGCGATCGCGTGGATCGAAGGGCGAGGGCTCGGAAAGGGCCGAGTGGGATACCGCCTGCGGGACTGGCTGATCTCGCGGCAGCGCTACTGGGGCACCCCGATTCCCGCAGTGCACTGCCCGGCGTGCGGCGTCCTCCCGGTGCCGGACGACCAGCTGCCGGTCCTCCTCCCCGAGGACGTCGAGTTCCGAGGAGCGGAGGGCAATCCTCTCGAACAGTCCGAGGCGTTCGTCGCAACGACGTGCCCCGGCTGCGGAGGGCCCGCGCGGCGCGAAACGGACACGATGGACACGTTCGTCGATTCCTCCTGGTACTACCTCCGGTTCTTGAACCCCGGAGACACGACCCGCATGGTGGACCCGGACCGGGCGGCGAAATGGATGCCGGTCGATCAGTACGTCGGCGGAATCGAGCACGCGATCCTGCACCTCCTCTACGCGCGGTTCATCTGCCGCGTGCTGAAGGATCTCGGGCTCGTCACGCTCGAGGAGCCCTTCGCCCGCCTGTTCAACCAGGGGATGATCACGAAGCTGAATCCCGCGACCGGCAAGATCGAGAAGATGTCGAAGTCGCGCGGAAATACCGTATCGCCGGACGAGCTCATCGCGCGCTTTGGCGCCGACACCGTGCGCGTCTACACGCTGTTCATCGGACCGCCGGAAAAGGAATCGGAGTGGTCCGAAGAGGGCGTCGCCGGAGGGTGGCGGTTTCTCCAGCGCGTCCACGACTTGTGCAGCCGCGCGTCGGCGCTGCCGCTCGGGGAGCGCCCCGCCGACTCGCCGCTGACCCGGCTCGGCCATCGAACGATCCAGCGGGTGACCGAGGACGCCCGGCGCTTCCATTTTCACACTGCGGTCGCTGCCCTGATGGAATTTCAGCGGGGCCTCGCCGAGGCGATGGACGCCGGTGAAGAAGCCCCAGCCACCGCGCGCTGGGGGGCCGAGATCCTCATCCGGCTGCTGCATCCAATCGCGCCGCACTTGACCGACGAATGGTGGGAGCGTTTCGGGCACCGCATTTTTCTGGTGGACTCCTCATGGCCCGAGTTCGACCCGGCGCTCGCGACGACCGAGCGCGTCACGGTGGTGGTTCAGGTGAACGGAAAAGTCCGCGGACGCCTGGACGTCGAGCGCGGCGCTCCCGAGCCTGACGCTCTGGCTCTCGCCCGCGCGGACGAGAAGATCCGGTCGTGGATCGAGGGCAAGGAGATTGCCCGCACGGTCTACGTGCCCGACCGCCTTTTGAACCTGGTCCTGCGGTGAAAGGGGCCCGAGTCGACGGATGCCGGGGCTGCCGGGCGGCCCGCTTATCCGTTCTCGTGCTCCTCGTTCTGTCGTTTCTGACGTTCGCCGGCGCGGGCGCCGGCTGCGGCTATTCACTCGTCGGCACGAGCTCGACGCTTCCGCCTTCGATCAAGGCGGTCCAGTTCCAGACGCTCCTGAACCAGACGTCCCGCGTGGGGGTCGAACAGCGCCTTTCGCGCGAGATCACGCGGGAGCTGGCGAGCCGGGGGAGGTTCTCCGTGCAGTCCGGCGCGGCGGGCGCCGACGCCGTTCTGACCGGCGCCGTCATCGGGTTCGATTTTTACCCGGTCGCGTTCGACGAGCAGGGGCGCGCGAAGGAATACCAGGTGCGGATCACGGCGCGAGTGTCTCTCAAGAGCACGGCGGACGAGAAGGTACTCTGGGAGAATCCCTCGTACTCGTTCCAGGAGAACTACTCGTTCTCGACGAGCGCCGCGTCCTACGTCGATCGGGAGAATGAGGCGATCGACCGGGTCGCCGAGCGATTCGCCGAGAGCCTGGTGGCGAACCTGCTCGAGGGGTTCTGAGGAACGGCGGACGCCGATCTACTTCTTTGCCGCTGCCGCCGAGGCCTTCTTCGCCAGGCGCGACTTGTAGCGCGCGGCCGCGTTGCGGTGGATGACGCCCTTCTTCAGCGCCTTATCGATCTCGGAGATCGTCGCGGGGACCTTCGGTGCGGCCTCGGCGGGCGCCGTGGCGCGATGTTCCTTGAGAGCGGTGCGCAGCCGGGAGCGGATGCCCCGGTTCTTCGCCTGCCTCTTGGCGGTCTGTCGGATTCGTTTTTCTGCGGACTTGATGTTCGCCATCTCGATCGCTCCTCGTATTTAGATCTGTCGTGAAGACGAAAGCCGGAGGGGTACGCCCTCCGGCCTCAGGCTCTGTTCCCGGCCGCCGATCCTATCGGACTTCGACGCCGAGACTCTTCAGTTTCGCGCGGGCAAGCCGCGACTCTTCGGCGGAGGGGTACTCGTGGATCGCGTACTGGAGCTCGACGACCGCTTCGGCCTTCTGTCCGAGCTCCAGCAGCGCATAGCCCTTCTTCAGGAATGCCGCCGCGGCCTTGTCGCTCTTCGGCCACTGTTTCAGGACCTTGTCGAAGTCGCCGATCGCGTCTTTGTACTTCTTCTGGGCGTAGTGGCATTCGCCCACCCAGTACTGGGCGTTGTCCGTCAGGTCGGTGTTCGGATACGCGTCGATGTATTCCTGGAATCCCTGGATGGCGAGCGCGTAGCGGCCCTTGCCGTAATCGCCGTACGCCGAGTCGTAGAGCTCGGATGGGGAGGGACGGCCTCCGCTGTTGCCCGAGGAGGGCCGCACGACCGCTGTATCCGCGGCGGCGGAGCTTCCCGGGGGGGGCTGCAGAGGTCCGGGCCGCCCCGGCGCGGGCGAGCCGGTGGAAGGCGAAATCGAGGAGGAGTTACCGCGCATCCGCACCAGGTCGCCCTGTGTCTCCGCGATCTGCTGCGAGAGCTGGGAGAGCCGCCGGTTCGTGTCCTCGAGCTTGGCTTCCAGCTGCTCCATCTTGGTCGTCAGCTCGCCCAAGCGAACGCCGGTGTCGGCGTTGCTTTTCAAGAGCTGACTCGTCTGCGCCGCGACGCTCGTGTTCAGCTTCGCGACTTCTTCCTTGCTCGACGATTTCCGCTCGAGCGCCTGGATCTGCGTTTCGATGTCGGTCATCTGACGGTGCAGGCCCTCGATGTCGCTCGAGGAAACGCATCCCGCGCCGGCCAGCACGGCCGACGCGAGAAGGAGGGAGAGAATGAGGGTACGCCGGGGAAAGATCATGTCTGTTATTTGGCCGTGAAGAGGAAGTGCGCGCGGCGGTTCTGCTGCCAGCACTCTTCAGTCTCGGCGTTGCAAAAGGGCCGCTCTTTGCCGTAGGACACGGTGCGGATGCGGGAACCGTCGATGCCGAGCGAAGTCAGATACTCCCGCGCGGCGTTCGCGCGCCGGTCGCCGAGCGCGAGGTTGTACTCCGTCGTGCCGCGGCTGTCGCAGTGTCCTTCGATCAGGAACTGTGTCGTCGAGTGCCCCTTCAGCCACGCCGCGTTCGCGGCGAGAGCCGTGCGCGCGTCATCGCGGAGGTCGGCCTGGTTGTAGTCGAAGAACGCGTCCTGGAGGTACCCGCGCCGGTTCATCTCCTCGACGCTGCCATTAAGCGCGTCGCTCGACACGTCCTGCGGCCTGGGATTGGAAGGCGGCGACACTCTCGTTTCGGAGGGCGACGTCGGAGATTCCGACGGCCTCGCGGACTCCGTGGTGGTGGGGGGCTTCTTCTTGCACGCGGCGAACGGCAGCATCGCCGCCAGCACAAACATCACCGCAAGGGGCTTTGACCAGTTCCTCTTCATTCCCGTCTCCTTGTCTTAAAAGCGGCTTGGCGCGAGCGAACGCGCGCAGCCATAAAGTATAGCAATACGAAGCTCTTGCACGCTCATGGAAGCCAGACGGGCTGCATGTTGGATCCGCCTCCGCTGGTCAGCTGACGCTTGTTCTTCCCGTCGGTGGCATCCATGGTGTAAATCTGGGTCGATCCGGCGCGGCGCGCCTGGTACACGATCTTCGTCCCGTCGGGAGACCAGGCCGGGTGCCCGTTCGCGCCCTCCGAGGTCAGCTGAACCGTGTTTCCGGTCGCAAAGTCCATCACACAGATGTTGAAGTCCCCCTCGTTGCGGCAGGCGAACGCGATCTTGTCGCCCTGCGGCGACCAGGCCGCCTCGTCGTTCCAGTTTCCGGCAAATGTCATCCGGCGAGCGCCCGTCCCCTCGGCGTCCATCACCCAGATCTGCGGCGTCCCCGTCTGGTCGGACGTGTAGATGATCTGCCGTCCGGTCGGAGACCAGTCGGGAGACGCTTCGAGGGCGCGCGTGCTGGTCAGGCGCCGCACGCCGCCTCCGGAGGAGTTCATCACGTAGATGTCGGGGTTGCCCTTCGACGAGCCGGAGAACGCGATCAGGGAACCGTCCGGTGAAAGCGCCGGCGAGGCGTTCAGCTCGAGGCCGGTCGACAGCTCGTGCTGGCCGCTTCCGTCCGGGCTCATCGTCCAGATCTGCGGGTAGCGGTGGACATAGCTCGTGAAGACGACTTTTCCGCCGTGAAAATCGGGGTTCAGGATGAGCGAATGGTGGTTCGTCAGACGGCGCGGATTGCGGCCGTCGAAGTCCATCGCGTAGATCTCCTTGTTCCTTGCACCGTCCCGGTCCGACACGAACAGGATCGTCGAAAGGAAAGTGCCGGCTTTGCCCGTGAATTCTTTGATGAGGTCGTTCGCGACCGTGTGCGCGATGCGCTCGACGTACGTCGCCCCGCCCGAGTAGCGCCGTCCGAAGATGAGCTTTCGCGACTTCAGGTCCCACACGCGCGCCTCGACCGAGACGCGGTCCCCGGCCACTTCGCCGCGCGTGTCGACGAGGACTTCCGCGCCCGTCGCGAGCCATCGCCCGGCCGCTTCGCTCGTCGCGACGTCGCGCGTGCCGGACGGGTCGGTCCGCGCGTCGGTCACGACGAAGGCGTTCGAGTACTCGAGGTCGGAGCGCAACGTCGCGGTGAACGGCTCGGACACCCGCGACTGGAGCGCCGCGACGCCCGGGGCGAGGAGCGGCGGGACCGCCAGGGACATCTTGCGGCCGCTCGGGGCGGTGATCACGATGACGCCGCCCTCGGTTTTCGGAGCCGTCGGGGTCGGCTGGGCGACCGCCGCCGAGGCGATTCCCGCCACGAGCACGGACAGAATCCACCGGCGTAGCGGGGAGGCGCGCCTCATTCGAAAAGCACCGACAACCCGACGCGGTTCGACTGGAACTCGGAAGGAAGCGGCGGCAGAGGCGAGGAGGCGAGCACGGCGCGCAGGGCCGCGCGATCGACGAACGGCAGCCCGCTCGACGTGACGACTTCCGCATCCGAGATGGTTCCGTCCCGCTGGATCGTGAAGTGGACGACCGGCGACGTGGGGATCGAGGTGGCGAGCTTGAACCAGTTCGTCTCGATCGCGATCTTCACGCGTTCGTAGTAGTACGGGTAGTTGAAGCCCGGCTGGTCGAACGTCAGCCCGCCCACTCCCGCTCCGGCTCCGTTGCCGCTTCCGGAGCCGGTCCCCGCGGACTCGTTCGAAGGCGCGGGCGCGCCGGTGGCGGGGTGCCCGGACGCGGGCACCTTCGACTTGCCTTTCGGATCGGTGAACGCAGGAAGCGGAGGATTTTTCTTCGGGTCTTCGCGCGCCGGAAGAAGCTTCGCTTTTTCAGATGGGGGAGGAGGGACTTCGTCGGGCGGTTTCAGGATCTTCGGCTTCTCGGGCTCGGCGGCAGCGGGGGCCTGCGCGAGGTCGACGGCATGACCGCGAAGCGATCCGGCGGACTGCAGGCGAACCGCGAGAGTGCGGCCGGGGACGAAACGCTTGGGAGAGGAAAGCGAGGAGGCGAGGAGCGCCAGGCCGACCCCGGCGTGGAGAAGTATCGCGAGGGAGCCGCCCGTCGCCCACGGAAATTCTTCGTGCTGGCGGTCCGCGATGATCTGGCCGACGGCATCCATCCCTACTTGTACGTTTTTCGGGTGACCGGCGTCTCGGTAATCATTCCGAGATTTTCGATCCCCATGCGATTTAAAACGTCGAGGGTCTCGACCACCGTTCCGTAGGAGAGCGCCCGGTCGGCCTTGAGAAAAACGGTCCTGTCTTTTCTCGACTTCAAGAACGCACCTAACCGGTCTTTAAGCAAGCCACGGGCCACGGGCGTTTCGTTGATGTAGTAGAGACCGTCGCGGGTGATCGACAGGATGATCGGGTCCTGGACGCCCGATGGCAGATTGGTCGTCGCGGTCTTCGGCAGCGCCACCGCGACACCCTGGTGAAGCATCGGCGCCGTGACCATGAAGATGATCAGCAGCACGAGCATCACGTCCACCAGCGGCGTGACGTTGATGTCCGCCAGGTGGTCGTAGGGGTCGTCGGTGGTCCGGTGGAAAGACATTGGGAAGTTGCTAGTTGAGTGTCAGGTGTTAGGTGTTGGTGTTAGGCGTTGGGGGTTAACGGTTCAGCGTTGCGTGTCCGGTCGAAGGTAAAGAGCGATCATTCAGATCCTGGCAACCGGACCGGCTATGCCGGGGGGTCGAAGCCTCAAGTCTGAACTCTCGACTTTCTAAGCTAAGTGAAATTTCTCTCGGCGAGGTTGATGAACTCGAGCGCGAAGTCCTCCATGCCGGCGCGCTGCTGCCGGACCTTGCCCATGAAGTAGTTGTAGGCGATGAGGGCGGGGATTGCTGCGGCGAGGCCCGCCGCCGTGTTGACGAGCGCCTCGGAAATCCCGGGCGCGACGGCCGCAATCGACGTGGATCCCGTCTGGCCGATGGCGCGGAACGACTGCATGATTCCCCAGACGGTGCCGAAGAGCCCGATGAACGGACACGCGGAAGCGGTCGTCGCGAGGAACGGCATGTACCGCGTCAGGCGCGAAACCTCGACTCCGATCGCCCGCTCCAGCGCCCGCTCGACACCGGCGATGTTCTTGATCAGGAGCTTTCCGCCCGGGGAGACAGCCGCGGTCACCGCCGGGTCGTCCGGCCGGTTGGCCTTCACCTGGGCGTCGAGCTCCGCGTATCCCGCCTTGAAAAGCGTCGTCAGAGGCGAATCCGTGAGCTCGGCCGAAATGGTGTTGACCTCGGAAAACCGCTTGGATTTCCGGAAAAATGCCACGAACTTGTCCGATTGTCCGCTCACGCGGCGGAGCCGCAGGAACTTCGTGAAGATGATCACCCACGAGATGAGCGAAAAAAGGAGCAGAATTCCGAGAACCACCTTCGCGGTGGGGCCGGTTTCGCGGAAGAAGACCAGGAGGGAGTCGCCGCTCGCCGGCAGAGTGTCGGTGCGGACTGGCTGTGCGAGCTCCGCGATCATCGTTTCCGAACGTAACATACGCACTGAGAGCGGTCAAAGGGAATGCGCCGCGGAAGAAAGGCGGTTGTGACGACAATGAACAAGCCCGCGCGACGCGCCGACGGTCTCTCCGCGTCCGCGCGCGCGGTCGCCGGGGTGGCCGCTCTCGCCGCGCTTCTCGCGTCGTCGCTCCTCGCCGACCCTGGTCCGGCGACCCTGACGGCGGCGATCCCCGCGTCCCCGATCGAGACGCTCGGAGTCGACAAAATCGTCGCGGGGATGAAGGGCTACGGCGTCTCCGATCTCGGCGACGGCAAGGGCGTCCAGCGGTTCGAGGTGCAGATTCTCGGCGTGATGAAGCGGTATGCGCCGCGGCAGGACCTGATCCTCGCGCGTGTGTCGGGCGCCGGGCTCGAGAGTTCCGGCATCATCGCCGGGATGAGCGGCAGCCCGATCTACGTCGAAGGACGCCTGGTCGGCGCGCTCGCTTACGGCTGGCCCTTTTCAAAGGACGCGATCTGCGGCATCACTCCGATCCAGAGCATGCTCGACATCCGCCACGCTCCCGCCGGCCCCCCCGTGCCCATCGGAGGGTCCGCTCCCGGCGCGCAGGCCTCCGCCGCCGGCGGAGCTCCCGCGGCCGGAGGGGGATCGATCACCACCGCCGCGTTCATGCAGGCTTTTTCTTCCGGGCGTTTTCGCGAACAGATGGAGTCGCTCGTCCAGCCGCTCCGCGCCCGGCCTGCCGAGGGGATGGCGGCGCTGCCGATCCCCGTGTCGTTCTCCGGCGGGGGTGTCGGCGGCAAGCTCTTCGATCGCGTCGCCGAAGCGGCGGGCTGGATGGCCGCGCCGTCGGGCGCTTCGGCGCGCCCGGCTGCCAGACCGGTCCCGGGAACGGCTCCCGCCGCAGGGCTCCTGCCCGGATCGGCGGTCGCCGCGCAGCTTCTCTCGGGCGACATGGATCTCGCCGCGACAGGCACGGTCACGTGGGTCGAGGGAAATTCGGTCCTCGCGTTCGGCCATCCCTTTCTCTCGATGGGACCGGTCTCGATGCCGATGACGCAGGCGGAAGTGCTGACCGTCTTCCCCTCTCTCTACCGGTCGTTCAAGTTCGCGGCGACCGGACCGGTGATCGGGTCGATCACCCAGGACCGCTCGACCGGCATTCTGGGGACGTTCGGCACCCGCGCGCCGATGGTGCCGATCACGCTGCGCATCTCGTCTGACGCGGGCATCGCGCCGCAGACGTACCGGTTCGAAGCGGTCCACAACTCGATGCTGACGCCGATCCTCTCCGCGCTCGCGATCGACAACGTGGTCACGACTCTCGAGAAACGCACGGGCGAGCGGACCCTGGTGTGGAAATCGACGATCCGGACGCCCGGCCGGACCATCCGGTGGGACTCGGTGTTTTCGGGGCTGTCGGCGCGAGAGGAGGCCGTGAGCTCGCTCGCGGTCCTGACGAATTACCTCATGGCGAACGAATTTCGCGACCTGACGATCCTCGGGATGGACGTCGAGATCTCCCACTCCGACCGCCTGCAGAGCGCGCGGGTCGTTCACGTCGAGGCTCGGAAGGAGCGGGTCCGGCCGGGAGAAGAGGTGCCCGTGTGGGTCGACCTCGTCGACTTTCGGGGAAGCAGCCGGCGCGTCGTGATGACGCTGAAGGTCCCGGCCGACACGCCGCCCGGCACGCTGAACGTGTTCGTGGGCGACGGGACGTCCGCGACCGCCTACGATCTCGCCGCCGTGCCTCCCGATCCGCAGTCGCTCGACCAGGCGCTCGATTTCCTGGGGCGCATCCGTCCCGCGAACAGCCTGAACCTGCTCTCCTACCGGCGCGCTCCCGGTGCGATCGTGGGGGGGGAGCCGCTGCCGTCGCTGCCGCCCACCGTCACGGCGATCCTGCGCGATCGCGGTCCGGGAGAGGCCTCGGCTCCGGACCTCGGATTTGTGCGTCTCCAGTCCGAGACGCTCGAACAGCCGGTGCCGGTCACCGGGTCGGTCCGCCTGCACGTCGAAGTGGTCCCCGCGATCTGGTGAGGTCCGCATGAGGCTGCGATTACGATTCGGCGCGATGGTGGTGTGCGCGCTCGCAGCGGGGGCCTCGACCGCGTTCGGAGCCGCGACTCGGATCTGGGTGTCGGACTCGAGCTCGGATTTCTCGCTCGGAGAAGCGCGAGGGATCGCGGTCACGATCGACGGCTCCCTGGTCCTTTCCCGCTCGACACAGCGCGTGGAAGGGATCTCCGAGGCCTCGCTCTTTGCGGTGGTTTCCGGCCGCGACGGAACGTCATTCGTCGGGACCGGCGACAACGGCCGGATCCTCCGCGTCTCGGGCGCCGGGAAGGTCGACACTCTGGCGACGCTGACCGAAAAGGAAGTGACAGCGCTGGCCGTCGGGCCGGACGGCGCGATCTACGCCGGCGGTTCGCCGGGAGGAAACGTCTACCGTATCGAGGATGGCAAGCCCGTCCTCTATTACGCCTCCGGCGCGCGGTACGTCTGGGCTCTCGCCTTTTCGGAAGGCCGGCTCTACGTCGGCACCGGGCTTCCCGGGGAGATCCACCGCGTCTCGGCGTCTTTGAAGGGCGAGCGCATCCACACGACCCCCGACGCGCACGTCCGGACTCTCTACGCGGACTCGCGCCACCGCGTGTGGGCCGGCACGTCGGGGTCCGGGCTCGTCCTCCGCATCGATTCCTCCGGCGCGGTCTCGACGATGTACGACTCGTCCAAGTCGGAGGTGACGGCGATCGCGTCGAGCGGCGACGGTCGCGTGTGGGTCGCGGCCGGATCGTCCGACGCCTCCTCGTCGAGCTCTGAGCCGATTTCGGCGCCGTCCGCGACTCCAGCCACGCCGGCGTCCAAAACGGCGAGCGCGCGCGATGACGACGGGAAGGAAAAGGCGGAAGTCACCGTCTCGGTCTCGACACCGCGCCTGGCGCCGCCGACCTCGGCGTCGTCCAAGTCGGGGTATTCGTCCGAGGTCCTGCTGTTCGAAGAAGGGGAGCCCGCCCGGCCCGTGTGGAGCAGCTCCTCCGAGCTCGTGTTCGGGCTGTCGCCGGACACCGACCCGGCGTCGGTGCTCGCTTCGACCGGCCCGAACGGGAAGCTGTACCGGGTCGCGATCGGCAGGTCGGCGCTGGAGCGCACCTTCGACGAAAAGCAGGTGACCGCGGTCGGAGGAGACTTGATCGGCACGAACTCCGCGACGGGCGTTTACCGGCTGACCGCCGGCGCCCGAACGGGCGAATGGGTCTCCGCGGTGAAGGACACCGGCAGGACCAGCCGCTTCGGCGCATTTCGCTGGGAAGGCGACGTCCCGGCGGGAACGCGCGTCGAGTTCGCGTTTCGTTCCGGTGAGTCGTCGGCGCCCGACAACACGTGGAGCCCGTGGACCCCGTTCGCCGAGCGCCAGCGCGCCGACCGGAACCCCGCGCCCGCCGCGCGGTACATGCAGATCAAGGTTCGCATGAGCAGTGACGGCGCCCGGGTCCCGGCGGTCCGCCGCATCGAAGCCGCTTACCGCAACCGCAACGCGGCCCCCGCGGTCGACACGTTCACCGCGCTCCCTCCGAACGAGGTCTACGCCCGGTCCGCGTCCGGCGGCTCCAACATCTTCGAGACCACCGCGCCGGACGAGAAGGGCATCTTCACGAGCCTCGAGGAGCCGCGGGCGGAAGGCGCTCCGCGTCGCCTCCTCCGGAAGGGTTACCGCACGCTGACGTGGCGCGCCACCGACGCCGACTCCGACATCCTGTCGTACGACATCGAATTTCGGCCGCTCTCGTCCACCCGTTGGATGCCGCTGCGCCGGAACCTGAAGGAGACGTTCTACTCTTTCGACACGACCTCTCTTCCCGACGGGGACTACGTTTTTCGGCTGATCGCGTCGGACGCGGAGGCGAATCCCGAAGAGAAGAAGACCGGGTCGAGGGACTCCTCGCCGGTTCGTGTCGACAATACGCCACCCGTGATCCGCCGGATCGGGTCGAACGGCTCGACGTTTGAATTCGAAGCGACGGACGCCGCGTCGCCGATCCTGGAAGCCGAGTACAGCGTCGACTCGAAGGAGTGGGTGCGGGTCGAGCCCAAGGACGGCCTTTCCGATTCGATGCAGGAGTCCTATGTGATCCCTCTCGACGCGAAGCTGCGCGGAGGATTTCTGCTGATCCGCGTGACCGACGCGTCCCGGAACGTCGCGGCCGCGAGCTTCACGCTTTCGGAGAAGTAGCTCGCCGGTTTCCGCGTCGAACCCGCGCTGCCGCGCTCTCAACATCTCAACATCTCAACCCTGCAACCGAAGCGCGCCGCCTCATAATGCGAGGATCGTGAAGATGCGCCTCGCCGGGTCTCTGGCCCGGGTCTCTCTGGCCGCGCTCTGCTTCGCTCCGGCCTGCCGGGACCGGACGGGCGCCGCGGCTCCCGCCGGTCGAACGGCGCGTGCCGCAAAATCTTCTCGCGCTCCCGCCTCTCCGTCGCTCCTCGGCTATCTCGACGAGTCGCTCCTCGGCACGCCTCGGGAGGGAGGCACGCTCCGGCGCCGGCTCCTCGGCGATCCGGCGACTTTGAACGCCGTGATGCAGTCCGGCGCCCCGGAGCAGGAGGTGCTCCAGTACGTCTCGCGCAACCTGCTCGATTTCGATTCGCGGATGCAGCTCGTGCCGGGTCTCGCGGAAAGTTACGCGGTGTCGGCGGACGGGCGGTCATACACCTTCACCATCCGGAAAGACGCGGTCTGGGAAGACGGTCTGCCCGTCACAGCGGCGGACGCGGTCTTCACGATCCGCTCGATCGTTGATCCCCACGTGCCGTCGCCGGTGTTCAAGTCTGTTTTCGACGGGCTCGTCTCGGTCGAAGCGTCGGGGGAGCGGTCGTTCACGGCCCGTTTTCGCGAGCCATACGCGTACCGGGCGATGGCGTTCGTTCTCCCGGTCCTGCCGCAGCGGCGCTTCTCGGGTATCGACTTCCTGCGTGCGCCGGACAATCGCGCGCCGCTCGCGAACGGACCATACAGGCTCGCGTCGTGGCGCGCCCAGGACGAGATCGTGCTGGAGCGCAACCCGAAAGCCTGGGGCCCTCGCGGACATTTCGACCGGGTCGTCTTCAAGGTCCTGCCGGAAGACTCCGTCAGCTATCGCGCACTGACCGGCGGCGGGGTGGACGAGACGCGGCTCGACACATCGGGCCGGCAGCGCGCCGTCTCGGACCCCGCCTTTCGCTCCTGCTGCCGGATGGTCGAGTACTACGACCTCGGCTGGAATTACATCGCATTGAACAACCGGTCGCCGCTCTTTTCCGATCCGGCGGTGCGGAGGGCGCTCACGATGCTCCTCGATCGCGCGGGGATCGTCCGCGGCCTTTTTCGCGGCTCCGCGCGGATCATCTCGGGCCCCTGGGCGCCGGATTCGCCCGCCTACGACCCCTCCGTCCCTCCACTGCCGTACGATCCGGCGGCAGCCGCCGCGCTGCTCGACGGCGCGGGATGGCGGGACACCAACGGGGACGGGACGCGGGACCGCGCCGGACGTGAGTTCGTTTTCGATCTCCTCGTCTCTTCGGGAACGACGACCGGGCGCCAGATAGACGAAACGTTCGCGGCTGAGCTCTCACGGGCAGGGATCCACGCGCGCCTCCGCTCGCTAGAATGGGCGTCGTTCACCGAGCGCGTCGACGCGGGCAACTTCGAGGCCGCCTCTCTCGCGTGGTCGGCCTCGGACCCGAACCCGGATCCCTACCCTTACTGGCACTCTACTCAGTGGCCTCCGCAGGGTTTGAACAGCGGGTTTTACCGGAACGCGGAGGCGGACCGGCTGATGGATGCGGCGCGCCGGGAACCGAACGTCGACCGGCGCAACGCGACGTACCACCGGCTGCACCGGATCTTCCGCGACGACGCCCCGGTGGTCTTCGTCGCGACCTCCTCTCAGAAGTTCGGGTTTCGCAACCGGGTGCGCGGGCTCGTCAGCTCGCCTCTCGGACTGTTCGGCGTCTGGCCGGGACCGATCGGCTGGTGGGCGGAGGATGGCGGCGGCGGCGCGCCCCCGCCAAAGACGCCGGGGAGAGGGCATTGACGCGATACATCGTGCGGCGCCTGCTCCTCGCGATCCCCACGCTCGCCGGCATCGTGGTCCTCGTGTTCTTCCTGCTGCACCTCGCGCCCGGAAGTCCGATGAGCGCCGCCGGCGGCGAATCCGGGAGGCGCATGTCGCAACGAGCCGCGGATGAGATGCGGAAAGTGTACGGTCTCGACCGGCCGCTCCCGGAGCGCTTCGGCAAGTGGGTGAGCCGGGTCGCGCGCCTCGATTTCGGGGAGTCGTTCGTCGATCGCCGGCCGGTTCTCGACAGGATCGACGAGGCCCTGCCGTACACGCTGCTGTTGAACGGTCTGGCTCTCCTTCTGACGCTCGCAATCGCGGTCCCGCTCGGGGTGGTCACCGGCGGCCGGCCGGACGGTCCTCTCGACCGCGTCTCCGGGCCGCTCCTCTTCGCTCTCTACTCGTTACCGGCCTTCTGGGCCGCGCTTCTCCTGCAGACGCTCTTCTCCGTGCGGCTTCAGTGGCTGCCGCTCTACGGCGTGGCGTCGGATTCCCCCGACGGGAGCGGACTTGCGGATCGGGTTGCGCACCTCGTTCTGCCGGTCGTCTGCCTGACCTATGGATCGCTCGCGTTCTACGCGCGCCTGATCCGCGCGAGTGTCGCCGAGACCCGCAACGCCGACTACGTCCTGGCGGCGCGGGCCCGGGGGCTGTCCCGCCGCGAAGCGCTCTGGAAGCACGCGTTCCGAAATGCGCTGCTTCCCCTCGTGACTCTCCTCGGGCTGGTGCTCCCCGGGCTTCTCTCGGGAAGCGTCATCATCGAGAAGATCTTCGCGTGGCCCGGCCTCGGGCGCCTGTATTTCGACTCGATCCTGTCGCGCGACTATCCGGTCGTCCTCGCCCTCTCGCTGCTCGGCGCGGTCGCGACTCTCGTCCTGACCCTCGCCGCCGACATCGCGGGGGCCGCGGTCGATCCGCGCGTGCGCGACGGAACGATCGGATGAGCGCGATTCCGGCTTTCATTCTTCCGGTGCGCCCCCGCCGCTCCCTCCCGGGCACGGCCCGCGTCGCGCTCGGGGTGGTCGTCTTTCTCTGGGTCGTGGCCGCGCTTTCTCCTCTCGCCTCTGCCCGCGCCGCGGACATCCGACTGAACGAGCGGCTCCTGGCGCCGTCCCGCGCGCATCCGTTCGGCACCGACGACCTCGGCCGCGATCTCTTCGCGCGGGTCGTCGCCGCGACGCCGATCTCGCTCGCCATCGGAACGACCGCTGCCGCCGTATCGGTCGTGGTGGGTTTCGCGATCGGAGCCGCCGCCGGCTGGTTCGGCGGAGTGACCGACCTCCTCCTCTCGCGCGGCGTCGAGGTCGTCCTCTGCTTTCCGGTGCTGTTTCTCCTGCTCGCGCTCGCCGCTTTTCTTCCGCCCTCGCCCGCGACCGTAATCCTGGCGATCGGATTGACGACCTGGCCCGGCGACGCCCGTTTCGCCCGCGCCGAGATCCTGAAAGCGCGGGACCTCGACTACACCCGGGCCGCGCGCGCGGCCGGCGCCACGACGCGGCGGATTTTGCTGCGGCACCTTCTTCCCGTTGCCGCGCCCCCGCTCCTGGTTTCCGCGGCGTTCGGCGTCGGCTGGGCGATCCTCGCCGAGGCGGCGCTGTCGTTTCTCGGCGTCGGGCTTCCCCCGCCGATGGCGTCCTGGGGAGGGATCCTGGCGGTTGCGCCGGCGTACATCGACGAAGCGTGGTGGATCGCTCTCTTCCCGGGCGTCGCCCTGTTCGTGACCGTCGCCGCCTATAATCTGCTCGCCGAAGGGCTTCGGGCAGCGACGACGGAGAAAGTGAACCGATGACCGAGCGCGTGGCCCTCTACCCGGGTTCGTTCGACCCGCTGACGAACGGGCACCTCGACATCCTGTCCCGGGCCCGCCGTCTCGCCGACCGGGTCGTGGTCGCGATCCTCGAAAACGACGTCAAGACTCCGCTCTTCTCGATCGCCGAGCGCCTCGAGATGATCCGCGAGATCGTCGGCGACGATCCGTCGACGCCCGTCCTCTCCTTCCAGGGGCTGCTCGTCGATTTCGCGCGCGAGAAGGGAGCGACTCTGATCGTCCGGGGACTGCGCGCGGTTTCCGACTACGAGTACGAGCTCCAGATGGCCTTGATGAACCGGCGGCTCGCTCCCGGGGTCGAGACCGTGTTCCTGATGGCGAAGGAGGAGTATTCGTACGTCTCGAGCCGTCTCGTCAAGGAAGTGGCCCGGCTCGGCGCCGACGTGCGCGGCCTCGTTCCGGATCCCGTCCTGCGGCGCCTGGTCGGCAAGTTTTGACCGGCGCGCCCGCTCTCCGCGTCGTCGAAACCGGCATCCGGGTCCGGTATGCCGAGACCGACCGGATGGGAATCGTGTACCACGCCCACTACATCGTCTGGTTCGAGATCGGCCGCACCGAGTTCTGCCGGGCGGCGGGGCTTCCGTACCGGAAAATCGAGGAGGCGGGGCTGCTCATCCTCGTCACGGGGGTCGAGTGCACCTACCGGCGCTCGGTGCGTTACGACGACGAGATCCGGATCCAGACGCGCATGCCCGAGCTCTCGGGTCGGGGGCTCGCGTTCGCGTACGAGATCCTCGGGCCGGACGGCGTGCGGCTCGCGGACGGCAGAACGCGGCACGTGTTCGCCGACCCCGACGGGAGGCCTCGCCGCGCGCCCGATGAGATCGTGGCGCCCCTGGCCCGATTTCGAGAGGAGTCCTGACGGGCGGGAAACCGCGCGGAGGTTTCAGGCGTAGATGCAGTGGGGGAATCATGAACAAAGCGACGTTTGGCGCGGGATGCTTCTGGGGAGTCGAGGCCGCTTTCCGCCAGATGCCCGGAGTCCTCTCGACGGCCGTCGGATACTCCGGCGGGAGTCTCCAGGATCCGACGTATCGCGATGTCTGCGGCGGCCGCACGGGGCACGCCGAGGTGGTGGACGTCGAGTTCGACCCGGCCCGGGTCTCGTATGACCAGCTGCTGGACGTCTTCTGGGAGAACCACGACCCGACGACGTTGAACCGGCAGGGGCCGGACGTGGGCGAGCAGTACCGGTCCGCCGTGTTCTTCCACGACGCCGGGCAGGAAAAGGCGGCGCGCGCTTCGAAAGAAAAGCTCGAGAAATCGGGCCTGTACCGCCGTCCGGTCGTAACGGAGATCACGCCCGCCTCACAGTTCTGGCGAGCCGAGGACTACCACCAGCAGTATCTGGAGAAGAGAGGGCTCGCGAGCTGCAAGATCTGAACGGGCGCGAATCGTCAATGGGGAACCGGGGAATCGACGGGAACGTCCGAGGCAACCCGAATCAGCTCCGGGGCTTTCGATTGCCGATTGCCAATTCCCGTTTCCCGAACCCATACCTCGCGATCGTCCACAGAATCTTGTAGCCCGCGCGGAGCGTTCCCGAAACGGTGCCCGTGATTTTCGACACGCCCACTCTCCGCCGGTAAGAGACCGGCACCTCCGCGATGGAGAGTCCCAGCCGGACGGCCTTGACCTGCATCTCGCACGTCCAGCCAAAGTTCGTGTCTTCCATCCCGATCCGGCGGTAGGCGTCCCATCGGATCGCGCGGAACGGGCCGAGGTCTGTGTAGCGGTGGCCGTAGAGCAGCCGGATGAGGAAGCAGGCGAGCAGGTTTCCGAACCGGGCCTGGGGGAGAAGGGCGCCCGCCTCGCGGCGGCCGAGCGCGCGCGAGCCGATCACGAGGTCGGCGCCCGCTTCGATCTCGGACAGCAGGAGAGGCAACTCCTCGGGGTGATCCGAGTAGTCGCCGTCCAGGAACACCAGGACGTCCGGCGGATCGGCCTGGAGCGCCGCCACTCCCGCGAGGCACGCGCTCCCGTAACCGCGGCGCGGCTCCCGGACGAGCCGGACCGGAAGGCCGCTCGCCACGAGGGAAGTGTCATCGGTGGAGCCGTTGTCGACGACGACGATTTCACCGACCGGCGGCCGGGGAATGTCCGCCACGACCAGCGGGAGCGATTCCCTTTCGTTGAACACCGGGATCACGACCGCGGTCTTCATGGAGCCGTCCCCGGTTGCCGGCCGCGCCCGACGGCCGAGATCCCGAGGCCGGCGAAGATCAGCGCAGCCGCGACCGCCGTTCGCACAGCGAACGTCTCGCGAAGGACGAGGACCGCGAGGACCGATGCGATCAGGGGCTGGAGAAAGACGTAGAACGCCACCCTCGACGCTTCCGTTCGCGCAAGAGACCAGGAGTTCCACAGATAGGGAAGCACGGTGCAGACGAGGACGATCGCCGCGACGCCGCCCCACGCGTAAGCTGGAACGGCCGAAGGCTTGAAGCGGAGCAGGCCGGGCGACGCCACGAGGAGGATCGGGAAGGCACCATAGACGAAGATCCGGGAAACGATCGTGCTCACCGGATAGATCGCGAGGATCGGGCGGGAAAGAACCAGGTAGCACGAGTACGACAGGGAGTTCGCGAGGATCAGGAGATCGCCGCGAAGCGTTCCTCCGGCCTGGCGGAGATGACCGATAT
Organism: Thermoanaerobaculia bacterium; assembly: GCA_038229875.1. GTDB lineage: Bacteria > Acidobacteriota > Thermoanaerobaculia > UBA5066 > Gp7-AA6 > JALYUA01. The sequence continues at coordinate 4,931 of JBBROA010000066.1, read as the reverse complement.
CCAGGAGCACCAGGACACCGGCCGTCGCGAGGCAGACCGCCGCCAGACCGCGGGCCGCCAGTTTCTCCCGTCCGAGCATTACCGCCGCCGCGAGGGTGAAAACGGGAATCGTCGCCGTCAGGATCGTCGTGTGGATGGCCGAGGTCATCGAGAGCCCGAGGATGAACAGGACCTGGTTGAACGAGACGCCGAGCAGGGCGTAGAGCAGGACGGCGGGGCGATGCCTGCGCTCCAGCTCACGCGCGCGGGAGAGGCGCCGGACCCCTTCGAGGACGAGCGCCCCTGATGCGACGCGGATCGCCGCGAGCACGAGAGCGGGAATCGCGGGCAGCACGAGCTTGCCGAAGATCGGGAAGAGCGCGAACGCCGCCTGAGCGCCCAGGAGCGCCGCGTGCACCCGCCACGTCTCTTCGGGCCGACCCTCCCGCGGCGACGGCGGCCGCTCCGGCGCGGGAGCCCCGCTCACGGGAAGGGAAGAGCCGAGGGAATCGCGGCGCGTTCCGGCGCTTCCACCGATGCGAGGCGGTCTCCTGGCGCGATGTCGCGAAAGGCCCACCCGAGTCCGATCGCACCTCTCCGCGGGGACTCGACGCAAGTCGTCACCCGGCCGATCTCGATCTTTCCGGGCTCCTCGCCGGGCCGCGTCAGGATCGTCCCGGCCGGGATCGCTCCGTCCGGAAAGTGAAAACCGACGAGCCTGCGGTTGACGCGTCCGTACGTCCTCAGCCGGGCGACGATCTCCTGCCCGACGTAGCACCCCTTTGTGGTCGAGATCGCCTCCGAAAGGCCTACCTCGTCGGGCAGATGGGACTCGTCGGCGTCCTGCCCGAACCGCGGCCGCCCGGCCTCGACGCGCAGGACCTCCGCCGACGCGTCATCGAGCGCGACAAGGCCCGCGGACGCCAGCCGCGCCCTGGCCGCTTCGATCCCTGCGGCGGGAACGAGCAGCTCGCTGACGAACTCCGCGTCTCCAGGCAGAGAGATCGAGTCGGTGCCGGCGGCGGAGGAGGGGAGCGGCGGACCCACGATCCCGACGCGCGAAAGGTCCGCGGAGCGATCCTCGATCCCGACCTTCTGGAACACGGCGTATTTTTTGAGATGCGCGAGCACCGGCGCGCCGGACGCCGCCGGCAGCAGAAGCCGCAGCCGATCTGGCATTCCGATCAGGCGCGCCATGAAAAGAAGCTTCCCCTTCGGCGTCAATCCAGCCGCGGGGAGGACCTGCCCGAGCTCGACGAGCCGCACGTCCTGGGTGAGCTGTCCCTGGAGAAACGAGATCCGGTCGGGGCCCGTGACGTCGAGAATCGCCGCGGCGCGTATCCGATACGAGGGGAGAGGAGCGGAGCCGGTTCCGTTCACCGCGGCCGGATCTCTCCGCGGATGCTCGCGCGCGGTGAGTCGACGATATCGCGCGTCCGCATGCGGGTCGAGATCCGGATGTTGTCGTCCAGCTTGTGCTCATGGTTGTCCACCGTATCGGTCTCAACCTCCGACTTCACCACCCGTCCGGATCGATCGTAGACGTCGACGGTGAGCGAGATCCGGCATTTGCCCGACCCCCGATTCTCGACGTGAAAGTCCCACCACAGCCACGAAGTGTCGCTCGGATCCTCGTGCCTGGCTCTCCGGATGTCGTCGGCGTTCGGGGAGTTGCCCAGCGACACACCGCGGACCGAGCAGCCTCCGGAGGTCCAGCCGAGGCCCGTCCGGCCGACCTTCGGAACCGCGACCGACTTCTCGAACTCGGCCGCGCGGGCAGGGAGGGCCGGCAGGGCCGTAGCTGCCGCGAGGGCGAAGAGAGCGGGCCCGAACCTGCGGAATCGCCTTTTCATTTTCGCCATTCTCCTTCGTCGAGGCGCATTCTCGGAGCATTTCCCGCCGCGAGGGGAGCGGCGGCCGGAATGGATCGCGCCGGCATGCGCGTTCCTTCGCGTATTATCGCTTCCGTGGAAGACGCCGTCGAAGAGCCCGGCCGGCATGTGATCGACATCTTCATGATGTCCGTCAAGTGCGGGAACTGCGACACCTACCAGACCGTGATGCGGTTTACGAAACTCCCGGAGAAAAATGTGTACACGTACGAATGCGAGAACGAGATCTGCGACCCGAACGTGACGCGGACGATCGTCGAGGTTCCTCGGCACGTGGACAACTCCGTCAAGCGAGCCGAGGAGCTTCCGTATTACGACCGCGAGGAGAGCTCCGAGGTCTGATCGCCGGCTCCCTCCTGCGGGCGACGTCCTGTAAAATGAATCGTTTATGAGTGCGACGATGACGACCCCTCAGCCGGGCCCTGCCCTGGCGCCGGATCTCTTAGCCCGTCTCCGAGGGAGGCTCGCCGCTTCCCCGGCGATCGGCTCCCTCCATCCGGTCTTGGAAGAGATCTCGCTCGACTACGCCGTCCTGAAACTGCCCTACCGCGAAGAGGTCAGCAACGGATCGGGTACGGTCCACGGCGGAATCCTGGCGACCCTGGCCGATACGGCCGTCGCTTTCGCACTCTCGACCAACTTCGACGGAAAGATGGGGTTCGCAACCGCGGACCTGACCATCCACTTTCTCCGTCGCGCACGAGGAGACGTCTGGGCGCGCGCCCGCATCGTCAAGAAGGGCCGCCGCATCAACATCGGGGACGTCGAGATCGTGGATGCGGGGGGCCGCCCGGTCGCCCGCGTTCTCGCCTCTTTTCTCCTGACGACCTCCTCGTTCGATTACGCACCGGAAGGAAAACCATGAACGACGACACCATCCCGTTTCCCGCGGCGGAAGAGGGGGGCGAAAAGAAAGCCCGCCGCCGCCGCGGCGGAGCGCGCCGCCACAAGGCGCGCCCCGCCGGAGCGCCCGAAGAGGCGAGAAACGGCGACCAGCCGCTTCCCGCGTCCGTCCCGGTGCTCGCGGCCTCGTCCTTTGCGCCCATGCCCGCCCCCGCGCCCGCGGCGCCGTCGCAGGCGCTTGGACCCGTGGCCGCGCAGACGATGTCCCCTTTGAGCCTCGCGCCTCCGCCCCCCGCCCGGGCCTCTGTCGAGCAGCGCATCTCGCTCTTCATCGACTTCGAGAACATCGCGCTCGGCGCGCGGGACGCGAAGTACAAGAAGTTCGATATCCACCTCGTCCTCCAGCGCCTGATCGAGAAGGGGCGGATCGTTTACAAGAAGGCGTACGCCGACTGGACCCGCTACTCCGACTACAAGCGCGAGTTCCACGAGGCCGCGATCGAGCTGATCGACATCCCCCAGCGGGGCTACAGCGGAAAGAATTCCGCCGACATCCGCATGGTGGTCGACGCGATGGATCTCGCCACCTCGAAGGGGCACATCACGACCTTCGTGATCTGTTCGGGCGATTCCGACTTTTCGCCGCTGGTCTCGAAGCTGAAGGAGAACGATAAGAGCGTCATCGGCGTCGGGGTCAAGAACTCGACCTCGGAGCTCCTGATCAGCAACTGCGATGAGTTCATTTTCTACGAGGACCTCGTCCGCGAGACGCGGGAGCTACCCTCCATCGAGAACCTTCCCGAGAAGAAGCGGGAGGTCTTCCGGCTGATGCTCGACTCCATGCAGGCGCTCCAGCGTGAGAACTACGATGTCATCTGGGGCTCGATGATCAAGCAGACGATGCAGCGCAAGCAGCCCTACTTCAACGAGTCTTATTACGGCTACAAGTCGTTTTCGGAGCTCCTCGAGGACGCCGAGCGGCTGAAAATCCTCGCGATGAAGAAAGACGCGAAGAGCGGCGGCTACATGATCAGTGTCTGAAGAGGGTTGAGCGTTCCTCGATGAGAGTCGCGTCCGGGGGCGGCGCGAGTGGCCGAGTGGCCCGCATGGAGTCTCGCTCCCGGTGGTCGCTCGGCTCTCTATTTCCTCTTGAGTGTGATCCGCTCACCGGCGCCGCCTTCGGGTCCTGAGAGCGTGCCGTAGACCTCGAGCTTCAAGAAATCCGCGGCCCCGGAGAGATCCCAGACCAGGTTCCGGAAGCCCCGCAGCGAGCTTCCCGGATCCGGGTGGATGATGTCCGACAGCGCGTCCACGCCGCGGTTCTTCGCGTACGCCTTCGAAAAGAAGACATAGGACAGGAAACCGCTCTGGTTGACGCCCGCTTGGACTAGGTAGTCGTCTTCGATCGATTCGAGGAGCAGATAGCGGACGTCGAGCACTTTCCGGCTCTGCCCCTCGAGAGCGCGCCACACGCGCTCCCGCTTCGGCATCCAGGCGGGGAAGGGAATGAAGTCGAGTGGGAGATTCGCGCCCGCGGGCGACGCCGTGAGGAGAGACGAGATCTGCCCGAGCCGCTGGGGGCCGTCGGACACCAGCCGGTACCCGGCCCCGGCGCCGCCCCGGCCCGGGTCCGTCAGGAGGACTCCGGTGGCGAGGATCGCTCCGTCCGCGTCCGTCTCCAGGAAGACCTGTTTCAAAGCGGGCCGTGCCGGGCCCGGAAGCGTCTTCGAATACTCGGTCTCCCACCGGCCGGAGAGATCGAGCCGCGCCGGCGCGGCCGCTGGGGCGGGGGTCGAGGAGAGCTGAGGCGCGGGAGCGGGCGGTCGGGAGCGCAGCGCCAGAAACGCCAGGATGGCCGCCACTGTCGCGGTGGCCGCGATCGCGGCGCGTTTTGGGAAGCCGCGGTCCGGATCGGACGCGTCGATGGAAGGGACGGGAGCCGGCGGTTCCGCCGGTGCCGGTGCGCGAGCCGCGTTCGGGCTCGACGCCGCCTCCGTGGACGCAACCCCCGCCGCGTCCGCCGGCACGGCGTCCCGGCCGACGGGTGGCTCCGGCCGCTCGAGGGGGCGCGAGCAGCGAAGGCACTTTTCGGTCGGGATCTGCGTAAATCCGCACGTCGGGCAGGTGATCCAGTCCATCGGTCCGAGTCTAGCAGCCGGGAACGGGCGTCAGGCGGCGGTGTGACGGGTGAGGGGTAAGGGGTGAGGGGTGAGGGGT
>JBBROA010000065.1:0-24628 GCA_038229875.1 Thermoanaerobaculia bacterium | reverse complement strand
CCGCTTTGATCGTCAGGACCATCGTCCTAAAGATGTTATGCGGTATTAGCTCGAGTTTCCCCGAGGTATTCCCCACTTCCGGGCAGGTTACCCACGTGTTACTCACCCGTCCGCCACTAAACTGAGGAGTTGCCCCCTCAGCCTCGTTCGACTTGCATGTGTTAAGCACGCCGCCAGCGTTCATTCTGAGCCAGGATCAAACTCTCCACTTAAAGTGTTTTCACAGCGTCGGTTCCCGAAGGTGACCGCCACCATCAAATTCGAGTGAAATCCTGTTTTTGATTCAGGAAGTTCCTGTCTTGCGACAGGTGCTGCTTTTTTCGAAAAGCAGCAAAAATAATTGACGTCTGGCACGCTCTACTCAGTTTTCAAGGAACCGAATCCTCGGGTGCCGCATCGCAACACTCGGGAGACGCCGTACTTCCGGCGTAGCTGAACCGAAACCGCCGTCCGAAGACGGAAATTTCAGTTTCTTCGATTTTTTATGCTCCGTCAACTGCTTTTCGTCAGCCGGCTGTCTCGGAGAGACGGCTAACGCAGTGAGGGATACCTGAAAGATCTTGGAACCCTTGCGGGATGCGCAATATAGGTCGGAGGGCCATCGGTGTCAAGCGTTTTGGAAAAAAATAATAAGTCCTTGTAAAAGAATAGCTTAGGCCGCTAAAGGTGCACAGGGAGGTGTGCACCGTTCGGGCCCCCGCGGAGTCGCTCGAGCACTCGCGCGATGGCCTCGGGATACAGCCGGTGTTCCTGCTCCAGGATCCGGGCCGAGAGGCTCTCGACGGTGTCCCCTGGAATGACGGGAACCCGGGCCGAGAGCACCCGCGGGCCCGTATCCGTCCCCTCGTCGACGAGATGCACCGTGCAGCCCGACTCCGTCTCGCCCGCATCCAGAGCCTGTTTTTGGGGGTGTCGTCCCGGAAAACGAGGCAGGAGGGAGGGGTGGATGTTCAGGATACGGCCGCGGTATCGGCCGACTAGCGCGGGCGACAAGATCCGCATATAGCCGGCCAGGCAGATCAGGTCCGGCCGAGCGGATTCGAGCGCACGGGCAATCTCCGCCTCGTGCTCACGGCGACTCGGAAAACTGGAACGGTCGATGGCGACGGCCGGCAGCTCGCGCCGCCGCGCGGCTTCGAGACCGCCCGCCTCGGGATTATCCGAGATCACAGCGACGATCGACGCATCGGGGATGACTCCTGCTTTTACGGCGTCCGCGATCGCCTCGAAGTTCGATCCCCTCCCGGAGAGCAGGACGGCCAGGCGCGCGGCGCTCATCGCGTCGAGACAACCGGCCGTCGCACGAACTCGACGACTCCCACCGCCTCCGCGCGTCCAGGAAAAACCGAAACCGTCGCCTCCGAGTAATCACGGGCGAGCGCCGCTTTCAGGTTCACAGCGATCGCCGAATAGTTCATCGGGGGCCCGAACAATCCCGCGTCGATCACCAGCCGAAAATGTTCCGGCGCTGCCGCGCGGACATGCTCCACCTCAACGGCTCGTCAGACCGGAGCGGGCTCGACCACCACGCGCTTGCTGCCCTTCCCCTTGACGTTCCCGATCGCAAACCAGGAGACGCCGGCGTTTTTCCAGGCGGACACCACGCGCGGCAGGTCCGCGGGAGCGACGAACACGACCATGCCGATTCCCATGTTGAAGACGCGGTGCATCTCTTCGAAGGAGACCCTGCCTTCGCGCTCGATCACCTCGAAGACCTCCGGCACCGGCCACGCGCCGGAGCGGATCAGGACGTCGACGCCGTCGGGCAGAACGCGCGGAATGTTGTCGTAGAAGCCGCCGCCCGTGATGTGGGCCATCGCGTGAACCAGATCGTGAGCCAGAAGCGGCTCCATCGCCTTGCGATACGAGAGATGCGGGGCGAGCAGCGCGTCGGCGATCGAAATGCCGTTCCGTGCCCCGAGCGGGTCGCCGGGGCGCCGGCCCAGTTGTTCGAAGAACACCTTCCGCGCGAGCGAATATCCGTTCGTGTGGAGTCCGGCGGAGGGAAGTCCCAGCGCGATGTCTCCGGGGACGACGCGCGAACCGTCGAGGATTTTGTCGCGCTCGACGACGCCGACGATCGTCCCCGCGAGGTCGTACTCGCCATCGGCGTAGAACCCCGGCATCTCTGCCGTTTCCCCTCCCAGAAGCGCGGTCGAGTTTTCGCGGCATCCCCGCGCGACACCCGAGATCACCTCCGAAAGAACGTCCGCCGAAATTTTGCCTGTGGCCAGGTAGTCCAGGAAGAAGAGGGGGCGCGCCCCCTGGACGAGGATGTCGTTGACGCAGTGGTTCACGAGGTCCGCGCCGCAGCTGTCGTGGCGGCCGGTCTCGATCGCGACCTTCAGCTTCGTGCCGACGCCGTCGGCAGAGGCGACGAGCACGGGCTCGCGAAGCGAGGAGAAGTCGGGGCGGAACAACCCGCCGAATCCACCGACGTCGCCGAGGACGCCCGGAGTGAACGTCGACCGGATCGCGTCCCGAGCGAGCGCCAGCGCGGCGGCTTTCTTGTCGATGTCGACGCCCGCGGCAGCGTATCGGGATTCGCTCAAGGGAGCTCAGTATAGATTCACGTTCCACCATCCGACCCCCGATCTCCGCACCCCTTCCCCGCGCCCCGCATTTTCGGGTTCGGAACGTTCGGCGGCGGGCGGCGCCCACTCGACTGCCGCCGGGGCACCCGAACCCCGAGCGGCGCCTCCGGCAAGCCCTCGCGTTGTAGAATTGCGAATCGAAAATCCGAATCTAGACGTCGAGATATCCGTCGTCGTTCCCGTGTTCAACAGCGAGGGGTCCCTTCCCGCCCTCGTCGTCCGGACCGGCCACGCGCTGTCCGGCCGAAGACACGAGATCGTTCTCGTCAACGACGGGAGCGCCGACCGTTCGTGGGAAATCGTCCGCCGACTCTGCGGCGAACACCCGACCGTGCGCGGCCTCAACATGATGCGCAACTATGGTCAGCACAACGCGGTCCTAGCCGGCATCCGGGCAGCCCGCGGATCTACGATCGTGACGATCGACGACGACTTGCAGCATCCTCCGGAGGAAATCCCCAAACTCCTCGACGAGCTCGCCCGGGGCTTCGACGCCGTCTACGGGACCCCTCAGAAAATGCCTCACTCGAACCTTCGCAACGCTTCTTCCTGGATAACGAAGCTGGCCCTGCAAAAGGCGATGGGAGCCGAGACCGCTCGCCACGTCTCCGCATTTCGCGCGTTTCGAACCTCGCTTCGAAGCGCATTCGAGCAGTATCAGAGCCCCTTCGTTTCAATCGACGTGCTGTTGACCTGGGGAACACGCCGGTTCTCGACGGTCCGGGTCGAGCACCGGCCGAGGGAGATCGGGAGCTCCAACTACACTTTCCGGTCGCTGGTGACGCACGCTTTGACCGTAGCGACCGGGTTTTCGACCCTCCCGCTCCGGCTCGCCAGCCTTCTGGGGTTCTCGTTTACATTGCTCGGACTCGCGGTGCTCGCTTATGTTGTCATCGTCTACTTCGTCCACGGGGGCAGCGTTCCGGGATTCCCGTTTCTGGCGAGCCTCATCGCGATCTTTTCCGGGGCCCAGATGTTCGCGCTCGGGATCATCGGGGAATACCTCGCGCGCATCCACTCGAGAATGATGGAACGTCCCACATATGCGATCGCGGAGATCCTCGAGGGTCGTGAGGAGTGACGGAGCCCGATCTGATCCGCGAGGCGGTCAAGTTTGAGGCCCGCCACCTGCCGCTCGCCGCCGAATCTCCGGAGCTCGGAACGATCGCCCTCCTGCCGTGGGACAGCGACGTGTTCGGATTTCGTGTCGGGCACTACTCGGCGGGCGAGCCTTCCCGGCTCGTCTCCCGGACCAGAGAACTCGATTCGAAGATCACGGAGTGGGCCGCTCGAGACGACGTCGAGCTCGTCAGCTGCCGCGTTCCCGCGGGACCCGCCGCTCTCGGAGCGCTCCTTCAATCTGCGGGATTCCGGTTCGTGGAGATCCAGCTGCGCGCGACCCTCCCTCGACTTCGCGCGGCCGACCTGCGCGCTCCAAGGCTGACCGTTCGAGCGGCGGAGACCGGCGATCATGCCCGGATCGCCCAGATCGCCGCATCCTCCTTCACCGTGGGCCGGTACCACGCCGATCCCCGGTTTCCCCGCGCGCTCGCGGACCGCCGGTATCGCGCGTGGATCGAAGGCGCGCTCGGAGTGGCGTCGGCCGGCGGCTGGATCGGAGTGACCGGCCCGCCCGGAGCGCCGACGGGCTTCGTTCAGGCCGAGATCGGCGGCCCGCCGGACGCAGACCGCGATCCGGCCACCACGGCTGACATTCGCCTCGCCGCGGTCGACCGTGAGAGCGCCGGCATCGCGGGGCCCGAGCTCCTTCTCGGCGCGATGCACGAGTTCGCCCGCCGCCACGTCTCGTCGGTGACCGCTCGCATCTCCGCCGTCAACAGCGCGGTCTGGAACATCTATGCCTCGCTCGGGTTTCGCTTTCACGAGCCGGAGCTCGTATTTCACTGGCACCGCCCGGGCTCGAAGCACCTCCTCTCCCTCGAAGCCGCGCTCGCTCAGCAGGAAGGGCCGGATGGACGAGACCGCGCTCGTTAGCCTGATTGTCGAGACGGTGGAAGGGTACCGGCTCGCCATGCGCGAAGGAACCGCTTCGGTGAACCGGGAAACGAGGCTCTTCGGACCCGCCGGAGTTCTCGACTCGCTCGGCCTCGTCTCGGTCCTCGTGGAGATCGAGCAGAGGGTCGCCGACCTCGGCGTCGGTCCCGTCAGTCTCATGGACGACCGAGCGATGTCGCAGACCTCGAGCCCGTTTCGGACCGTCGAGTCACTCGCCGCCTATCTGCTCCAGCAGCTGCCCGCGACGCCGGCCGACTGAGATGACGCATCCTCAGATAGCGCTCGTGACCGGGTCCCGCAAAGGGATCGGCCGGCACGTGGCCGAGCGCCTCGTCGGCAGGGGGTTCCGGGTCATCGGCTGCAGCCGCCAAGAGCCCGATTGGCGCCTCGACGGTTACGAGCACGTGATCGCCGACGTCTCGGAGGAGCGCGACGTGATCCGGCTGGTCCAGGGGATTCGCAGCCGATACGGCGGGTTGTCCGTTCTCATCAACAACGCGGGGATCGCTTCGATGAATCCGGTGCTTCTGACGCCTGGCGCCACAATCGACCGGATCGTTCGAACGAACTTCATCGGGACGGTTCTGACTTCCCGTGAAGGGGCGAAGGTGATGATGAGCGCGCGCTTCGGACGGATCGTCAACCTCACGAGCGTCGCCGTCCCGATGGCGCTCGAGGGAGAGGCGATCTACGCCGCTTCCAAAAGCGCCGTCGAGACGTTCACCAGGATTCTGGCGCGGGAGCTCGGACCGTCAGGAATCACCGTAAACGCCGTCGGCCCCCCGCCGATCGAGACGGACCTCACGCGAGGAGTCCCGCGGGAAAAACTCGATGCGCTGGTCGCGAGGCTGGCCACGCGAAGACAGGCGACGCTGGACGAGGTGGCTCGCGTGATCGACTTTCTGATCGCGCCCGAGAACGGCGGCTTGACCGGCCAGATCATTTATCTCGGCGGACCATGAGGCCGGAATGGCTCTTCGAGCGGTTCCAGGAGCGAGGCGACGCGACGGCGATCGTCTGGCGCGACCAGGATTACTCCTACCGCTGGATCGCGGAGCGCGCGGCGGACTTCAGCCGCGAGCTCGAATCCCGCGGGGTCTCGCCCGGGACGATTCTGGCGCTCGAAGGGGATTACTCTCCGGACGTCTGCGCGTTTCTCCTCGCGGCGATCGATCGCCGAACCGTGGTCGTGCCTTTGACCCGCGTCGCACCGGCCGATCGAAGTCGCTTTCTGCGGATCGCGGAGGTCGAGACGAGCGTCCGCTTCGGAGACGAGGGCGAGCGAGAGTACGTCCGCTCGGTTCCCGTTTCACGCAACCCTCTCTTCGACGGTCTCGTCGCGGCCGGAGAGCCCGGCCTCGTCCTCTTCAGCTCGGGCTCATCCGGCGAGCCAAAAGGAGCGCTTCATTCGTTCTCGCGTCTTCTGGAAAAATTCCGAACCGGACGCCCCCCCCTTCGCACTCTCGCGTTTCTTCTCCTCGATCACATCGGTGGAATCAACACCCTCTTTCACATCCTTTCAAACGGCGGGACTGTCGTCACCTGCAATGACCGCTCTCCGGACGGGATCTGCGGGGCGGTCGCCCGCCATCGTGTCGAGCTCCTTCCGACCACACCGACGTTCCTCAACCTGCTGCTGCTCTCCGAGGCGATTCGGCGGCACGATCTCTCGTCCCTGCGGCAGATCACCTATGGCACTGAGCCGATGCCCGCGGCGACGCTGGAGCGAATGACGAGTCTCCTGCCGGGCCTCCGGTTCTCACAGACGTACGGATTGTCGGAGCTCGGTATCCTGCGGGCGAGATCCGAGGCGTCAGACTCTCTCTGGGTCCGCCTGGGAGGCGAAGGCATCGAGACGAAGGTCGTGGACGGGACGCTGAGAATCCGCGCGGCGTCGGCCATGCTCGGATACCTGAACGCACCGAGCCCGTTCGACGCGGAGGGGTGGTTCGACACGCAGGACGAGGTCGAAGTGAACGGCGAGTTCCTGCGCATTCTCGGCCGGCGCTCAGAAATCATCAACGTGGGTGGACGAAAGGTTTATCCCGCCGCTGTCGAAAGCGTCCTCCTGCGCCTGCAGAACGTGGGCGATGTGCTCGTTCGTGGCGAGCCCAACCCGATCACCGGCCAGGTGGTCGCGGCCTATTTCAATGTCATTCAGCCCGAGGATCGGGCCTCGCTCCGCCGGCGCGTTCGCGAGCACTGCCGCGATTTCCTGGAGCCGTACCAGATTCCCACCCGCGTCGAAATCGTGGACACCGATCAGTATTCGAACCGTTTCAAGAAGACCCGGGGGGCGAGGCTCAAGGCATGAGCGCCTCGACCGGCACTGACGCGGCCCCGGCGCGAATTCCCTTCAACCGGCCCTCGATGGTCGGCGAAGAGGTGCGCTACATGGCGGAAGCCGTGGCCCGGGGTCACATATCCGGAGACGGGGATTTCACCCGCCGGTGCCAGGAGCTCCTGGTACGAGAGCTCGGGGTCCCCTCCGCCCTTCTGACGACGTCCTGCACGCACGCTCTCGAAATGGCCGCGCTGCTGCTGGAGATCGTTCCCGGAGACGAGGTGCTGCTGCCGGACTTCACGTTCGTCTCGACGGCGAACGCGTTCGTGCTTCGCGGAGCGCGGCCCGTCTTCGTGGACGTCCGGCCCGACACCTTGAACATGGACGAGCGGAGAATCGAGGAAGGTCTTTCGCCGCGAACCCGGGCCATCGTCCCCGTTCACTACGCGGGTATCGGTTGCGACATGGAAGCGATCGAGGAGATTGCCGCCGCCCGCCGCCTGCCGATCGTCGAAGACAACGCCCACGGTCTTTTCGGCGCACGAGAGGGGCGGCTCCTGGGAACCCGCGGGCGGCTGGCGACTCTCTCTTTTCACGAGACGAAGAACTTCAGCTGCGGCGAGGGGGGCGCGCTGCTGATCAACGACGAAAGGCTCGTCGCGCGCGCGGAGATCCTGCGCGAGAAAGGAACGGATCGCAAACGTTTCTTCCGCGGCGAGGTCGACAAGTACACGTGGGTCGACATCGGATCGAGCTACGTTGCCTCCGACCTTCTTGCCGCCTACCTCCTCGCTCAACTCGAACAGAAGGAGAAGGTGCTCGCGGCCCGTGGCCGGATCTGTCAACGATACGCGGAAGAGCTCGGGCCGTGGGCCGCGAAGCGCGGCGTCGGATTGCCTTTCGTTCCCGCGGATTGCGTCTCGAGCCACCACATGTTCTACGTAGTCCTTCCGACCGCGGAGGCCCGGGCGCGCCTCATCGCGCATCTCGCCGAACGATCGATTCTCGCCGTGTTTCATTACCTCCCGCTGCACCTCTCCGCAATGGGACGGAAGTTCGGCGGGCGCGCCGGCGATTGTCCCGTAACCGAATCGGTCAGTGATCGGCTCGTCCGGCTTCCGCTGTACACGTCCATGAGCTCCGAGGAGCAGGGCCGGGTGATCGACGCCGTCCTCTCGTTCGGGTGAGCCCCGGTGGAATCCGCCTGACAGACTCCGACGCCCCTCCGAACCTTCTCGTATTCGAGGAGGCGCCCGAGACCGCCGCGGACTTCGACATCTCCGATCCGGAGCTGCTCCGGATGCTGGAGGTCAGTCAGCGGACTCACTTCTGGTTCGGAGCCAGAAACCGCCAGATCCTGAACTTTCTTCGCAGCGACGGAATCACACCTCCGGCGCGCGTGCTCGAGGTCGGCTGCGGGAGCGGGACAGTGCTGTCCGCGCTCGCCGGTGCGGGCTACGAGGCGACCGGCCTCGAGTTGCATCGCGAGCTCGCCGCTCGTGCCGCCGCCGCGGTTCCGTCCGCCCGGATCTTCTCCGCGAACGTCTTCTCGCCGCCCGATGAGCTCCTTCAGACGGCGCCGTTCCAGGCGATCGGATTCTTCGACGTGCTCGAGCACCTCGAATTCCCCGAGCGCGTCCTCAGCGCCTGCGCCCGGCTCCTGGTCCCCGGAGGACGTCTGGTCGGAACACTCCCGGCTCTGAACGCGCTCTGGTCCGACTACGACCTCCACGCCGGGCATCGGCTGCGGTACGACCGGCGCGCCCTCAGGGAGCTCTTCGAAAAGGCGCGGCTGCCGGGAGAACGCGCGGCCTACTTCTTCCAGGTGCTCCTGCCCGGGATGCTCATCCGCCGGGCGATCATCGGGAGCCGGGGCAAAAGTGAAGAGGGCGCGCGCCGTGCCGCGCAACACAGCGCCCTCGATCGGCCCCCCGCCCCCGTGAACGCGCTCTTCTCGATTGCGTGCTCGGCCGAGCGCGCCGTTCGTCGGCTCCTTCCCCTCGATTTGGTCCCGGGAACCTCGCTCTGGTTTTCCGCGCGCGTGGACGATCCGGGACGATTTACCGGGGAGCCCCCACCCAGATCACGTACCGGTGATAGACCGTGAATTCCTCTTCGGAAGCCAGCCGGAAACGCCGCTCGAGAGCTCTTCGAAGCTCGCCCGCGGTTCGGGGGTTTCGACCACGATCGAGCCTCCAGAGCCACCGGGACGTGGATCGGTCGTCATCGCGGAGCGCGTCCAGGAAGACGAGACTCCGGTGGGCCACGCGCCCGAGCTCCGAGACGGCGCGCTCGAGCTGCTCGTCATCGAGGTGATGCGCGACCGCCACGCAGAGGACGGTGTCGAAGGCTCCGTCTCGGAACGGAAGCAAGGTCGCGTCCGCCGCCACCGGACGGGAGTCCGGACGCCGCCGGCGCAGGGCGATCAGCGGGCGAGGATCGAAATCGACGAAAACCGGATCGACCCCCAGGCGGGCCGCAAACCCGCCGTCCGCGCTTCCGACGTCGAGGACTCGCGCGATAGGCCCGATTCCGGCAAGGGCGCCTCGGAGACGCGCGGCGACCTTCGCCTGCCCGGCGAGATTCTGAATCGCGTCGTAAAAAAGAGGGCGGGAGACTAACGCCGCGGCCCAGCGCTCGAGCCTTCCTCCGCTCAATGTGACTCTTCCGTGTGCGCTGGCTCAGTCCCGCCTCGCCGCCCGGCGTCCGAAACGGCGCGCGATCTCCCCTGTTCCTTTCTTGGCCGCAGGACGCGGACGCCGGGAGCCTGCTCGACCGCGTCGAACCTCCGATCACACCACTCAGAGAGCGCCCGTCCGTACCCGTCGCCAAAGGGACGCATGCCGAACTCCGCGAGCGAGCGGTCGAATACGACCACGGCGTCGGGAGGGGCTCGCTCGAATCTGCGCACCATCGCCTGTTCCATGCGCGTGTCGAGCCATCCGGGCATCAGGTTGACGAGAGGAGAGACGACCCGGACGCCGAAGAGCACGTCAACCGCGTTCGACTCGGGAATCGGAACGATCCTCTCTCCCGGAGCGAGAGAGCGGGAGAGTGCTTCGAGAATCCTCGCCTGCGAGGAGCTCACGAATACGGTGCCCTGCCGCGTCGCGACGGCCTGACGGTCTGGAAACCCGAGGCTCCGGATTCCTTCGAGAGCCGGAGAAATGGCGGCGAACAGGAGCGCGGCCGCCATCAGCCGGCGAGCCACGAGCCGGCCCCGCGGGTCGGGAACGAGCAGCTCCGGAAGCAGGAAGGAGAGGAAAACTACCCACGTCAGGCTCGCTGCCGCACGACCGGGCCCGTTGTACGCGAGTGTCGTCTGTGGCGAGAAGACCGTGCGAAGACCGGCCAGCGCCGCGAACGTGCCGAGCCCGATGAGGAACGTCCGGGCGGGAAGCGTCCGCCGAAAAAAAGCGATGATGGCGACCGCCGCGGAAACGAGGACCGACAGGCACACGGGCGACGGGGTCACTGCCGGGTCCGCGCTGTCCACAA
Source organism: Thermoanaerobaculia bacterium (assembly GCA_038229875.1). GTDB lineage: Bacteria > Acidobacteriota > Thermoanaerobaculia > UBA5066 > Gp7-AA6 > JALYUA01. The sequence goes on along the minus strand of JBBROA010000065.1, from coordinate 14,236 downwards.
TCCAGGCGAGACCGGCCAGGGTCACCATCGTCGCGAGCGGAATCCAGGCTCGTCGCGTGTGGTGACGGACGGCCACCATCGCGATCGTCAGGATCAGCCCGCATTCGAGCATCATGCGAATCGCCGAGGAAGCGATCGCTCGAGGCCAGCCAGGCGACTGCATGCCGGAAACGGATCGGAAGAGCCGGTCGAAATCGCCGGGCGGCCTGAGGGCCAGAGGCCACAGGTGACTGTCCCGGGAAAGCGAATCGAAGGACGCCAGCGGCCATGCGAGCGCGAAGGAAAGCGCTATCGCGACCGCGGCGCCCGCGGCGGCGAGCGAGCCCCAGCGAACGGCGCGTCTATGGTCTGTTACGAGCGGGGCCATGATCCCGACAAGCGCCGCGACTCCGATCTCCTGTTTGCATGCGAACGCGATACCGGCGAAGAGTCCGGCGCAAAAAGCCCTGCCGGTCATCCTCGATTTGCCCCCCCGCAGGAAGAGCAGCGCACCGAGGGAGAACAGCGTGGCGTGCACGGCGCCCGGGTAGTACGGATAAACCAGGCGGCCGTCTCCGGGCACAAACAGGGAAATGGCCATGAAGAGGGTGGCCAGGGCAACCCGCTCCAGTACGCCGAGGAGACCCCGCGCCGCGAGAAGGAGAAGGGCCCCGACGAGCACGGCGGGGATCCAGTTCGCGACCATCCAGTAGTGCGCGTTCGCCCCGAAGACCCGGGCTCCGAGAGCGAGCGCCTCGATCGACAGAGGGGTATAGGAGAGAAAAATGTCGCGGTACAGGGCCTCTCCGCGGGCGACCCGGTGAACCGCAGACCAGGAGAACCCGGGATCCCCGAAAGGATTGACCCAGCGCCCTCCCGCCCGGATTCCAACGGCGGTCGTCGCGACGAGAAAGAAGCCGACGAGCAGGATGTCCGCTGCCGTGGCCCCGCGCCGTCGCGCTTGCTGCACAGCGCGGGCGTGAGCGTCAACCGGTCCGCCGGTGGAAGCGAACGCGGCCCCGCCGGGGAGCTCTTCGGAGCCCGAAGATCCATCCAGTCGTTTCAAGGGTGTTTCGGATTGTAAGGGAGGCTCCCGGCCCGGAGGCGTCGCGCCCGCAGCGAGTCCTCCGGGAACGACCGAAGGACGGTCCGCCTCACGCACAGACCGTCGCTCTGACTCGGTCTCTCGACAACCTCCGGATCTCCCAGAGCAGCCAGAACGCACAGGCCCACCACGGGCCGGACCAGTCCGGCAGATGAGAAAACCGCTCCTGAAAGTGCAGCCCGTCCGGCGAGCCGATGAGAAACAGCGTCACGACGATCGTGTACACGAAGAACCCGGCCCCTCCCCCGCAGAGTGCGCCGAGCGCGATCGGCCAGACGAAGTAGTACTGGGCGATCCCCGGGATGAAGAGAAGCGTCACCAGAAAGAGGAGCAGCGCCGCGCGGTCGAGAGGGACACGCCGGAGAAGCCACACCGTCATGAGGAGCGCCGCCGCGAAAACCAGGGTCAGGGCGCGCTCGGAGACAGAGGGAAGAAACGCGCGGATGCCGTACGACTCGCTCAGACTCCGATAACCGAAGACCGAAGCGCGGATGCCCTTCCACGACGAGGCGAACGGCAGAAAGGAAACCGCGAAGATCAGGTACGGGAGGAGGGTGAGAAGAACCGGGCGAGCCCGGCGCGCGCGCGTCACGAAGAGGAGCGGGTGGAACCACGCGATGTGCTTGGCGAGAAGCGAGAGAGACAGCCACGCCGAGACGGCTTCCGGGCGGTCCTCAAATTTTCGATCCGCCCCCGCGATGACGGCCAGCACGAGGAAGAGGATCGCGAGGCCCTCGAACTGCAGATGGAAGGAGGACACCAGCACCGACACCGGGTTCAGAAAGAAGAGAACGGCGGCGCCCCATCCCGCCCGGCGCAAGAGGACGGCGGCCGTTGCAGCGTCCACCGCGAGAAGAAAAGCGCCGAGGACGATCCGAAGCGGGCTGCCGATCGCCTTCGCGACGATCGCCAGTCCGTAGAGCACGAACGCGAAGAGCGGCGAGTAGTTGAACCGGGTCACCCCGTTGTAGAGCCCGCCCGTTCCGGCGCGGACCGTGTCCTCGAACGCGAGGGTGTCCGGGTTCCCGGGTGAGAGCGCGAGGACCACGATCCGGAGGACGAGCCCGAGCGCCACGGCAATCCAGAAGACGATCGGGACCCGCGGACGCGTCTCCGTCACGTGACGAGGGACGGGCGGGAGGTCCAGCGGCGCCACGAGCCGCTCTCGCGGATCTCGTCGATCGATTCAAACGCGCGGGTGAGCTCCGCGTCCTCGGTGTAGAAGTGCGGTGAGATACGGATTCCGACGCCGGGCCGGAAATCGACGACCACGTCGCGCGCGTTCAGCTCGCGCGAAATTTCCAGGGCATTGTCGAAGTCGATCGCCACGGTGCCGCCCCGCCGCGCGGGATCTCGGGGCGTTTCAGACCGGAACCCGCGCGCATCGGAGAGCTCAAGCAGTTTCGAGGTCTGGCGCAGGGACTTTTCGCGGACCGGCCCGGCGCCTGCGGCACGCAGCAGGCGGGGACCCTCCCGGCCCGCGTACAGCGCCGGGATCGAAGGCGTGCCCAGAAGAAATCGGAACGCGTCGTCGCGCTGACGGATCGGAGGAGGCTCGAAATCGAATGGCGCGGGATGCGCCATCCATCCCGTCAGGGCGGGATGGAGCCGCGGACGCAGCTCCGGGGAAACGTACAGGAACGCCCCGCCCGGCCCGCCGCACAGCCACTTGAGGACTCCGCCGACCAAGGCGTCCACGCCGAGCGCGTCGACCGAGACCGGCAGCGTTCCGGCGGATTGATACGCGTCGACTGCGAGCAGGGCGCCGACCCGGCGGCATTTCTCCGCGATCGCGGTCATGTCGAGCACGAAGGCGCTCTTGAACAGGACGTGCGACACGGCGACCAGAGCCGTCCGGTCGTCGATCGCCGCGGCGATTCGCTCTTCGTCCGCGGTCAGGCCGTCGCCGCGCGGAGAGGCCACCGTGACGATCTCGGCGCCGAGCCTCGTCGCGAGCGACTCGTAGACGTAACGCACGGAGGGGAACTCGCCGTCGATGACGACGATGCGATTGCGGGGACCGTCGTACCGGAGAGAGGAGAGGAGCACGGCCGACGCCGAGGTGACGTTCGGAAGCATCGAAACGCTTCCGGCCGGCGCGCCCAGAAGAGGCGCGATCTCGTCGCCCAGCATCGCCGAAAGGTCCCACCATCCCTCTCCCCACGCGCGCACGCCGCGCGTTGCCCAGGTCTCCGCGTACTCCGCGAGAGCAGCGGCTGCGCCGCGCGGCATCGCGCCGAGGGAATTCGAGATGAGATAGGTCGAGCGGCCCAGGATCGGGAACTCGGAGCGAAATCGCAGAAGCGGATCGGCGGTGTCCGTCATCGCGGGGACGGACCGGCGACGCGCGCGCCGCCTTTGTAAACGGCGGCGATCGAACGGACGTTTAAGACGTCAGCGAGCGGATCGGCGGTCAAGACGAGGAAGTCCGCGCGCCGGCCCGGCTCGAGGGTCCCGCGGTCCGAGCCGACGCCGAGCGATCGCGCCGCAGTCCGGGTCGCGGCCTGAAGCGCCTCGGACGCCGAAAGGCCCGCCTTGACGTACAGGTCCATCTCGATCGAGACGCCGACACCCGGAAAAGCCCACATGTCGGTTCCGAGCGCGATCGGAACGCCGGCGCGGTGCAGGGTCAGCAGGTTCGCGCGCAGAGCCGGGAGGTGCCGCCGCACGTTGTCGAAGTTCGGGTAGCGCCGCCGGTAGCCGTCCGCGTAACCTGTCGAGCGGTATTGCGCGACGGTCGCGGCGGGAAGGCCGCCCGACCCGCCCACGCGAGGATCGGAGAGCACGGCGTCGACGAACGCGCGCGTGTCGGCGAGGAACTCGAAGATGTCCATGGTTGGCACGTAGAAAACGGGCCTCGACTTCATCGTCGCCATCGTGGCGGCGTCGAACGGGTCGAGGACGCCGTGAGCGAGCGCCGTCGCGCCCTCGAGAATCGCCCTCCGGGCATCCGGGAGCCCGGGCGCATGGACGATCACCCGAAGTCCCGCCCGCCGCGCCTCGCCGATCAGCGCCGAGGAGACGTCGGGATCTAGCTTCGAAAACGGCGGCAGAGGCGACCGGCACCACCCCATGTCGTCCAGCATGATCTTGATTTCGGCGGAGCCCAGGGCCTTCGCGCGGCCGACCGCCTCCCGGGCCGCCGCCGCCGTCGCGGGAAACCGGTCGAGCCCGGCGTCCGGCGGCTGCCCCTGCGCCCACCACCCGCCGGGCGCCGTGAAGATCGGCGCCGCGGCGAAAACCTCGGGAATGTCCTGCCGCGTCCGGGACGCCTTCGCGAGCGCCGCGGCCGCGGCGGTGTCCTCGGCCATCAGACGAACGGACGTCACTCCCCAGCGGAGCATCGCCTGGAGATCCGCATCCGACTCCGCGTGGACGTGGGCGTCGATCAGGCCCGGGACGATCCACTTACCGGAGACGTCGAGCATCTCCACGCCCGACGCGGGCGGGGCGTCTCCGGGCGCCGAGGTTCCCGTCGAAACGATCCGCCCGTCGCGCACGACGACGACGGCGTTTGCGCGCGGCGGCGAGCCCGTCCCGTCCACGAGGGTCGCCCCGCGAAGGACGAGGGTGGCCGCGAGGAGAGTTTTCAAAAACGAGTTACGACGAGATCGCGGACTCTTTCTCCCGCTCCGGCTCCTCAATCTCGACCGGGTAGATGCCCGTGAAACAGGCTGTGCACGCCGCCTGGGAGGGCCGTCCGAACGCCTCGAGCAGGCCCTCCGGGGAGAGATAGCCGAGGCTGTCCGCGTCGATGAACTGCCGGATCCCGTCGATCGGCTGGTTTGCCGCGATCAACTCCCCCTTGGTGGGCGTGTCGATCCCGTAGTGGCAGGAGTTCACCGTCGGCGGGGAGGACACCCGGACGTGGACCTCCTTCGCGCCGGCGTCGCGCAGCATCTTCACGATCTTGCGCGAGGTGGTGCCCCGGACGATCGAATCGTCCACCATCACGACGCGCTTGCCGGCGACCACGTCGCGCACGGGGTTCAGCTTGACCTTGACGCCGAAGTGGCGGATCGACTGCTTCGGCTCGATGAAGGTCCGGCCGACGTAGTGATTGCGGACGAGACCCATGGCGAATGGGATCCCGCTCTCGCGCGCGTAGCCGAGTGCGGCATACATCCCGGAGTCCGGTACCGGGATCACGACGTCCGCGGCGACGGGATGCTCGAAGGCGAGCCGGGCGCCGAAAGCTTCGCGGACGCTCGCGACGTTCTTACCGAAAACGTTCGAGTCCGGCCGGGCGAAATAGACGTGCTCGAACACGCAGGGGGTCGCCTGGGGGAAAGCGAACCTGTGCGAAGTGAAGCCTTCGGACGACAGGCGCACGATCTCGCCCGGCTCTACGTCGCGCTCGAATTTCGCCTCGATCAGGTCGAACGCGCACGTCTCCGAAGCGACGACCGGCGAGCCTTCGCGCACTCCGAGCGACAGCGGACGGATCCCGTTCGGATCCCTCGCCGCGAAGATGCCCTCGCGGGACAGGATGAGAATGGAATAGGCGCCTCGGACCTCCCCGAGCGCCTCCGCGATCGCACCGATGAGCGTCGGCGACCTCGAGCGGGCGATCAGGTGCAGGATCACCTCGGAGTCGGACGTGGTGGTGAAGAGCGCGCCCGAGGCCTCGAGCGCCGACCGGATGTCCCGCGCGTTCACGAGATTCCCGTTGTGGGCCAGCGCCAGGGGTCCCCGGCCGGTCGCGAAGACGATCGGCTGCGCGTTGATCAGAAGGGAGGCGCCGGCGGTCGAGTACCGGACATGGCCGATTCCGGTCCTGCCGGGAAGCCGACCGAGCCTGGCCTCGTTGAATACGTCGGCGACGTATCCCATTTCACGCTCGAAATGAATCACCTGGCCGTCGAGGGTGGCGATACCGGCGGATTCCTGGCCTCGGTGCTGCAAGGCGTAGAGCCCCAGGTAGGCGAGCCGGGCCGCGTCTTCCGCGTCGAAGACTCCGAAAACGCCGCATTCGTCCTTGAAGCCGTTTCCCCTGGCCATGAAGAAGAAAATTCTAACACCCGAGGAGGCCGACGATTCCGCTTCCGGCCGTGTCGGGGCTCCGTGGGAGTGCGGATCGAGAGAAGGTGGCGGACATTCGGAACGCACGGCCGGTTGGATGGCCCGAACCGGGGATGGTCCGGACCGGTAACCTTCCGGACGCCGGACTCGTCAGATCTTTGATGGCAACAGTCCGCAACACGCGTCGAGGCATCGCGCTTCTCCTCGCCGGGACGCTGTCGGCCTCGGCCGGCTCGCCGATCCTGGCTGTCCCCGCCGCACCGCGAACCGCGGCGACCGCGTCGATGTCGAGCCGCGAACAGGCCCTGCAGGCCTTGAACCGCCTGGCATTCGGCCCCCGCCCGGGCGAGGTCGACCGCGTGCTCGAGATGGGGGTCTCCCGATGGATCGACTCGCAGCTCGCTCCCGAGACGGTCGCGGACACGCTTCTGCCGGCGCGGCTCCAGAATCTTCCGACGCTTGCGATGTCGAGTGAAGAGATCTTCAACGTCTACGAAAAACCGGTCCGCGACGCCCGGCGGCAGCGCCGGCTGGCCTCCTCACCCGCATCCGCGAACGAGATCCCCATGACACGGGAAGAGGCTGCCGAAGCTCAGGAAAAAATCGCGCCCGAGAAACGTCCGCGGCGCGTGATCGAGGAGCTCTCTTCCGCCCGGGTCCTCCGCGCCGCCTACTCCGAGCGCCAGTTGAACGAAGTCCTCGTCGATTTCTGGATGAACCACTTCAACGTGTACGCGGCGAAGGGTCTCGACCGTGTCCTCACCACCTCGTTCGAACGGGACGTCGTGAGGCCCCGGATCTGGGGACGCTTCGAGGACCTGCTCCTCGCCACCGCGAAGTCGCCGGCGATGCTGTTTTATCTCGACAACGCGCAGTCCGTCGCGGACCCGGAGCATCGCCCGCCGGTCCCCGCGCGGGCGGCCGCCCGACGCGCCGCCGCCGAGGCGATGTCCGAGGAATCGGGAACGGTGGTGCGCGTGGTTCGAAGGGGCGGCTTGAACGAAAACTACGCCCGCGAGCTGATGGAGCTTCACACCCTCGGCGTCGACGGCGGATACACCCAGAAGGACGTCACGGACCTCGCCCGGGTCCTGACCGGCTGGTCGCTCGAGCGGGAGGGCGGCGGCTTCGTCTTCCGCGAGCGAGTGCACGACATCGGCGCGAAGACCGTCCTCGGGCACACGTTCTCGGCCGGCGGCGGCATCGAAGAGGGAGAAGAGATCATCCGCCGCCTGGCGCGGCACCCGGCGACGGCGCGCCACATCGCGCGGCAGCTCGTCGAGAGGTTCCTGTCGGACGATCCCCCCGCTGCGGTCGTGGACCGCGTGGCGAAGAAGTTCCTCGCGACCGACGGCGACCTGCGTCAGACCGTCCGGGCTCTGATCGAGAGCCCGGAGTTCTTCGACCGAACTTTCTACCGCGGAAAGGTGAAGTCCCCCTTCGAGTACGTGGCTTCCGCGATTCGCGCGACCGGCGCCGAGACCAACGGTCGCGTCCCCGTGCTGAAGCAGATCGCTCAGATGGGCGAGCCGCTCTACCTGTGCCAGCCGCCCACCGGCTACTCGGACGCTGCGTCGGCCTGGGTGAACACGGGCTCGCTGGTTTCCCGGTTGAACTTTGCCCTCGCGCTTTCGGCGAACAAGCTGCCGGGAACTTCGGTCGACATCGCTCGTCTGATTCCCGCCGCGGACGCCGCCGATCCGGCGCGCTCGCTCGAAGCGCTGGCGAAAGTCCTGATCGCCGGGGACCTGACGCCGGCCACCCGGGCCACCATTGCAAAACAACTCGAGGTCCGGACCGCGCCGGCCGACGACCCTTCGGCCAACACACAGATCGCGCTGATCGCGGGGCTGATCCTCGGCAGCCCCGAGTTCCAGAAACAATGACCGAAATCGACCGCGCAACCAGAAAACCGGGAGACCTATGCTGAACCGCCGGCTGTTTTTGAAATCGACGGGGCTCGCGGTCGTGGCCGGCGGTTTCCTGCCGAACGTCTTCGTCCGCATGGCTTCAGCGGGCACTCCGGCGAGCCGGCGCGTCCTCGTCGCGATCTTTCAGCGGGGGGCCGTCGACGGCTTGAACGTGGTCGTCCCCTTCGCGGAGAAGGCGTATTACGAAGCGCGCCCTTCGATCGCGATTCCGCGGCCAGGCTCCGGAGAGGGCGCGGCCCTGGACCTGGACGGCTTCTTCGGCCTTCATCCGTCTCTCTCGCCCGTGCTTCCTCTGTTCAAGGACGGCTCCGCGGCGTTCGTGCATGCGGTGGGAAGCCCCGACGCGACCCGCTCTCATTTCGACGCCCAGGATTTCATGGAGTCCGGCACTCCGGGCGTGAAGTCGACCACGGACGGTTTTCTTTCGCGCGCAATCGCCGGGAAGACGGTGCCGAAACCTTCTCCTCTCCGCGCCCTGGCCGTCTCGCCCTCCCTGCCGCGCATCCTCTCGGGCTCCGCCGGCGCCGTCTCCATGACGAACGTCTCCGAGTTCGGAATTCGCGGCGGAGAGTCGAGCGGCGCCGCTTCGGACTCGTTCGAATCCATGTACGCCGACACGGTGGCCGGAACTCTCCAGGGAACGGCCCGGGACTCCTTCGAGGCCGTGAAGATTTTGAAATCCGCCGATCCCTCGAAAATCAGCCCGGAAAATGGAGCCGATTATCCGAAGGGCCCGTTCGGAAATTCTCTGAAGCAGATCGCCCAGCTGATCAAGGCGAATGTCGGGATGGAGATCGCCTTCACCGACATCGGCGGATGGGACACGCACGCCGGGGAAGGCGGAGTCAACGGTCAGCTCTCCAACCGGCTTCGCGACTACGGCCAGGGAATCGCGGCGTTCGCGAAGGACCTCGGATCCCGAATGGCGGACGTCACGCTCGTCACGATGTCGGAGTTCGGCCGCACGGTGCGCGAAAACGGAAACCGCGGGACGGACCACGGCCACGCCAACGTGATGCTCGTCGCGGGCGGCGGCGTAAAGGGCGGCAAGATCTACGGCCGGTGGCCCGGCTTGGACTCCTCGCACCTCTACGAAAACCGCGACCTCGAGGTCACGACCGACTTCCGCGATGTCTTCGCGGAAATCCTTTCGAAGCGGTTGGCCGTCAAGGACTTGAAGCCGGTCTTCCCAGGCTACGAGCTCGTCGAAAAGAAGCGGCTGGGCATCATCGCAGGGTGATCTCGAGAACGCCGACTGAGCGCCGCGGAATTGACACGTTCTCGACGGCCTCGGCCTGGTCGTGCAAACGGCCCTCAGGTCAGCGGATCGCGCACTTCCAGAAAGTCGAACTTCCGAAAGTCGACGTCGCTCGTGTACAGCGTGCGGACGCCGTGCTGTCGAAGGATCGCCGCGAGGTGGGCGTCGGGGACCAGGTTGCCCCGCACGGGGAAGCTCCCAGCGACCTCGCGGTACACGTCTAAGAATCCCTCTTGCTCCGATAGCGCGCGGGCCTGGCGCAAGCCGAGAAGCGCCGAGACATTCCCGAGGGCCTCCGGGGGTGAAAGCGGTTCTGCAAAAATGCTCGCGTGGGTCGCGATGCGCAGATACGACATCAACGTCGGCCAGGCGATGCAGAACAGCTCCGGATTGGACCGCCGCCCCTCGAGAAAGCGGAGGGCCGCGGGATTTTGAGGGCTCGCTCGGTCCGACGCGTAGAGCAAGAGGTTGACGTCGACGGAGTAGCTCAACCGCGGTCCGAATCCAGTGCCCGGTACACCGCCTCCTTGTCGGGCAGATCCACAAGCGGTCGCATCGGGCGGGAAATCCAGCGGAATTCCTGTGCTGGCACGGGACCCCGCCGAGCCAGGGCATCGGCTAAGAGATCGGTCACGATCCGTCCCATCGACCGGCCCTGCTTCTTCTGGAGCGCCTTGATCTCCCGAAGGATAGGGGCGTCGATATCAAGTGTCGTCCTCATGATGTTTGATGCTAATATTATTCTCATCTGATGTCAAGGCGCCGAGGACGGTCAGCTGACTCGGTAACGCACACCCAGGAAACCATGGGGCCAGCACGAGAACGCTCGAAGCCCTAAACCCCTGACGGCGGCGCAAACGTCGAACTGCCGGTCCTGGAGGCGCGGGAGGGATACCTGCGACGCGAGGATCGGCGAAGACGTCTTACGGGACTCCCCATTCTTCAGCGAATCTTGAATCGCCTGCGCGGAGCACGGACTGTTCCCGGAGCCGAGTTTCGTCTGGCAAGCCATGAGGACGCGGACGAATAAATGACGCGAACGTCATTCTCCTCGCAGGGGCGGCAATCTACGGCAAATGGCCGGGCCTCGCCGTCCTCAGAAGGAGATCCGCACAGCGGTGCGGAAGAGCCTCGGGCTCTGGCGCGCCAGGATCTTTCCGTAGTTGGCGAAGACCTTGTCGGCCGGCACGTCGGGATTGTAGAGGCTGGCCGGATAGTTCGGGGGTTGGCGGGCCGTGTAGAAGACGTTTTCCTGGGTCTCGATCTGGTTGTTGAAGACGTTGAAGACGTACGCCTGGAGGCTCATCGTCACCGGCCCGACCGCGATCGGATAGCCGATAGTCAGGTTGGCTTCCCACAGCGTCGGCAGTGTTTTGGCGCTGCCTCTCGGCACGAGATAGATCGCGGCGCCGTAGCCCCCGTTGAAGTAGCCCAGCCTGTTTAAGGGAGCGCCGGATTGGACATAGGCCTGCAAGCCGACGAAAAGCTTGAAGGGTGTCGTGTAGCTCGCGTCCAGGCGCGCGCTGTGCGGCCTGTCGAGAAACAGCCGCCCATAGTTGTTGTGCTCGAACTGCGGGTAGTCGAAGTCCGCGCTGACGCCCGGTGTTGTCTGTCCGGAGTCCTGGTTGACGAAGCCGTCGTAGTTGCCCCGCAACGAAGAGTAAATGTACGAAGCCTGGAGCCACAGCTTCTCGCTCAAAGACTTCCTGCCGAGCAACTCGACGCCTCGATAAAGACGCCGCGCCGGGAGCGTGGGCGGGGCGCCCTGCTGGCACTCGTAATATTTTCCGTCCAGCCCGTTACAGCTGGCGAAGTCCCCTCGAGCGTACTTACTGTTGGAGCCGAGGTTCACAATGGCACAGGAAAAGAAGTTGTTCTCGGGCACCGTGTAGTCGAGGTCGCACCGGTCCTCGATCACACGGCCGAGCTGCCGGTACGTCCCCTTGAGACTGACGGAGAACGTCGGGTCCAGAAGCTTCTCAATTCCGAGGGTCAACTCGTCCTGATAGATCCCCTTCAACTGAGTGTCCACGGGCTCCCCGAAGCCCTGAACCGAGACGAACGGCTTCTCGTGTCCGATGACGCGGGGATCCTGTGTCTCGTCGGAGGGTTTAAAGTTGAAGGTAATTCCGGAAGTCGTCGTCCCGTAGGAGAAGACGGAAAGAGCAGTCGGCATCGAGTAGTAGAACCTCCCCGCGGAGGCATAAACCTTCGTTCTTCCGTTCCCGGCGGGATCCCAGACAACCCCGAGGCGAGGCTGCCACTCGGCAGTGGTCTTCAGCACTGTCTGGCCCAGGGAGTTGCGCATGTCTTCCTGGTCCCACCGGATCCCGGCCTTGACGGTCAGACCCGGAGAGACTTTCCAGGAGTCCTGAAGATAGAAGCCGGGCTCAATCAATCGGGCTTCGTTGATGTCGTCCACGGGAGTCAGATCAGTCAGGCTCTTCGAGTAGAAGAAGTGGGCGTAATAGTCCTGCCCGAACTCGTTGAACTCTTGGACGAGCTGCCCGCCGGTGATCGAGGTGACGGCGCGCGTCTTTCCTCTCCGGTAGTCTCCGCCGAGCTTTATCTCGTGGTTTGCCAGATAGAGAGCGGCGTCCAGTCGGTACTGGTCTCGTTGGGACGTGTTCCTCTGGTTGGGACCGCCGACATACCCGAGGCCTCCCGTGACGGAGTTGGGCTGGAACGGCTGGTCGCACGGGTTCGTGGGAGTTCCGTCAGGGCAAGTCCAATCCTCCAGTCGCAGCGCGGAACCGGCGCCAGAAGCCGTGAGCTCGAAGCGATCCTTGTGCCGAGAGGCTTGCGCCGTCAGGACTCCCCAGGCCCCGAAGAGCTGGTTGAAGCGCAGGCCGGCATCGAGAGCACCGATGTCCCGCCGCGTCTCCCACGTGCTCGGGTCCGGGCTCGAGATGAGACCGCCTGCTAATCCCGTCCCGACGCGGGCGGCTCCCCCGATCTTCGACGGATCAGAGAAACCGGTGGCGACCAGGTTCGAACCGCTCGCGATGTTCCAGGTCAGCTTCCCGGCGAAGAGGTTGTCCGTCTGGTCTATCGGGAAAACTAGGGTGTCGGGCACGGCGGATGTCGAGACATAGCGCGAGGTGCTTCCGGGCGTGTCTATCCGGTCATAGGCGGCGAAAAACCACAGCTTGTCCTTGAAGATGAAACCGCCCAGGTCCGCGCCAAAGTCCAGGCGCCGCGTGGGAGTGACGCGCATCCCCGTCAGGGAATCCGCTGACGTGACGACCTGTTTCGCCCGAGTGCTTTCCGACTCGTAATACCCAAACGCGTCCCCGCGGAACGTGTTTCCCCCGGATTTGGTGATCACGTTGACGATGCCGCCGAGCGCGCCGCCGTATTCCGCCTGGTAGCCTCCCGTCTTGACCTCGACCTCGTCAATGAACTCGTTGTTGATGGCCTTTCCCTGGAACCCCTTAATGACGTTGGTCGTGTTGATGCCGTCGATGATCCACTGGTTCTCGACCGAAGTCGCGCCATAAATCGTCAAAGCCAGTGAGCGCCCCTGCGTCTCGCCCCGGTCCGTGTTGACGCCCGGATTCGAACGCACGATGTCGGCGTAGTTGCGCGCCACCGGAAGCTTGGCGATGACCTTATTGGTGTAGTTCGTGCCGGAAGTCGTCGAGGTCACGTCCACGAGCGGGATCTCTCCAGAGACCGTGACCGATTCCTTGACGGCCAACTTCAGCTTCAGATCCAGTGTCGACGTCGCGTCCAGAGAAACGGTGACGAATTCCTCCACCGTCTCGAACCCCGAGAGGCTCACCAGGATGCGATAGTTGCCAGGCGGCACCGCCAGGACCCTGTACCTTCCGTCGCGGCCCGAGACCTCGACTCTCGCGCCCTGCATCCGGGGACTCGTCGCCTCGACCGTGACCCCCGGAAGACGCGCGCCGGAGGAATCCTCGATCGCACCCTCGATGTCTCCGGTCGTCTGGGCGAGGACGGTCGCAGCGCAGAAAAACGCAACGCCCAGGCTAACGAGCAGACAATTCCCCATGCCCACCTCCTCGTTCCGCATGGAAATGGCAGGTCGGGCTGGCTCGGTTGTCGCTCGGCGAGTCTGTTTCGTTGCGAAGCGGGTTGGGGGAATTCTCTGCTCAGACCGCACCTTCGTCAAGGCCTGCTCGGGGTTTGTCCTCGGGATCCTCTGTTCGTCACAGGAGAGCCCGACCCACAGTTTCAGCCGGAGGCGCCAGAGCTAGCTCTTTCAATCCCTCAACGAGATAGAGGTCGTGTAGAACCCTCTTGAGGTTGTATGCGTAGGACCGACTATCCGCGGCGAGCATCAGATCCGCGCTCCCCACTCCGGCGGGATCCTGCGGCGCAATCGTTCTCCAGGGCTCGCGGCGGCCAGTGGCAAGCTCGACGCGGAACACACGAAAAGGCAGCTCCAGGGGACGCCTCGTCGCTTCCGGAGCCCGTCTTGTCTGCTTCGCCAATCCGAAATCAAGGATCTTGACGAGCCCGTCCTTCGTCACCATCACGTTCTCCGGTTTCAGGTCCCGATGGACGATCCCGGCCTCGTGCGCCCGCGCGAGGCCGTCCGCGATCTGCTGGGGTGATTCAGCGCTGAGGCCGCCCGCGCCTCCTTCTCGAACCGCGTTCAGTCTCGATGGGTCGGCGGCGACCGAGGGAGCACCTTCATCGCCACCTCGCGAGAAAGCCGCGAATCGCGCACCCGCCAGACCTCCCATCCCGCGGGCTCCTAGATGTAAAGGCTCAAGAGGTTGTTCACCCGGGCGCAGCGGTGGGAAGCTGTTGGTGGAAGCCGGCAGCGAACCAACGAGGAGGCCCGGATGAACCTGCATAGCAAAGCAAAGACGACCCCACAGAGTCGAGAGCTATTGGTGAGACGAGTAGTGGCCGAAGGCTGGAGCCGCCGGAAGGCGGCGGAAGCCTTCGGCCTGAGTGTTCGTCGGG
>JBBROA010000064.1:0-24801 GCA_038229875.1 Thermoanaerobaculia bacterium | reverse complement strand
TATCAACACCCACGTCGAAATCAAACTCGTCTAACTCTCCGCGTCAGACTCCGCGAGGCCACCTTCCCCGGAGCGGAAGGTGGCCTCGCTCTTTGAAGGAGGCGCTCTGACCCTCGACGCCTTCGCCGCCGCCGAGATCGCCGCCCGCGCGATGACTCTCGACGAGAGGCTGGAGCTCGATCCGTCGCCTCCGGCCCGCGACGCGAGTGCGCCTCGCGATCCGCGCATGGCGGCGTGGGCGCGGATGGTCGCGAGCGCCAGCGCGGAGGCGTTCGCGCGGCGCCTGGCGTGGGATGGCCTGGACGAACAGAGGATCGCGGCGACGCTCGCCCGGCCCGTCGCGTTTCCGAGCGGCGCCCTGCCGGCGTGGATCTCGACCTTCGGGTCCTATCTCGCCCGCGCGTCCGATCGATCCGGGCGAGACACGCCGCCCGGGCCCGAGCCTGCAGCGACGGCCGGCCCCGTCCCGGTTTTTCCGGAGCTCTGGATGCCGCTGGTGCGCGAGGCGCGGCAACGGCTCGCCGCGCGCGCGGGCAGGGAGCTCGACTCCCTCGCGGCGGCGGCGCTCTCGACGCTCGAGTCGCTCCTTCTCTTACAGGCCTCGGCGGTAGCCGGCCCTTCGGTGTTCGAAGAGTTCGCGAAGCGCAGAAAGACCCTTCAGCGGCTCGAGCCGGGATTAACAGGGGGGTCCACAGGGATGTACGCGACGTTCGTCGAGGCGCTCCTCTCGGGCGGGCTTCTCGGGTTTTTCCGGGAGCACGCTGTGCTGGCGAGGCAGCTCGCGATCCTCCTCGAAACCTGGGTCGACTCCACGGCGGAGCTCGCGCGGCGCCTGTCGGACGATCGCGCGGCTTTGTCCGAGGTGTTCGGCGCGCACGGTCCCGTCATCGAGGTCCGGCCGTCCCTCTCGGACCGGCACGGCGGAGGACGCACGGTCAGCATCCTGCGGTTTGCGAGCGGAGCGTCGGTCGTTTACAAGCCGCGGGAGCCCGGCGTCGAAGCAGCGTGGAACCGCTTCCTCTTCGCATGGCATCCGGAAGACCCGTCCCTGCGCCTCCGGCACGTCACCTCTCTCGAGCGCGCCGGATACGGCTACTTCGAGCTGATCGACACCGGGGATCTCGAAGACGAGAACGCCGCCCGAAGCTACGTCCGCCGCTCGGGGGCGCTCCTCTGCCTCGCGTGGCTTTTCGGGCTCGACGATCTTCACGTCGAAAATGTGATCGGTTCCGCGGACGGACCCGTCGTCGTCGATGCCGAGTCCGCGCTCCAGCCGGAGTTCGCCGCCGGCCTGGAAAGCGACTCGGGGGCCGTGGCCCGGTTTGCGCGCGGCTGGCGGGAGTCGGCGCTTCGATCCGGGCTTCTAACGACGCCGCGCGTCGGGCCGTCGGGGACGGCGGCGGAAATTTCGGGGCTTCGAGGCGGGGTCCTGCGCCCCTCCGCGCCACGCGCCGCGTGGTCGCAGCCCAACACGGACGCGATGGAGCGCGGCTTCGCGGCGCCGGCGGCGCCCGAGCCCGCCAACCTGCCCCGGTTTTCGGGCCGCCCGCTTCTGCCGGACGATTTTCCGGAGGAGCTCGCGTCGGGGTTCTCGGGGGCATACCGCGCGCTGATCGCGAATCGAGCTGCGGTCTCCAGCGCCCTGGAGGCATTTGCCGGGACGTCCACGCGCATCGTGCTTCGCCCGAGCGAGACGTATGCGCGGCTGCTGCTCGAGCTGTCCTCGCCCGGCCACCTCCGGGACGGCGTTTCGCGCAGTTTTGCGATCGACTCGGTAAACCGCGTCTTCCGCGAGGAATTCGACCCGCCGGCGCTCTGGCCGCTGGTGCGCGAAGAACGCGCGGCTCTCGAGAAGCTGGACGTGCCCTACTTTCGCATCGGGGTCGATGAGCTGGAAGTCCCGGTCGCCGGCCGCGCGCCGATTACGGGACGCATCGTCCGCACGGGAAGGGAAGCGGCGCGCGCCCGCCTGGTCGGCCTCTCCGAAGCGAACCTCGCCGCGCAGCTGGCGTGGCTTCGGCCCAGGCTCGACGCCGAGCGCCGCCGGCCGGCGAGCGAGCCCGGCTTCTCCAACGACGAGCTGATGGGGCTGGCATCGTCGCTCGGGCAAGAGGTCCGGGACATCCTCGCGGCGTCGGCCGGGGAGAAACGATGGGAGAACGATTCGAGCCTCTACTCCGGTTCGGCGGGGATCGCGATTTTTTTCGCCGCTCTCGCGTCCGCCGCCGGGAACCCCTCGTTCCTGGAGTCCGCTCGCGACCTCTGCGGCGGTCTCTCGCAGCGGTGGAACGCGGACGCGGAGGACGTCGGGCAGGCCCTGTTGGGCGCCGCTCCTGGCACCGGCGATGGAGCCGGGACGCTCCTCTACGGGCTCGCGACGATTGCGGCGATCTCGCACGACGCCGGCTTTCTCGAGCTCGCGCGACGTGCCGCTTCGCAGTTCACTCCGGCGCGGATCGCGGCGAGCCGCCTCTCGGACGTCGAGGGTGGGATCGCCGGCATCGCCTTCGGCCTCCTGGCGTTCCACCGAATGACGTCGGACCCGCAGGCGTTGTCCGCCGCCGCGGCATGCGGCGACGCTCTGCTCGCGCGCGCGGTCCCGATCGAGGGAGGCCTCGGCTGGCGATCCGACGCCGCCACCGGGGCCTGCCTTGCCGGCTTCGCGCACGGGACAGCAGGGATTGCGCTCGCGCTGACGAGGCTGTCCGCCGCGGGCGCCGGTCACCGCTTCGCCGCGGCCGCCGCTCGCGCGCGGCGCTACGAGGAGAGCCTCTTCGACGCGGCGCACCGCAACTGGCCCGTACTGGCGATGGAGAGGGACCGCCCTCCCGTCTTCCTGAGCGCGTGGTGCCACGGCGCGCCCGGAATCGCTCTGTCCCGGGCCGCGATGTTCGAAGCGTTGCCGGACGCGACGCTCGAAGGGGAGCGCGACCGGGCGATGGCCGCCGCCGCCGCGACCGGCTTTCTGTCGACCGATCATCTCTGCTGCGGCAACGCGGGAGTCGCCGAGATCCTTCTCGCCGCCGGCGAAACCGCGGCGTGCCGCGACTGGCGTGAGGCGGGGCGGCGCCGGCTCGGGGGGCTGCTGCACGCCGCGATCCCGCGCGGCTCTTTTCGGCTGGAAAACGAACAGTCGGAAGGCCTTTCCGATCCGGGCTTCTTCCGCGGGCTGTCCGGACTCGGGTACACGCTGTTGCGGTACGCGGTCCCCGGCTCGCTCCCCTCGGTGCTGATGTTCGAACAATGGCCGCGAAATCCGCACCGGCTTGACGCGGATTGCGGGCCGATGCTACGTTTTGATCAGTCCATACATTGAAGTTCTCTCTCTCGGAGGGCGCTCGCGTCCGCCGGGGCAAAGGAGTCTCGAGATGAACGCGTTGCCCGCGCGGCTTCCGCGCCTGCGCCTGCTCCTCATGGTTCTCCCGATGGTCGCCGCCTCGGCGCGACCGGCTCTGGCAGGCGATCAGCGGGCGGCGGGACCGCCTGCCCCCTACGACCCACCGGCTCTGACTTTTCCGGACAATCGCATTTCGCTGATCGACGCGGTGCGTTTGACGCTCCAGCACGATCCCAACATCAAGCTCTCCGAACAGCAGAGCCGGCTTCAGGAGGGTGTCGCCCAGACGGAAACGGGGCGCTTCGACCTGACGCTCATCGGGAACATGAACTTCTCGCTCACGCAGACGGCGCTGACCCGTTCGCAGGTCATCGCCGAGCAGAAGCGGCGCACCGACATCCAGAAGAGCATCACGGACATCACGACCACGCGCGACACCGCATCGTCGGCGATCACCGAGTATCAGCGGCTGGCTCTCGACCCGACCGGGTTCCGCCTGACGGACACGGGGGAGCAGACGCAGTTCGACGTGCTGAACACGACCATTCGCAACACGAGCGACCCCGAGGTCCGGGCGATCTACGAAAATCTGCGTACGGATCTGATCGCGCGCGGGCTCTCGACCAATCAGCAGGTCTTCAATCAGTCGGTGATCGAGCTGGTGAGCGAAAAACAGAAGCTCGCGGATCTCGGACCGCTGCCGAAGGAAAACCAGAGCATCGCCGGCAACATCGATCTCCAGCTCATGCAGCCCGCCAGGAACGGAATCACGCCCGGAATCATCGCGAAGGGAAGCTTCGATTCGGACCGCTTCAAGGGGAAGCGAAACCTGGAGCGGTTTGGCGGCAAGGGCGCGGAGGACGTTTACAGCTACTCGGTGGGATTCACGGTCGACGCGCTTCTTCTCCGCGGCCGGGGGATCGACGCGACCGGCGCCCCGGAACGCGCCGCTTTGATCGACTACGAAGCGAGCGAACTCTCCTTCAAGCACTCGGCGTCCGTCAGCGTCCTGAACACGATCGCCGCCTACTGGGCGCTCGTCGCCGCGCAGGAGCAGCTCGACATCGCAAACAAGTCCGTGTTGCTCCAGAACCGCCGGGTCGAGGTCACGAACGCGTTGATCTCGGGTGACGAGATTCCCCGCTCCGAGCGCGCCCGGGTGCTCGCAAGTCAGGCGGGGGACCAGGGTCTCGTATTCAACGCGGCCCGCGCGGTGAATGAGGCCCGGGTCAACCTCGCCCGCGCGATGGGGTTGTCCGTTCTCGAGGAAGCGAACGCTCCTCTCGCCTCCGATCCGTTCCCGGGCCCCGTCGACCCGGGCGTTCTCCGGGGGACCGGGCCGGCCGAGCTCATCACGAGCGCGGTGGACCGCCGCTACGACCGCCTCGCTGCGCGGAAGCTCATCGAGTCCGGCGGGGTGCTGCTGCGCCTGGCGGAGACGGATCTGCGCCCTCGGCTCGACCTTCACAGCCAGATAACGGCCGGGGCCGTCGCCGAGCGCCGGATCGGAAACACGAGCCACGGCTGGAGCGCGCCGAGCTTTTCTGTGGCGCTCGATTTCGAGAAGCCTTTCGGGAACAACGCGGCGCTCGGGCGCCTCCAGCAGAGAGACGCGACGATGCGGCAGCGCTCGATCACGGCGGTCGATCTCGACCGCAACATCAAGGCGAACGTGGTTCAGATCGTGCGGTCCCTCCAGGAGACCGCCGACCAGGTGCAGAAAGCGCGAGACGCCGTCGAGTTCTACGGCCGGACGATCGATTCGGAAAACGAGATGTTCCGCAGCGGGCAGTCCTCGCTGATCGACACGATCCTGACTCAGCAGCTCCAGACGGGGGCGTTGATCAGCTACGCGCTTGCGCGCCAGCAGTACGCCACTCTTCTCGCGCAGCTGCGGTTCGAAAGCGGGACTCTCGTCCGGGAAGGGCCGCGGGAGGCCCGCATCGATCCGGCGGATCTCGTCACGCTGCCCTTCGCCGGAGGGCCGGCGAAATGAAGCGTCTCCTTTCCGGGGCGCTTCTCCTTCTCCTGGCGGCGGGGTTCGCCTTTGCCGAGACCGCGTACCGGATCGAGCTTCGCGGCAAACCGCCCGTCGTTTCGAAGGACAAGCCCGTCGAGCGCGGGACGATGCTTCTGTTTCACCGCGCACCGGACGGAGTCCTGACCAGCGTTCCGCGCGAGGACGTCCTCCGGGTGGAGCCCTACGAGGTGCAGACTGCTGCCGGGCCCGCTGCCGCGCCTCCGGCGGCCGCCTCTCCCGCGCCCCGGTCCCCCGCGCTCGCGACGACGCCGGCCTCGAGCGCCGCCTCTTCGGCGACCCGCCGCGAGATTCCCGTCGCGCCGGTTCCGACCGCCACGCCTCGGCCCCCCGCCGCCACGACTCCGCGCGTCTCCATCACCCCCGGAGGAAAGATCGGCGCCGCCCCGAAGGACGCCTCCGCCGCGCGGGAAACTTCGCCGAAGTTCCCGAACGCAACCGTCACTCCCGGCGGGAAAGCCGCCGTGGCTCCGACGCCGGGACGAGGCGCGCGGCGCACGGTCTCGGGCAAGCCGGGTTCGCAGCCGCGCCGGCGCACGGGCGAGCCTTCCGCGGCGGGGGGAGCGGCCTTCTCGCAGTTCGGTCCGCCTTCGCCGCCGAGCGGCCCTTTCGCGCCGCCCGAGCCGACCATCGAACGGATCCGTTTGACGGAAGCCGTTCGGAAGACCCTGGACCTCCAGCCGCAGATCCAGCTCGCGCGGCAGGACGTCGCCCTGCGCTTCGGCCTCTACCAGGAGGCCCTCGGTTTCTTCGACAACGCCGTGGTGTTCATGCCGTCGTACGACCGCGCGATCGGGTTCCTGCTGCGGGGGCCCCTGACCCCCGAGGTGCAGCGCCGCTACGCGCTGAAGACCCTCGGCGACGTGCTCGCCCAGGTGGCGACGGACATCGAGACGTCGCTCGCGCAGGGCAAGGCGAATTCCTACAGGTATTTCGGACCGTGCTCCGGCTCGACGTTTACCGTCAACGGCGTGACGATCTGCCTGGACGTCAGCGGCACGAACATTCAGCCGACGGTCGTGCAGGGAGCTCTGGCGCGCCGAAACTTCGAAGACCTGCTCGCCGCGCTCGCCGCCAACGACCCGAACGCGGCGGAGCGCGCGGACATCCAGGCGGCGCAGAAGCGCTATCAGGATTTCTACGCCGATCTGCTCACCCGGTTTGACGCGGGCGCGCGGCAGGTCTCCGGGCGCGCCTACGAGTCGCTCGCGCGGCTCGGACCTCTGCCGCGCAACGACATCCGCGACACTCTGACGCTCGATCTCCGATACGACATTCCGCTTCGCAACGGCGTGATTTTTTCTCCGATCGTCCTCGCCCAGGGCCTGCGCAACAATTTCGAGGGTAAGAACGACACGGCGGCGTTCGGCGGTCGCGGGATTCCGACCAGCTACACGGCCGTGCTCG
Source organism: Thermoanaerobaculia bacterium (assembly GCA_038229875.1). Taxonomy (GTDB): domain Bacteria; phylum Acidobacteriota; class Thermoanaerobaculia; order UBA5066; family Gp7-AA6; genus JALYUA01. The sequence continues at coordinate 18,019 of JBBROA010000064.1, read as the reverse complement.
GCTTCTCCGTCGACGCCCCGCTTCTGCGCGGCTTCGGCTACGCCTCGACGGAAGCGGCGCTGAAGGCCGCGAAACTGAATTACGAAGCCTCGCTCGATTTTCTGGCGCAGGTTGCTTCGCAGAGCGTCCGCGACACGCTCCAGGCGTACTGGAGACTCGCGGCGGCGCAGGAGCGTTTCGCGCTGCTCGACCGGTCCGCGGGGGCCCAGGGCCGCATCCACCAGCTCTCCGAGGCGCTCGTGCAGGGAGACGAGATTCCGCGCGCGGAGATCGACCGCGTCCGCGCCCGCCGGGCGGAAGCGGAAGCGGCCGTGGCCGACGCCCGAGGCGCGCTGGCGCTCGCGCGCGTCGATCTCGCCCGCAAGGTCGGGCTCGACGTCAACGAGATGGCCAATGCGCCGCTCGCCGCCGACCCGCTGCCGGACGCTCCGTCAACCGCGCGCCTGGACGAGCAGCCGCTGAAGACGCTTGTCGAGGAGGCGGTCCGCGCTCGGGGGGACGTGAAGTCTCTGCGCGCCCGCGAGACCGCCGCCGAGGTGCTGGTGCGCGCCGCGCGCAGCAACCTCAAGCCGAGCCTCGGCGTCACTCTGCAGGCGGACTACCGGAGCCGTTTCGAAGCGACCAAGACGGACTCGGCGGGAAACGTGAGCGACGTGTCGCGGAGCGTGTTCTATCTCCGGGGCTACAGGAACGCCTTCGGCGGCAAGTACACGGGGCCGAGTTTCCAGGTGAAAATGCGGCTGGCCCTTCCTTTCAAGAACAACGCACAGCGCGGACTGCTCCTCCAGGCGGAGGCGTCCCTCGCGTCGAGCAGCATCGCCGCGCGGGACCTCGAGCGCAACGTCCAGGCGAAGACCGTCCAGGCGGAGCGGTCCGCGCGCGAGTCGGCCCGGGAAGCGGAGCGGCGACGGGCGGCGGCGGGCTACTACGAGGAGACGATCCGGAATTCGTTCGAGCAGTACCGGGGGGGCGAGATCAGCCTGCTCGATGCGATCCTGACCGAGCGCGATCTGACGTCCGCCCTCCTCGACTCGGTCTCCGCCCGGCAGACGTTTGCGTCCGACATCACCCGGCTGAGGTTCGAGACCGGAACCCTTCTGCCGTACAGCCGGACGGATCGAGACGTGACGTTCGGAGAGGTGGACCCGCGGATCTACGAGATGTCGGGCGCGCGATAGGGATTCCGACGATTTCGATCGCGAGCGGCGCGGAAGGGGCTACCATCGTCCGCACAGATCGGGGGCAGATTCCATGGGCATAGGTGAGGGGCTCTTCCGGAAGAGCGCGCTCGAAAAGCTGTCCTCGCCCGAGCAGCTCGACGTCATGATGCGCGTCACCTCCCCGACGGGGTGGATCGCGCTGATCGGGACGGCAATCATCCTCGCGTTCGTGGTCGTGTGGAGCATCGTCGGGTCGATCGGCATCCGCGTCGACGGGCAGGGAATGCTGATCCGGGGCGCGGCCGTGTACGACGTCAGCTCCGGCGCCGCGGGGCGCATCGAGCAGGTGATGGTCTCCGCCGGCGACCGGATCAAGAAGGGCCAGGCGGTCGCGAAGATCGCCCAGCCCGAGCTCACCCTGAAGATCTCGAACACGAAGGCGGGCCTGCTGCAGCTCGAGGAGCAGAAGGCAGCCTCCGGCCAGCGGGGAAGCTCCATCGTCGTCCAGTACCAGGCGCAGGCGCGCGCGCTGCGCGACAAGGCCGGGGTCCAGCAGAAGCTCGTGGCGCGCGGGCTCCTGACGAACGGGACCCTGCTGCGCACACAGGAGCAGCTCGCGTCCACGGAAGCGCTCATCTCCCAGAACAAGGATTCTCAATCCGGGCAGGTGATCCGCGTCGAGGACCTGAGGCGTCAGTTAAAGGAGCTCGAAGAGCAGCTCGCCTCCTCGACCGACGTGCGGAGCCCCTACGACGGCCGGGTGCTCGAGGTGACGAGCTCGGCGGGAAACATGATCACGCCCGGGACGCGCCTGCTCACGCTCGAGCCCCTCGACGCGCCGCTCGAGACCGTCATCTACATTCCTGCCGGAGAGGGTAAGAAGGTGCGGCCGGGGATGCAGGTGCGCATCTCGCCCACCACCGTGAAGGCGGAGGAATACGGATTTCTCGTCGGGAAAGTGAAGTCGGTCTCCGAGTTCCCGGTGACCCCCGAGGGACTGAGAAAGGTCCTGCGCAACGACAAGCTCGTCGAAACTCTCATGGGCAAGAGCGCGCCGATCGAAGCGGTCGCGGCCTTGATCCCGGACAAGTCCACTCCGTCGGGCTACCGGTGGTCGTCGTCGAAGGGCCCTCCCACGCAGGTGAACAGCGGCACGCTCGCGACCGCGTCGGTCGTCGTCGAGAGCCGGTCGCCGATCTCCTACGTGCTGCCGGTCGTCAAGAGGTCCTTCGGCGGGGGTTAACTCAGTGGAAGCTCAGAAGCAGCCCGAAACCGACGAAGCGCCCGCCACTCCGAAATCGCCGCAGCACCGGCGGGTCAAGACGCCGACGATCCTCCAGATGGAGGCGGTCGAATGCGGAGCCGCCGCCCTGGCGATGATCCTGTCCTACTACGGGAAGGTCGTCCCGCTCGAAGAACTGCGAGTCGCGTGCGGCGTGTCGCGCGACGGCAGCAAGGCGAGCAACATCATGAAGGCCGCCCGGAAGTACGGCCTCGTCGCCAAGGGATTCAAGTACGAGCTGGACGACCTCTACACCCAGAAGTATCCGGTGATCCTGTTCTGGAACTTCAACCACTTCCTCGTGCTGGAGGGTTTCGGGAGCAAGGGGAAGGTCTTTCTGAAGGACCCCGCCCAGGGTCCGCGGGTCGTCACGATGGAAGACGTCGACGCCTCCTTCTCCGGCGTCGTCCTCACGTTCGAGCCCGGGCCCGAGTTCGTAAAGGGCGGAGAGAAGCCGAGCATGGGCGCGGCGCTGCGGCGCCGGCTGCAGGGATCCGAGGCCGCGTTGCTCTTTGTCTTTCTCTGCGGCGTCGCGCTCGTGATCCCGGGGCTGATCGTCCCGACGTTTGCGCGCATCTTCATCGACGAGTATCTCGTCTCGAACCGCTCGGCGATCCTGAAGTCCCTGCTGATCGGCATGGCGGGCACCGCCGTCATCCGCATGATTCTCACGTGGCTCCAGGATTATTACCTCTTGCGTCTCGAGACCAAGCTCGCGTTGAAGACCTCGAGCCAGTTCTTCCACCACGTGCTGCGCCTCCCGGTGTCCTACTTTTCGCAGCGGTACGCCGGCGAGATCGGAGGCCGAGTTCTCATCAACGACAAGGTCGCGCACTTAGTCTCGGGGAAACTGGCGACCACCGCTCTCGACTGCGTCCTCATCCTTTTTTACGCGGCCCTGATGTTCGTCTACGACGTGACGCTCACGCTCGTGGTGATCCTCGTTTCGGCGCTGAACATCGTCGCGGTGAAGATCGTCTCCCGCAAGCGCGTCGACGCGAGCCGCCGGCTGACGCAGGACCACGGGAAGCTGATGGGCACGGCGATGAACGGCCTGAAGATGATCGAGACCCTGAAGGCGACCGGCGGCGAGACGGAGTTCTTCGGCCGCTGGTCCGGCTACCAGGCGAAGGCGCTCAAGGCCGACCAGACCCTCGGCATCCTGGGAGAGGCCGTCGGGGTCGTCCCGCCGCTCGTCAACACCCTCACGACCACGCTGGTCCTTCTGATCGGCGGCCTGAAGGTGATGAACGGCCAGCTCACGGTCGGGATGCTCGTTGCCTACCAGACCCTCGTCGGAAGCTTCACCCGCCCCCTGAACTCCTTCGTCTCGTTCGGCGGAAGCCTGCAGGAGCTCGAGGCGGACATGAACCGCCTGGACGACGTGCTCCGTTATCCGCAGGACGCGCTCTACACGCGCGAGAAGGAACAGGAGAAGGACGACAGGGCGGTGCTCAAGCTGACCGGGCACGTCGAGCTGCGCAACGTGACGTTTGGCTACAGCCCGCTCGAGAAGCCGCTCATTGAAAACTTCAACCTGGTGATCAAGCCGGGACAGCGGGTCGCCCTCGTCGGGATGAGCGGCAGCGGCAAGTCGACGGTCGCGAAGGTTGTCTCGGGCCTCTACGAGCCGTGGGAAGGGGAGGTCCTTTTCGACGGCATCCCGCGCAAGAAACTGTCGCAGCGCCTGATCTCCAACTCGGTCGGGCTCGTAGACCAGGACATCTTCCTGTTCTCCGGCACGGTGCGCGAGAACGTGTCGATGTGGGACTCGACGATCCCCACGAGCACCGTTTCGCGCGCGTGCCGCGACGCCGAGATCCACGAGGTCATCGAAGGCCGGGAAGGCGGCTACGGCGCGCCGGTCGAGGAGGGCGGCGGGAACTTCTCCGGCGGGCAGCGGCAGCGTCTCGAGATCGCGCGCGCCCTTTCTCTCGGGCCGACGATCCTTCTTTTAGACGAGGCGACGAGCGCGCTCGACCCGAGCACGGAGGCGACGATCGACGACGCACTCCGCCGGCGCGGCTGCACCTGCATCATCATCGCGCACCGGCTGTCCACGATCCGCGACGCTGACGAGATCGTCATCATGGATCGCGGGAAGATCGTCCAGCGCGGGACCCACGACGGGATGAAGGACGTCGAGGGTTTCTACAAATACCTGATCGCGGCGCACTGAGATGAGCAGCGAAGCGGACCTCGAAGCCACCCAGATCATCCGGCTGCGGCCCGTGGCCACCGGCGGCGGTTTTCGTCTCCGCGCGGTCGAGGGCGGCGCCGGGACGGTTGGACAGGAGTTCAGCGCGGAGAAGAGCTGCGTCATCGGGCGAGTCGACACGGACGTGGTGGTCCCGGATCCGAGCGTCTCGCGGCGGCATGCGAAGGTCGAGAAGACGGCGACGGGCTACCTGCTGACCGACCTTCAGAGCGCGAACGGGACGTGGATCGGAGACCAGCGGATCCAGCAGGCGCCGCTCGACCACCTCGACCGGTTCCGCGTGGGCGGCACGGTCCTCGAGTTCTTCCGCGACGACGAGCCCGAGGGCGACGACCTCGACCTCGTTCAGACCGCGCAGATTCCCCGGCGCGAAATGCTCGAGAGCATCCGGCTGGCGCTGTCAGTGCGTCTCGAGGATGAAGGGGAGCCGATCCCGGTCGCGGGGAACCAGCCGTTTCTCATCGACAACCCGGACGCGATGTGGATCGTCGAGGAGGGCCGGCTCGAGATCTTCACGGTTCCCATTCAGAACGGAGAGGCCGCAGGCGCGCGCACGCATTTCGTCAGCGTCGAAACGGGCCAGGCGCTCTTCGGAATGGATTTCGCGGGCTTCGGCCTCGGGTCCGGCTTTCTCGCCGCCGGCAAGACCGGAACGAAGCTGCGGATGCTCCAGAGGAGCCGTCTGGCAGAGCTCGCCGGCTCGGGGAAGCACGCCGAGCGCATTCAGACGCTGGTCGAGACGTGGGTCACCGGCCTCTCGAAGTCGCTCGTGCGCGATCTGCCCCCCGGACCCGCCGCGGTCGACCTGACCGACGGGGAAGCGGCGACGCTCCCGTTCCAGGGTCGCGCGCGGGCGCAGAAGGGGGTCGTCTGGGTGGAGATCCGAGGCGGCGCGCTCCTGTTCGTGAGCCTCTCCGAAGTCCTGCCCGGCGCGGGGGCGATCCTCTTTCCGGTCACGCGGGATACGTGGATCGAGTCGTCTGTCGAAGGGCTGTCCTTCACGCCGCGCTCGGGCGCCGCGGTGCTCGACCGGCCGGAGCTGTGGCGCGGCCTCGACGCGTTCCACCAGGCGCTCTGCGAGTGCGAGTTCCTGAACAAACGGCTCGCCTCGGTCGACGAATTCAACAGGCAGAAGTTCAAGTCGGAGAACCTGAACGCGGCGCGCGAAGCCGCCTACAAGGACATTGGAGCGGTTCTCGCGAGCGGGGCCGGGAAGGGAAAAACGCGCGCGGCGTTTGGCGAAGCGGAGCCCGTCTTCCAGGCGTGCCGGGCGGTGTGCGAGGAGCTCGGGATGGATGCGCGCAAGCCGGCGGAAACGACGGCCGAGCGCAGCTTCGAGGATCACCTCCACGCCGTCGCCACCCTGTCGCGCTTCCGCACGCGCCTGGTGGCGCTGAGAGACAACTGGTGGGAGCAGGACCAGGGCCCGATCCTGGCGCGCAGCGAAGAGACGAAGGATCCGGTTGCGCTGCTTCCGACCGGGCCGACCGCCTACGACTGGGTGGACGGAAAGACGGGGGCCCGCCAGCCGATGACGCCGGAGCTCGCGACGAAGCTGCAGCCCTTCGGCTGGGTCTTCTATCGCCGTTTCCCCGACGGGCTCCTGACGGTCAAGCACGTCCTGAAGTTCGGGATGCGCGGCCTCGGGCGCGAGTTCATCACGCTGGCTCTGATGGGCGCCGGAATGGGAATCCTGGCGGCGATGACCCCTTACTTCACCGGCAGGCTCTTCGACACCGCGATCCCGCAGGCGGAGCGCGGCATGCTCGTGCAGTTCTGCCTCGCTCTCGTGATCGGCGCGCTGGCGTCGATCGCCTTCAAGCTGACGCAGAGCATCGCCGTGCTCCGCGTCCAGGGAAAGATGGACTACTCGGTGCAGGCGGCGATGTGGGACCGGCTGCTGGATCTCCCGTCCACGTTCTTCCGGAAGTACTCCTCGGGAGACCTCGCCGACCGGGCGCAGGGAATCGACGCGATCCGGCACTTGCTCGCGGGCGCGGGTGTGAGCGCGATCCTCGGAGCGATGTCGTCGATCTTCTACGTCGTGCTGATGCTCACCTACAGCCTGCCGCTCGCGCTTCTCGGGATCGGGCTGACGATCGTCTTCGTCACTTTCACGACGGTCGCGAACTACCTCCAGCTGCGATACCAGCGGGATCAGCTCACGATGAAGGGGCGGATCACCGGGCTCGTTCTCCAGCTCATCTCCGGCGTCGGAAAGCTCCGCGTGTCGGGAGCCGAGGACCATGGCTTCCGTGTGTGGGCAAAGGAGTTTTCCGATCAGCGGAGGCTCGCGTTCAAGGCCGGGCAGATCCAGAACACGGTGTCCGTCTTCAATTCCGCGTACCCGATCTTTTCGTCGATGGCCATCTTCTTCACGCTCGTGAGTGTGCAGACGGCGGCGGCGGCGAAGGGAATCCCGTCCAGCATTTCGACCGGGCAGTTCATCGGCTTCTCGACCGCGTTCGCCCTGTTCCTCGTGGCGATGCAGTCGCTCTCCGATGCGTCGCTCGGCATGCTGAAGGCGGTTCCGATCTGGGAGCGCTTGAAGCCGATCTTAACGACGCCGCCCGAGATCGACGACACGAAGACGGCGCCCGGGGCCTTGAAGGGCGAGATCGAGATCTCCCACGTGTGGTTCCGGTACATCGAAGACGGACCGTGGATCCTGCAGGACGTCTCACTCAAGATCGAGCCCGGAGAGTTCGTGGCGTTCGTCGGCGGCTCCGGGTCCGGCAAATCGACGCTCATGCGGCTGATGCTCGGATTCGAGACGGCGGAAAAGGGCGGGATCTACTTCGACGGCCAGGACCTGGCCACGCTCGACACGCGCCTCGTTCGGCAGCAGCTCGGCGTCGTCCTGCAGGACAATCGCGTTCTCCCGTCCGACATCTACCGCAACATCGTCGGAACGTCCTCGCGGACGATCGACGAGGCCTGGGAAGCGGCGGAAGCGGCCGGTTTCGCCGAGGACATCCGGGAAATGCCGATGCAGATGCACACGTACGTCAGCGAAGGCGGCGGCGGGTTCTCGGGCGGGCAGAAGCAGCGCCTGATGATCGCGAGAGCGATCGTCAACAAGCCGAAGATTCTCTTCCTGGATGAAGCGACGAGCGCGCTCGACAACAAGACCCAGGCGACCGTCACCCAGAGCATGGACAAGATGAACTCGACCCGGATCTGCATCGCGCACCGCCTGTCCACGATCGCCAACGCGGATCGCATCTGCTATCTGCAGAACGGCGTCGTCGCGGAGGTCGGCTCCTACGACGAGCTGATGAAGAAGAACGGACTCTTCGCGGAGCTCGCACGCCGCCAGCAGGTTTAGGGCGGCGCGGGAAAGGGTGGCTTTTACGTCGAGCGGCGTCTCCGATCTCTCCTCCTCCCTGTCCGCGCGCGGGAAATGGCTCGCCTCGCTCGGCGCGTCTCCGGACGTGATCGAGGAGCTCCTCGCCTACGACACGCCGCTCTTTTCCGCGGAGCGAGCGGCGCGCGCGTTCGCGTTCGACGGCGCCGCGGAGTCGCATCTCGAGGCGTGGACCCGTTACGCGGAGGAAGCCCGCTCGGCCGGGGCGATCCCCGCGCTTTCGGCCCGGTTCGCGCAGCTTCTCTTTCCGGTCCGCGAGGGCGTCAGCGCGACGGAGTCGTACCGGCGCGCGACGCGCCAGGGAGTCCGTCCCGACGGCGATCGAGAGGCGTCCGGGATCGCGCTCGCCGCTCCCGACCGGGTGACGCTCGAAATCGCGCGGACTTCCACGGGTCCCGTGCCCGTCCTCGTCGCCGCGGATCGCGCCGACTTCGAGACGCTGGTGCGCGCTTTCTCCGCGCGCAACGAGCCGGTCGCCGTTCCTGCTTCGATGGGCGCGTGCATCGTCAACGGGTTGAACAACTGGGACCGGCTCCACGAATACCGGAAGCGGTGGCAGGCGGCAAACGTCTTCGGCGACTGGTCCGTCGAGTTTGCTTCGCTTGCGGGCCGCCGGGAGCTCTACGAGGACCGATTTCTCATTCTTTCCGTCGGCCCATACAGCGGGGTGCCGGCGGCCCGGGCGGGCTTTCCGGAGCCGGAGTGGATCGAGATCTCGGGGCGCATCCGGAAGGCGCACGAGGCGACGCATTACGCGACGCTTCGCCTGGCCGGTGCGATGCGCAACAACCTCTTAGACGAGCTGATTGCCGACTACGTTGGTCTGATCGCCGCGTTTGGCGAGTATCGACTCGAACTGGCGCTTCTGTTTTTCGGGCTCGAGGATTTTCCGATATACAGGGAGGGAGGCCGGCTGCAGAACTACCGGGGGACGCCTCCGCTCTCGGACGCGGCGCTTTCGATCGCGGCGCGGCTGGTCCACGATGCCGCCATCAGCCTCGCGGGACTCGAGGCGGCGCAGCCGATGCGCTCCGGCGAGTCCGAGGTGCGCGACCGCGTGACAGCGCTGGGCGCCCTGTGTCTGGACGAGCTCGCCGCCGCGGGCCCCGATCTCCCGGAGCGCCTCGCGGCCGTCCGGCGATCCGGCGGCGCCCCGGTCCCATGAAGCGCGCGGCGCGCGGGTTCCGGCTGCGGCTGCCCGCGACCGAAGCGGGCCGCGAGCGCGCGGCGGAGCGGTTCGAGCGGTTCGCGTCCGAGGAGCGGATTCCCCCGCGCGCCTGCACGGACGTCCTCATCGTTCTGGACGAGATCCTCGCAAACATCGGGCGCCACGCCTGGAAGAAAGCTGCGGGAAATCGGATCGGCTTCGCGGCGAAGGCGGAGGCAGGCGTCCTCGAGCTCCGCTTCACCGACGGCGGGCGCCCTTTCGACGTGCTCGGGCGCTCCGACCCGGACACCGCGGCTCCGCTGGAGCTTCGGCCGGTCGGCGGCCTCGGAATCCTGCTCGTCAAGAGGCTGACCGACACGCAGACGTACGAGCGCGTCCGCGGACGCAACCGGCTGGTGCTCCGGAAGCGGATCCGGCGAAGCGGTGAGTCTCGGGCCCGCTGACGCCCGTTACGCGCGGTACGTCAGCTTCTGCATCCCGATCAGGATCATGTCCCCTTCCGCGAGCACGTGCTCCTTGACGCGTTTCCCGTTGACGAAGATGCCGTTCGGCGAACCCATGTCGATCACCGAGTAGCCGTCCGGCCCGAACGCGATGTCCGCATGGTGCCGCGAGACTTCGCTCTGAGGAAGGCAGAGATCGCTCTTCGGCGATCTGCCGATCGAGGTGACACCGGGAGCGAGGACGTGCTCGCGGCTTTTCGCGCCTTCCGTCGGGATGATGAGCCGCGGGCGCGGGAGCGCTTTCGTCGCTCCCGGCGGGGCGGCCGGCGGCGGCGCGGGGCTCGTCGGAAGCGTCGGTGCGGAGAGAGGCCGCGATGTGGCCTGCGCGGGCCGCGCGTCGATGCGGGTCGCGTCCGGTGAATCCGCCGGCGCAGGCCTGGGACCGCCCCCCGGGCCGATCACGGTCGCGTTGCCGGCCTCGGAGGGGGCGTCGGCTTGCGTCACCCGCAGCGCCTCGGAGGGCGTTTCGCGCGGCTTCGACGGGATGGAGAGGGAGGGAGCAAAACGAATCGCGGTCGCATCGCCGCCCGGCGGTGGAGCGGCCGGCGCAGGCGCGGACGCGGGAGTCGTGGCACGGGCCTGCGGTGCGGGCGAAGCGCTCGAGGCCGGAGTCGTGGACCGGGCGTTCATCGCCGACATCGCGGACATGGCGGGCGCGGGAGGTGCCGTCGCGTCATCCGCCGGGGTCTCGAGATCCTTCTCCGAATGGAACGCGGCGACGAACTCGCGGCCGATCGCGTCGACGCGCTCGAGCTCGCTCTTCCTGTCCGCCAGCCGCTGATCGCATTCACGGAGGCGCTCCTCGAACTGCCCGGCCGCGTACTCCCCGAGGTCGCGGCGGAATTCGAGCTCTTCCTTTTCGAGCGCGACCTCTTCGAGCGACGCCTCGACGCCGGCCCGGATTCCCCGCAGCTTCCGATACTCGCCGCGTGCGCGGTCCTGCAGGGGCCGGGATTCTTTCTGGAACGCGGCCTGGCGGGACTGGTAGTCGTCGCGCACGCGCGCGAAGACCTTCGCGGAGACTTTCTGCTTCCCGGCTTCCATCCTGGCGAGCCGCTCGGAGAGGAGCTCTTCCTCTTTCTTGATTCTGGCGAGGTCCGCGATCATCGAAGCGTCGATCTGGCCCAGGTCTTCGCGCATGAACGCTCTCTTTCGGATTGGAGAAAGATCCTACACTCGCGCCCGCGGCGGCCGGAAGGCTCGAGGGCGCCCGCTTATAATTGGCAGGCTCGCCCCAAACGATCGAATCGGAGCTCCCGACCAGGCCAGATGCCCACTTTCCTCGCGAAAAAGAGCGGCCGGAAGTACGAGTTTTCCACCGACATCGAGGTCGGGCGGGGGCTCGAGACCGGTCTGTCAATCGAAGACCCGACGATTTCCCGGCGGCACGCGGCGCTAAAGCGGCAGGACTCCGAATGGTGGATCCGGGACCTGGGAAGCCAGAACGGCACGGGGGTGAACGGGCGGTCGGTCACGCGTCCGACCCGTCTCCACGAGGGTGACCTCGTCCGGCTGGGCGAGGTCTTCCTCGAGTTCCATCGCGGGACGAAGGCGCGGCCGGCGGCTCAGAGGGTCTCGGTCGTAACTCTCACGGATCTCGCCCAGTCGGTGATCCGGAGCCTGCCGGTCGTCGATCCCGAGAGCGCGTGGGCGGTCGGGCCCGAGAAAGACGCGGGAGCGCTCGCCCGGGCACGGCGGAAGGTGAAGGTCCTGTCGAGCATCGCGACGGCCATCTCGGAGACCGTCGACGAGGACGCGATGTTCCGCGCCGTGCTCGAAAAGCTCTTCGACGTCTTCCCGCAAGCGGAGCGGGGCTTCGTCATGGTCCGCGAGACGGAGGAGGGGGACCTGCATTCCCGCGCCGTCCGGACGAGGTCCGGAGAGCGGTCGGAGATCAGCGTCAGCCGGACGATCGTTTCGGAAGCGCTCACGACGCGCCGCGGGGTGCTGACCCTGGACGCGTCGAGCGACGACCGTTTCGGGATCCAGAAGAGCATCCGCCTCCTCGGAATCCGTTCGGCGCTCTGCGTTCCGCTCATCGCGCGCGACCGGATTTACGGGATCGTCGGTCTCGACTCGAAGCACGAGCGCGGCGCCTTCGACGAGGAGGACCTCGCGCTTCTCGTCGGAGTGGCGGGGCAGACCGCGCTCGCGATCGCGAACGTGCGCCTCCACCGGGAGATGCTCGACCGCGAGCTGCTCGACCAGGACCTCGCCCTCGCCAAGCGGATCCAATCGGGCTTTCTGCCGAAGGCGCCGCCGCGGCGGGACGGGTTCGACTTTCGCGCGCACTACCAGTCGGCGCTCGATGTCGGCGGGGACTACTACGATTTCCTGGAGCTTCCCGGCGGCCAGCTCGGGATCGCCGTCGGCGACGTGTCGGGAAAAGGCGTGTCGGCCGCGCTCTACATGGTGAAGGTGAGAGGGGAGATCCGCTACCACTCGGCGGGGCGGACCGATCCCGCGGAGATCCTCTCGCGCGTGAACACCGCGATCTGCCGGGATCCCGCGGACGAAGGGATGTTCGTGACGGCGGTCCTGATCGTTCTCGACCCGGTGTGGCGCCGGCTCGTAGTCGCGAGCGCGGGTCACATGCCTCCGATCCTGCGGCACGCGGACGGCCGCATCGCAGCACTCGAGACGCCGCGCAACGCGCCGCTCGGCGCCCGCGACGACGCCGAGTTTCCTTCCGGCGCGTTCGATCTCGACTCCGGGGACACCGTCGTGGTGTACACCGACGGGATATCGGAGGCGACCGGGAAAGGCGAGCAGCTCTTCGGGGACGAGCGCCTGAAGGCCGCAATTCAATCCGCTCGCGGCACACCGGAAGCGGTGCTCGACGCGGTGCTCGCTGCGGTCGACCGCTTCACGAGGGGCGAGCCGCAGAGCGACGACCTGACGCTGCTCACCTTCGGCGCGGTCGAACCGGCAGGGCCCCGACCCGGACCGACGGTGCCGGTCGCAAGAGTCTAGGCATCGCTCATCGCTCGTTCGGTCCCCCTCTCCCCGCGCGCGGTGAGGGGGCGGGGTGAAGGGGGCCCGCAGGTCATGCGCGCATTCGCCATGGCCGCGTTGACGTTTTCGGCGTCGTTCTCCGGGGAGGCGTCCTACTTCTTTTTCTCGGGAGCGGATTTGAGAATCGCCGCGGCGCGGTCCAGGATCTCGGAAGGCGCCTTGCCCGCCGGGGCTGCGGCTTTCCGGACCCCGAGGACTCGCGCGGCCTGTTCCAGGATCTTTGGCGAGGCGTTGCGCTTCCCGGCCTCCTGGATCGCCGCGTCGATCGAGGGAGCGAGCGTGAAAAAGGAAGCGAAACCGGAGACGGCGAGAACCTGACGGACGGAGTCGTTGACCGCCGAAAGCGCCAGCGCCCCATCCCCGGACTTGACCTTCTTCGCCAGCATCAGCAGGACCCGAAGTCCCGCGCTGCTGACGAATTCGATGTCCTTGAAGTCGATCACGAACTGCCGCGCTCCGGCGCTCAGATGCTCGATCACCTTCTGCTCGAAGAGATGCGAGGTCTTCGTCTCGAGCCGCCCGACGAGCTCGAGCACCACGAAGCCCTCGCGTTGAGTCTCGCGGATCTCCATCCGCTATCCGGCCTGAAAGACCATTTCGACGTCGCCGAAATGAACGCGGTCTCCCGCACGGAGCGCGACGGGTACGCCCGTCTCGAGGCGCGTGCCATTCAAGAACGTGCCGTTCGGCGTGCCGATCTCCTCGCTCAACAGAAACTTTCCGGCGTCCCGGACGATCCGGGCGTGGCGGCGGCTCGTCAGCTTGCTGGTGTCGACCGAGGTCAGGTCGATGTCCGGATGGACGCCCGTGACGGCATCGAAGCGTCCGACCTTGATCTCGTCCTTCGCCGGGAGCTCGAAGCGGGTCCCGCTCGCCACCGCGAGAAGCGCTTCTCGGGCCGGCGCGGCGGCGGGCGCCTCCGGGGGCCGAGCCGGTGCGCTCGCCTCTCTGGATTCCCTCTTCTGAGCCGCCGCGGGGACGGGTGCGGCGGCCGGCGCGGATTCCTTTGCGGCCGGCGGCGCATCTTCCGCGGCGGGGCGCACGATTTCGGGATTCGCGGAGGCCTGCCGCAGCCGCGCCGAGAGCTTTCGTAACATCCGAACCGCGATCTCCGGGTATTCGCGCAGCATGCGGTCGAACGTGGCCTCGTCGATCCGGAGGAGGCGGCAAGCCGTCAGCGCGCGGACAGTGGCGCCGCGCGGCTGGTCGTCTAAGATCGCCATCTCTCCGAAAAAATCTCCGGCTTCCAGCACGCCGAGCGGCCGTTCGCTTCCGGGAGCGCCGTGGACGACTTCGACGCGGCCCTGCTCGACGATGTACATCTCGCGGCCCGTGTCGCCCTCCCGGAGGATCGTCTCCCCGGCGGCCGCGTCGAAAGCGCCCGGCTTCTCGGGAGTCATCGGCGGCCTCCGCGGAATCTCTCTCCGGCCGCCTCGATCTGCATGGGGCGAAGTTTACAGGAGGCGCTCAGGGACGAATCGAGAACTCTTCTGTCCCCGATTCCCGATGAACCTACTCGTCCCAGGCGGCGGACGCGAGCAGGTACGCGCCGCACGCCGCCGCGCCGTCATACGCCACCAGGACGCGCATCGCCGTCCAGGGCACGTCGCCCCGCGAAGCGGCGACGGTCGCCGCGATCGCGGACAGGAGGAGGGGAGCGACGATCGGGAACGAGATCAGCACGAAGAGGACGCTCTTGTGGGACGCGCGCGCGACGAGCGCCGAGAGGAATGTCGAGACGACCGATAAGCCGAAGCCCGCCAGCAGGAGGACTCCGCACATCGCCCACGGAGCGGCGATCCGCCACCCGAGGAGCAACGCGAAGGCCGGGGCGGTGACGAGTGCAATCGCGATAAAGAGGAAGAAATTGAACAGTGTCTTTCCGGCGAGGATCGGAGCGGCGGGGGAGACGAGACGGAGCGCCGTGGCGGTCCCGCTCTCCTCTTCGCGGACGAACGCGCGGGGGAGCCCGGTGGCGGCGGAGAAGAAGAGCACGACCCACAGGAGCGCCGAGCACACCGTCTCGCGGGCGTCCGGCGGCACCCCAAACGGACCGATCGCAAACGAGACAAGGGTCAGGCAGGCGGCCGCGAAAAAGAGCACGGATGCGCTGGCGACGCGCCGCCTCAGCTCCACGGCTGCGTCCTTGGCGCAGACGGACCACGCGCGCGCGAGAAAGGACGAGCTCCCGGCAACGCTCATGGGGCCGGCGGTGGAAGGACGATCACCTGATCCGCCCTTTCGAAGTCGCGTGGATCGTTCGACGCCAGGAGAACGGGCCCTGTCGCGCGCCGCTCCTCGATCGTCCTGGAAACCACGGCCCGGCCTTCCGCGTCGAGTCCGATCATCGGTTCGTCCAGGAGCAGGATCGGCGCGTCGAACAGGGTGGCAAACGCCATCCGCAGGCGTTGTTTCATGCCGGTCGAAAACGCACCCACCCCGCGGCCGGCCGCCGGCGCGAGTCCGACGCGCGCGAGCCGGTCGCGGATGTCGGCCGCGGGCGCGGGGAGTCCGCCGGCTGTCCGGAAAAACGTCAGGTTCTCCGCCGCCGAGAGCTCGTCATAAAACGCGAGGTCCGGTCCCGCCCAGCCCACCGCCCGCCGCCTCGAGTCCCCCGAGAGCTCCCGCCCGTCCGTCTCGACGCGCACCGATCCGGAATCGGGGCGAAGAAGCAGCGCGAGGATCTTCAGCAGCGTCGTCTTCCCGCTGCCGTTCTCTCCCGCGACCCCGATGACGCCCCGCTCCCCGAAAAGGGAGATCCCGGAGAAGATGCGGCGCTCTCCCCAGGATCTGGCGAGTCCCTCCGCCCGGATCGTCGTCGGCATCTGAGGAGAGCAGTCTATCGGCGTCTCCGCGAGGGGCCGTGCCGCCGCTAAGAAATCCGCTCTCCGTCGGCGCGATCAGATTCAGAACGATAACGCCTCGCCTGCCTGCGGGCCCCCTTACCCGGACCCTCTTCCCTGTCCATACGCTCGCCTGTCCATACGCTCGCCGAGCGCGGGGAGAGGGAGAACCTGCGCTTCCGCGGCCGTGGTCGTTACGCTTCGTATTGAAAGGGTAGGTGCCGTTCTATATGATCCGCGCGATCTCATGAATCACTCGATCTCGGCGCCGGAGATGCCCCTCATGAAGGCCGCCGTCGCTGAGACTTTCCACGGAATCGATGTCGCAACGCCCGCGAAGGCGTCAAGGAGAGAATCGATGCTCAAGCGTTCCCTGCTTCTTCTGCTTCTGCTTCCCGCGCTGACACTTTCCTCCGCCGCCTGCGGCGGGAAGGACGAAGACGCGGACGCGGATGAAGACACGACCCCGGCCGCGAAATCGGCCGCCGCGGCACCGGCGTCCGCCGGCTCTGTCGCCCCGGCCACCGGCGGAGCGACGATCTCCGGCAAGGTGACGTTCGCGGGCGCCAATCCGGCGAAAGAGACCATCAAGATGGAGGCCGACGCGTTCTGCAAGGCGGCCCACAGCGGCCCCGTGTACACCGAAGACGCGGTCGTGAATCCCAACGGGACGCTCGGATGGGTGCTCGTGTACGTCAAGGACGTGCAGGGCAAGTTCCCGGCGCCGGCGACGGCCGTCACGCTCGACCAGCGCGGGTGCCAGTACCACCCGCACGTGTTCGGCATCCAGGCCGGCCAGGAACTCAAAATCATCAACAGCGACGGGACTCTCCACAACATCCACGCGCTTCCGAAGGTCAACGCCGAGTTCAACATTGGCCAGCCGTTTCCCAAGATGGAGACCATCAAGAAATTCGACAAGCCGGAAGTCCCCGTGCGGTTCAAGTGCGACGTTCACAAGTGGATGGGCGCATACGCGGGAGTCTTCAGCCACCCTTTCTTTGCGACTACGAGCGACCAGGGCACATTCGAAATCAAGAACCTTCCGGCCGGCACCTACACGGTCGAGGCGTGGCACGAGAAGTACGGCACCCAGACCTCGAGCGTGACCGTCGGCGCCACCGAGACGAAGACCGTCGATTTCGGGTTCAAGGGTTAGCCGCTCCCGATCGCGAGAAAACGACGCCGTGAAACCAACGAACGGACTGATTCGCCATCGCGCCGCCCGGAGCTTCCTCCGGACGGCGCTTTTTTCGTGCGCGACGCTTCTCGCCGCCGCCGCGGGCCGCGCCGGGGAGCTCCCCCGTTGGCTGCAGCTGCCGGAAGGGGTTTCGAGTTACAGCGCCCGCATCGACGGGATGTTCCGGCTGATCCTCTGGATCACGGGGGTCGTCTTCGTGATCGTCGAGGCGATGCTCCTGTTCTTCCTCTTCAAGTACCGGCACCGCGAGGGGAAGAAGGCCACGTACACGCACGGCAACAACCGGATCGAGGTGATCTGGACCATCATTCCGGCGCTCATTTGCGTCGTGCTCGCTCTCCTTTCCCGCCGCACCTGGGCGGACATCAAGCAGAACATGCCCGCCAACGCGATGCCGATCGAGATCACCGGGGAGCAGTTTTCCTGGACCATCCGCTATCCCGGCGTGGACGGGCGATTCGGCACCCCGGACGACATCGTCTCGCTGAACCAGCTGCACTTTCCGGTCGGACGTCCCGTGGTCGCGACGCTGCGGTCGAAGGACGTCATCCACTCCTTCTTTCTGCCCGAGTTTCGCGTCAAGCAGGACGCGGTGCCGGGCATGTCGACGCGCATCTGGTTCGATGGCATGAGGACCGGACACTGGGAGATTGCGTGCGCCGAGCTCTGCGGGCTGGGCCACTATCGGATGAAAGGCTTCGTGACCGTCGAGACCAACGAGGAGTTCGCGAAATGGCTGGCGGACGCGGCGGCGCAGCAGGCGTCCGAGCAGGCGCCGGCCCCGACAGCCGCGCTGCCCGAAGGCGCTCCGGTCGCCGCCGGGCAGGAGCCTCAAATCCAGTCGACCGGCGGCGCGGCGCCCCCGGAGCCCGGGGCCGCGGCGATCGCGCCTCCCGCCGGTCCCGTGCCGTCGAAGCCGACGCCCCACCTCAAAACTACGGAGAAACCGAGCTCATGAGCACCGTCGCCGTCGCTCACGAACACGCCCCGGGCGTGCATGCCGCCCCGACCTCGTTCTGGCGTAAGTACATTTTCTCGCTCGACCACAAGGTGATCGGGAAGCAGTACCTCTACTACGCGCTCTTCATGCTGGTCATCGGAGGCCTCCTCGCGACGCTCGTGCGGTGGCAGCTCGCGTGGCCGGAGCGCGCCATCCCGTTCATGGGCAAGCTCGCGCCCGAAGGGATGCCGGGCGGCCGGATGCTCCCCGAGTTCTACAACTCGCTCTTCACGATGCACGCAACGATCATGATCTTCTTCGC
>JBBROA010000063.1:0-24987 GCA_038229875.1 Thermoanaerobaculia bacterium | reverse complement strand
TCCTGGATGAACTCGGTGTTGATCGCTTTGCCCTGGAACCCCTTGATGACGTTCGTCGTATTGACGCCGTCGATCAGGAAGAGGTTCTCGGCAGAGGTCGAGCCGTAGATCGAGAGCGCGAGGGAGCGGCCCTGGGTCTCGCCGCTGTCCGTCTGCACGCCCGGCTGGGACAGCACGATCGACGCGTAGTTGCGCCCGATCGGAAGCTTGTCCATGACCTTGGCGGTGTAGTTGGTTCCGGTGGTCGTCGAGGTGACGTCCACGATCGGCGCCTCACCGGTGACCGTGACCGATTCCTTGGTCGCGAGGCTCAACTGCAGGTTGACGTCAGCGGTTTTGTCGAGCTGGACGTTCGCCGCTTTCTGCACGTTGCCGAATCCGGAGAGATTCCCGATGACCGTGTACCGGCCCGGCGGGAGCGAGACGAAACGATACCGGCCGTCGTTGCCCGTGACCGCGGTGCGGGTGCCCTGAAGGTTGGGGCTTGTCAGCTCCACCGTCACGCCGGGCAGCGCGCCGCCGTTCTGGTCGGTGACTGAACCTTCGATCGTCCCCGTCGTCTGTGCGAAGACGGCGAGAGGAGCGAGGATCAGGCAGACCGCCAGAAAGAGGGTAAATCGGAATCCGAACTTCATTCGTGCCTCCTTAAAAGCAGTTCAGAGAAACAGGGTCGCGATTGGTACCTCGAATCAGAAGCCGTAGAGCAATGTCACTGCCAGCGTGACGGATGGGATCAGCGAAGACTAAGTGTCTCGGTTTCAAAGCGCAACGGAAAACGGAGGACGGTGGAAGGGGATCGGAAGGTGGGGTTTTTTGGACTAGAATCCAAACGAATGGATCGGCCGGAGCGGACCGGACGTGTGGTCAGGCCGTGATCGAAACCAGCAGGACCCCCCGCTCGACCGCTTGCCCCGGCTCGACGGCGACCCGGCCGATCCGGCCGGCGCGGGTGGCCCGGATCTCGTTCTGCATTTTCATCGCCTCCAGGATCAGGAGGACGGCGCCGCCGATGACCTCGTCCCCCTCGCGCGCGAGGACTTCAAGCACTCGGCCCGGCATCAGGGCGTGGACCTCCTCCCCCGTCCCGTCGTCCGCGTCTGCGACGGCCGCGAGCCGGTGGGCGAGGGCGTCCTCGATCGCCACCCGGACGGCACCCGCCCGGGTCGTCACGAGGACTCCCCGGCCGGCCGGATCCTTCGCGATCCGCCCGCAGAGCTGCCGCCCGTCCTCGAGCAGCAGCGAGAGGCGACCGTCAGGGAGTGCCGCGACAGTCACGGAGACCCTCTTCCCGGACCGCTCGACGGTGAGCGGGCCGGCGGGCGAGCTCGTGACCAGGACGTCCTCGGTTCCCCGTCGGGTGTCCAGCCTGAGCCGGATGCGGCGCGCGCTCATCGGAGGAGCTCCCGCCGGGATTCGCGCCGCCAGGGGGAGGCGTCCTCGGCGCGCCGGGCTTCGGTCCGAGACGCCGCGCGGGGTGAAGCCGCACCGGCGGCCGCGAGCAGGATCTCCTGGTCGTCCGGCAGTCGCTCCTGGAAGAGGCCCTCGGCGAGGCGGCGGTCCAGCCACTGGACGTCGAAATCGCCCGCCGCGAATTCCGGAATCTCGAGCAGCCGGCGGAAGAGCGGGAGTGTGGTCTCGACGCCCGAGATCTCGTATTCCGACAGCGCCCGTTTCAACCTTGCTAACGCGGTCGGGCGGTCGGGGCCGTGGACGATCAGCTTCCCGAGCATGGGGTCGTAGTCGATCGGAACGACCGACCCCGACTCGACGCCGACGTCATTGCGGACGCCCGGACCTGACGGTAGCCGAAGCGAGGTAATTGTCCCGGGCGAAGGAGCAAAGCCGCGGCGCGGGTCCTCGGCGTAGATCCGGCATTCGATCGCGTGGCCCCGGGGCTCGAGCTCTCCGAACGAGAGAGGCTCGCCGAGCGCGATGCGGATCATCTCGGCGGCGAGGTCCACCCCCCAGACCTCCTCGGTGACGGGGTGCTCCACCTGGAGGCGGGTGTTCATCTCGAGAAAGTAGAAGGACTCGTCGGAGGCGAGAAGAAACTCCACGGTCCCGCAGGAGGTGTATTCGACGGCGCGCGCGGCCGCGACCGCCGCTTCGGAAAGCCGGGCCCGGAGGGCCGGCCCGACGACGGGCGAGGGGCACTCCTCGATCACCTTCTGGTGCCTCCGCTGCACACTGCATTCGCGCTCCCCGACCGCGACGATCCGGCCGTGACGGTCGCCCACAACCTGGACCTCGACATGGCGAGGCCGATCGATCAATTTTTCCGCGTAGACGGCGCCGTCTCCGAAATAGAGCTTTGCTTCGGACGAGGCCCGGGCCAAGGCGGCCGCGGTTTCGGATTCGTTCTCGACCCGCCGCATCCCCTTTCCGCCGCCTCCGGCCGAGGCCTTGAGCAGGAGGGGATACCCGGCTCTCTTCCCGAAGCCGGCGATCTCGGACGCGTCCTTCGCCGGCGTCGTCATACCCGGCACGATCGGGACGCCGGCCTCGCGCATCCGTTCGCGGCTCACGGTCTTGCTCCCCATCGCGTCGATCGCCTCGGGCGTCGGGCCGACGAAAATCAGCCCGGCGTCCACGCAGGCCCGCGCGAACCCGGCGTTCTCCGCCAGAAACCCGTACCCGGGATGAATCAGCGTCGCCGACGTCTTTTTCGCGGCGGCCAGGAGAGCGAGGACAGACAGGTAGCTCTCCGAAGCAGGAGCTGGACCCAGGCGCACGGCGTAATCCGCGGCCGCGACGTGAGGCGCGCTGCGATCGGCGTCCGAGAACACAGCCACCGTCTCGATCCCGAGATCGCGGCACGCTCGAAAGATGCGAAGGGCGATCTCCCCCCGATTGGCGACGAGGAGCCGCGGCGGGCGGGCGCTGGTCATGAGTTCTCGACCTCTGTCATCGCGACGGACCTCCGGCGACCGATCTTTTCCCCGCGCGGACGCCCGCAGCATAGTGGAGGGATCGCGTCCGGCATGGGCATCAGCGTGAAGGCCTCACCGCGCCGGTCCCGGCGCGGACGCGATCCCAGACAGTCAGCGCGGCGACGGGCAATCCGATCGCCGCAAACCGGATCGAATCGCGCAGCGGCCGACGCTCCCTCGAGAGCCACCAGAAAGGCAGAGTGATGGCGATCGGCAGCGCGACGCCGACGAGGCCCTTCGCCAGGAGGCCGCCGGCGGCGGCGATTCCAAACAGAGGACCCCGTCGGGGGAAACCCGCCCGACGGCTCTCGACCAGGAATCCCAGCAGGGCCGCTGCGACGAGGGTCGTGAGCGAGACATCGATCAGGCAGTCATGCGCGTTGACCGCGAAGAGATACGAAGTGGCGAGAACGACCGAGGAGAACAGGGCCGCGCGGAGGTTGAAGAGGACCCGGGCGATCGCCGCGACGCAGAGAAGGGTCATCGCCGAGAAGACGACCGAAGGAAGGCGAACCGAGAAAAGCGAGACTCTCCCGACCAATCGGATCGAAGTCGCGACCGCCGCGTAGAAGAAGGGAGGTTTCTCATGGAGAGACGCGCCGGCAAGGCGTGTGGAGAGGAACTTTCTCGTTTCTTCCATCTCCTTGGCAATCGCCGCCTCCCGGGCTTCCGATCCCGTGGAGATCGGCCGGCTCGTAACGCCACCGCGGGGCCGTCACGAGCAGGAGGACCGCAATCGAGAGGGCACACCTGTTCCGAACGAGAAAATGCCGCAATTGAGGGTCTCCAGAGAGGTTCTAGAGCGAAGGATAGCCGAGATGCCTCCGCGGCGCCGATGGAAAGACGGTTTTCGAGTCGCGCGGAGAAGCGGTCCGGCAGGCGGCGATGCGGTCAGAGGGGAATGTTTCCGTGCTTCTTCTTCGGCAGGCTCACCCTCTTGCCCTCGAGCAATGAGAACGCCTGGATCAGCCTCTCGCGCGTCTCGGAGGGCTCGATGATCTGGTCCACGTAGCCTCGCTTCGCGGCGACGTATGGGTTGGCGAAGTTGTCCACGTATTCGGCGACCTTTTCCGCGCGCTTCTCCGGCGGCGCGTCGGCCGGGAGCTCGCGGCGGTAGAGGACGTTGACCGCGCCTTCCGGGCCCATCACGGCGATCTCGGCTGTCGGGAACGCGAAGTTGAAATCGGTGGCGATGTCCTTCGAGAGCATGACGCAGTAGGCGCCGCCGTACGCCTTGCGCGTGACGACGGAGACTTTCGGGACCGTCGCCTCGGCGAAGGCATAAAGGAGCTTCGCGCCGTGGCGGATGATGCCGCCGTATTCCTGCTGGGTGCCGGGAAGAAAGCCCGGAACGTCTTCGAAGACGAGCAGCGGGATGTTGAAAGCGTCGCAGAAGCGCACGAACCGCGCCGCCTTGACGGACGCATCGATGTCGAGCACTCCCGCGAGGTGCATCGGCTGGTTCGCGACGACACCGACGGATCGCCCCGCGAGCCGGATGAAGCCGCACAGGATGTTCTGCGCGAACGCGCTGTGGACCTCGAGGAACATGCCCGCGTCGGCCACGCGGCGGACGAGCTCCGCCATGTCGTACGGGCGGTTCGGCTCCTCCGGGATGAAACTGTCGAGCTCGGCCGCGCTGCCCGGCGGATCCCGGGGCTCGGTGCGCGGCGCGTCGTCCAGATTGTTCGAGGGGAGGTACGAAAAGAGCTGGCGGATCCCGGCGAGCACCGCCTCGTCGTTCTTGCGGACGAAGTGGGCCACGCCGGAAACGGCCGAGTGAGTGCGCGAGCCGCCGAGGTCTTCCTTCGTGACCTCCTCGTGGGTGACGGTCCGGATGACGTCCGGCCCGGTGACGAAGAGATACGACGTCTTCTCGGTCATGAAGATGAAGTCGGTGATGGCGGGAGAGTAGACGGCCCCTCCGGCGCACGGCCCCAGGATCGCAGAAATCTGGGGCACCACGCCGGACGCCCGCGTGTTGCGCAGGAAAACCTTCGAATAGCCGGCGAGCGAGACGACGCCCTCCTGGATGCGCGCGCCGCCCGAGTCGTTCAGCCCGATGATCGGAGCTCCATTCTGCACGGCGAGATCCATCACCTTGCAGATCTTCTCGGCGTTGGATTCCGAGAGAGAGCCTCCGAAGACGGTGAAGTCCTGCGCGAACACGTAGACCGCGCGGCCGTCGATGGTGCCCGCTCCGCAGACGACACCGTCTCCGGGAAACGAAGTCTTTTCCATCCCGAAGTCGCGGCAGCGGTGAACCACGAACGGGTCGAGCTCCAAAAAAGAATCGGGGTCCAGGAGAAGCTCCACGCGCTCGTAGGCGGTGAGCTTTCCCTCCGCGTGCTGGCGGGCGATCCGCTCCTCGCCGCCGCCCTGCCGGATGCGGTCCCGCAGTTCTTCGAGGTCTTCGATTCGCTTTTCGACCGTCATGGCGAAAAGCTATCAGCTATCAGCTATCAGCTGTCCGCTGACAGCTACAGCACGATCCCGCGCTGCTCCGCGAGCTTCTTCCGGATGCGTCGGAAGAGCTCCTGTCCATCGACGCGGCCCGATGCGATTTCGGCCCGGGCTGCTTCCATCATGCGGCGGGCTTCGTCGTCGAGCGTGCGCTCCTTCTCGACTTCTTCCGCGAGCGCTGCGAGGACGGACCCGCGGAGCGCGCCGGGGACGCGCTCTTCGAAAAGCTTTCGCCCGGCAAGGCCGCGCGCGGCCCTCACCGCGATGAATTCCTTGCGCGTGTCGCCGGCTCCCATGCGCGCGATTATAGCCGCGGGCCATGGCCGCATGCGCTCCGTCAAAGGACGGGAGCCCGGGGTCTCCCGCCGCTCGGTTTCCGTCATACCCTTGTCGCCCCATGGAGCTCGACGCGACGCGCATCGCCGGATGGATCGAGCCTCTCGCAAAAAAGACCGGCGAGCTCGCCGAGGTCTTCGTCGAGAGCCGCCGCGAAGCCGTGCTCGAGGTCGAGGACGGCCAGGTGACGGGAGTCCGCGCGGCGAGGATCAGCGGCATTTCCGCGCGCTGGACGCACGCGGGCGCCGAGAGCCTCGCGTTTGTTTCGCGGGCGGACGAAGCGGGCGCCCGGGACTGCGTGCGGGCTCTGCAGGTCTCTCTCGGCCGCGCGCCTCTGCCCTCGCGGCCCGGCTCTCCCCCGCCTCCGGAGACTCCCGCCGAAACGTCCGACCTCGAGCGCTGGAGCCGGCGGCTGACGGCGCTCCTCGCGCGCCACGCCCCGCGGCACCGCCTGCGCTGGACTCTCGTCGAGACCGCACGGCAGGTGATCCCTTCCCGGGGCGCCGCGGCCTCTTTCTCGCGGCGGCTCCTCTCGCTCGAAGGAACGTTCCGCGCCGCGTCGCGCCGCGGCGACGAGACGAGGTCGTTCTTCTTCCACGCGCCCGACGCGGACTCGACGGCGGACGAGCTGCGCAACGCCTTTTCGCACGCCGTCGAGCCCCGCGACGCGCCGGTTCCGGTCGGCGACGGCACGATGGATGTCCTGCTCGCCCAGGGATGCGCGGTCGTCCTTTTCCACGAGATCCTCTCCCATCCTCTCGAAGCCGGCGAGGCGTCTCCTCTCTCGGGACTCGAGCAGGCGAGGGTCGCGATCCCCGAGCTCGACGTCCGCGACGACCCCACGCGTCTCGACCTCTTCGGCGGCTACGAACGCGATGATGAAGGGATCAAACCTCGGGCAGTGAAGCTCCTCGACGGCGGGCACCTCGCCGGGCGGCTCTTCGGGCAGTTCCAGGCGCCTCCGGGCGGCTCGACGGGGCACGCGAGACGGGCGGCCCCGTCGGACTCTCCCCTGCCGCGGAGCTCGAACATCCTGGTCGCCGCCGGCCACGCGACGGCGGACGAGATGGCTCGCCGGCTCGGCAGCGGGCTCTGGATCGGAGACCTCGGCGGAGGATCGGTCGAGCTGTCGAGCGGCCGATTCCGGCTCCGCTTTCCGCGGGCGCGCCGGATCCGCCGCGGCCGTCTCGCCGACGAGTGCGGGCCGGGAATTCTGGTCGGCGAAATCCTTCCGACCCTGAAGGCGATCGAGCCCGGTCTCGGGCGCGAGGTTCGGCCCTATCGCCCGCTCGGCTGGTGCTCGCGCGCGGGGCAGGTGATCCCAGTGCAGGGCGCCGCGCCGGACATCCTCGTCCGCGGCATGTCGGTCCGGTCGAGCGCATGAGCGTCGCGATCCTCCGGCAAGAGCTCGAGCGGCGCGCCCCGGGCGACTGGGAGCTTTACCGGAAGCGCGCGGAATCGCACCGGACGACTTCTTCCGGCGGGCCGGTCCGCACCGCGTCCCGCTCCGAAGCGGGCTTTGCGGCGCGCTGGTGGGAGAACGGGCTGCCGCGCTTTGCGGCGGGCTCGACCGAAGCGGACCTCCGATTCGCGATCCGCGACGTCGCGCGCGCCACCCCGGCGCCGGAGCCCGCGCCCGAATGGCCCGCGGCGAAGTCCCCGGAGCTCGAAGACCCGTCCACGGCGCCCGCTCCCCCGGAGCTCTACGACGCGCTCGGGCGGCTGGTCGCGGCGGAGTCGCGCGGCGACGCGGTCCTCGCCGAGCTGTCCGTCTCGTCGGGGGCGAGGACGGAGAGGGTGCTGAACGCCCGGGGCGGAGATACTTCCGTCCGCGCGGTTTCCGTCGAAGGATTCGCGCGGGCCGTCGGACGCCGCGAGACCCGTGCCTGCGATGCGCGCGTTCTCTTCCGCTGGGAGGGGGCCCCGGAGCTCGAGGCGCTGGCGAGACGCCTCTCGGACCGGGCGACTCTCCCCCTGTCGGAGCGCGCCTCCCCGCTCGCGCACGGGGAGTGGCTCCTCGACCCTTCCGTCGGCGCCGCTCTGCTCGCGGCCATCGCGCCCCTCTTCACGGCGGCGGTCCTCCCCACGTGGGTCCAGCGGGGCCAGCTCTTCTCGAAGCACGTGACGGTCGTCGACGACGCGGCCGCGGACGGGGCGTTCGACGGCGAGGGAACTCTGACGCGCCGCGTCGTGCTCGTCGACGAGGGCGCGCTGCGCGCGCGTCTCCATGACCTGAGGTCCGCTCGCGCGAACGGCGCCTCGTCCACCGGCCACGGTGTGCGGACTTCCTACCGGACTCCGCCGGCCGCGGGCCCGCGCCGCCTCTTCTTCGAGACTTCCCGGGGAGCTTCGGCGCGCGACCTTCTGACGGCCGTGCGCCGCGGACTCTTTGCGTCCGCGCTGACCTCTCCGGTCCGCATCGACTTCGAGCGCGATCGCTTCGAGGTCGACTTCACCGGCATCTCGCTCGTCGCGGGCCGCGCGCAGGGGCCCGTCGCAGGAGCCAGAGCGCGCGGGCGGCTCTCCCAGCTGTTGCGGCGCATTTCCGGTGTTTCGACGGACCGCCAGTTCTTCGCCTCGCCGTATCCGGTGGGATCACCGACCCTGCTGATCGAACGGGCGGAGTTCGATTAGAGAGAGGGTTCCGCGTTGAGCGACGAACGTTGATGAGCCGGCCTGGACGCTCAACGCTCAACGCTCAACGCTCAACACTCTACGTTCGACCCTGCCCTCCCCCTCTCTACTGAGGCAGCGGCGTCGGCAGCGGCGGTCGCGGCCGAAGCCCGAGCGGGTTATCCGCCGGAGCGTCGGCCGGCGGCCCCGCGGGGGGCGCCGGGTTCAGAGAGCCCGAGGATGTCGCGGCCCCCGACTGCGGGGTGGAGCCCGGACCGGGCTCTAACTGGGAGGGTCCGGCTCCGGCGGGGGGAGGCGCGGGCCGGCCGCCGAGCTCCTGAGGGCGCACCTGTCCGGGCGCGGCAGGCAGTGACGCCGGGGCCCTCGGGGAAGTCGCCCGCGGTCCGTCCACCGGCTCCGGCTCGAGCTGATCGATCACCTCGTTCGTCCAGACGGGCCTGTCCGTAGCCACTTTCCGGAAGCGCGCCTCGTCCGCGTAAATCGCCTGGGTCGAGAGCGAAGCCCGGGCGATGTCCTTCTGGTAGTTCGTGAGCGAAATGCGATCGAGCAGCCTCGTGTCCGCAACGAGCGGGTTGCGGCGCACGTCCCGCATGGAGGGATCGATCTCGAGCGCTCGCGCGTACTGCTCGACCGCGGCGGAGCTCGATCCGCGCCGCTCGTAGAGTCTGCCGAGCCGAAACCGCGCGGGTGGAAATCCACGATTGCGGCTGACCGACTTCTCGTAAGCCGAGATCGCCGCTCCCGTTTTCCCTTCGGTCTCGAACGCGATCCCCATGTTGTAAGGCGCGAGAAAGTTCGTCTTGTCGAGCTTCATCGCGATTTCGTACTGCTCGCGCGCTTCCTTTGAAAACCGGCGCGCGGCAAGGAGGTTCCCGAGATCGTTGTAGAGCGGCGCAGAGTCGGGCTCGGCGGCGATTCTCTTCTCCTGCGCGCGGATCTTGTCGTCGAGCGGGTTGCCCGCGACGAGGTAGCGCCGGTAGAAGGGCTCCTCCGCCTTGTGCTTTTGCTCGCTCGCGCCCACCCTCAGCGGCAGGGCCAGAGCGAGAGCCAGGAAAAGTCCCGCCGGCGCCGTCCAGGCCATCCTCTTCATCGTCTTTCGGTTCATGGTGTTCCTCTCGAGCCCCGCGCGATCCGCGCCGGTCTCATTCCGTTTTGCGGCGCGCCACGAGCTTGACCTTTCCGTCCCGCTCGGCGACGTCGAACTCGACATCCGCTCCCCCGAATCGCTCCCGGACCCGCTCCGTCTCGCGCGCGAGACTGTCGGCGAATCGCTCGAAGTTCAATCCCGTTGACGACTCCCCCCGGACCTTCCTGGCGGCGAGATACTTCTCGAACAGCTCCCGCCGGGAGTCGGACGAAGGAGACGTCTTCGGTTCTACGGAGGCGGGGGCGCCGGTGTTGGGGACCTCGGCGCGCGGGGCGGCCGGAGGTGCGGAGCGCCGGTCCCCGGACTGAACATGCTGCGGATTGAACCGGCCGTACAGACCCGGCCTTTTCCCCGCTTCCTTTTCACCCTGCAACCGCTCCCAGCGCTCGATCAGGGTGTTCCAGCGCTCCTGGATCGTGGAGAAGCGATAGCGGTCCGCCGCGTTGTCCGGATCGCCTCTCCCGAGGATGCGGATCAGGCGATCGACGTTTTTGCGGCTGTCGATCGGCGGCCTCGCCGCCGACCCGTACAAGAACGCGTCGTACTCGGCGTTCACGACGGCAATCGCCCGCTCCAGGGCTTGCAGGTCGAGCTCCCAGGACATGGACCTATAGTAACGGGCATGACGGAAAACGGGTCGCCGAAGAGGGGTCCGGAGTGAAGTCCGGCGCACCTCCGTCGCCCGGGGAAGCGGACACGTCGCCGGGTGATCTACCGGCGCGGGCGATTCGCCCGCCCTCCATGGATTCGCTCCTCTTGTCCGCGGAAGCCTCCGCGATGCTGCCGCGGTTCGGCCGCGAGGCCGTGAAGGAGGAACTCCGGCGGGCGATCGCAGAGGGCGCGCGAGACCCCTCAGACATCCTTTCCCGCGGGGGACTCGCCCTGGCGGAGCGGTTCGCGCCGAGTCTCCGCCGGGTCATCAACGGGACCGGAGTCCTGCTCCACACCAACCTCGGTCGCGCCCCCCTCTCGGAAGCGGCGCGGACCGCCGTCGAAGCGGTCGCCGCCGGATATTCGACCCTCGAATACGACGCGGAGACTGGCGAACGCGGCCGCCGACAGGACCACGTTCGTTCGCTCGCGCGGGACGTCTTCGGCTGCGAAGACGCGCTCGCGGTCAACAACAATGCCTCCGCCGTTTTCCTGGCGCTGTCTGCCCTGGCGTCGGGCCGCCGCGTGATGATCTCGCGGGGAGAGCTCGTCGCGATCGGCGGGTCTTTCCAGGTCCCCGCCATTCTCGAGGCGAGCGGGGCGCGCCTTGCCGAAGTCGGCACCACCAATCGGACGACGATCGAGGACTACCGCCGCGGCTTGACGTCCGAGGTCGCCCTCCTCCTCACGGTCCATCCCTCCAACTACGAGATCCGCGGTTTCACGGCCACCGCGCCTCCCCGCGAGATCGCCGCGCTCGCGCGGGAAGCCGGAATTCCGTGGCTGCACGACCAGGGGACCGGATGCGTGGTCGACATCGCCGAGTTCGGAGTCCCGGGAGAGCCGACGGTCGCCGGTTGCCTCGCCGACGGCGCGACGATGGTCACGTTCTCGGGCGACAAGCTCTTCGGGGGCCCTCAGGCAGGATTCCTGGTGGGCGGGGAGGCGGTGGTCTCCCGTGTCGCGCGTCACCCGGTCGCGCGCGTCGTGCGGCCGGACAAGCTGACGCTCGCGGCGCTTCACGCGACGCTCGCCGCCTGGAAGACCGGCCGCTGGAGAGACTTGCCGATCTATCAGAAGGCGGCGGTGCCAGCGGGAGAGCTCGAACGGCGCGGAGACCTCATCGCGTCCCGCGCGGCCACGCCGGACTTTGAGATCGCGGTCATCCCGTCCTTCGCGCTGTTCGGCGGCGGCACGAGCCCGGAAAAGCAGTTCGACTCGCGTGCGCTCGCGCTGTCCCACCGCCGGTTCTCCGCGGACGCGCTCGCCCGGACGCTGCGGGCGTCGAACCCGCCCGTCGCCGGGCGCGTCGAAGACGACCGGGTTTTGCTCGATCTGCGGTCCATCGCCCCCGAAGAAGACGCGAGCGTCGTCGAGGCCCTCGCCCGCATCGCGGGGGGGGGGTCGTGAGAAAATGGCCGGCATGATCCGTTACCGCGCTCTACGATCCTCAGCTCTCGCTGCATTGACGGCAGCGTCACTCGTCGCGATGCTCTCGTGCAACCGCAAGGCCTCCGGCCCTTCGGCCGGCCCGGCGAAAACCACGCCAGTCCCGTCTCTTCAGTACACGCCGAAGCCGGCGCCGCCAACTCCGACGCTGCGCCCCGGCATGCCGACACGGCTGCCGTCGTTGCCCGGATAACCGTCGACTTCACGTCGCCTCCGCTCACTGCGGGAGCTGCATTCGCCGTGCGCGGCCACTACCTTGACGGAAGCAGGTCTGCCCGGGCGGTGAGGGGCGGACCTCCAGGCACCGGATGTCCGTGTCGGGGAAAGACCTCGATGACGTCCCGCGCTCTCCTCGCAGAGGGGCGGGGGGCGAGGAGAGGGGTGCCTCATCGCTTGTAGACGGTCAGTCCAGAGGAGGGAAGCTCTTCGCTGGTAACGAGAGCTGAGAGTTCCTTCAATTCTCCTGATCCAGCGCGTGCTCTCTCAGCTTCGCTTCGAAGCGGCGGGCCGTCAGGCCGAGCGACTCCGCGGCGGCTGTTCGGTCGCCTCTTGCTTTGTCGAGCGCGCGCGCGAGCCAGGAACGTTCCGCTCCCCGGGCGCCGCGCTCCCGGACCTCTTCGAGCGTTTCGTCGCGCGGAGGCGCGGCTGGCGTGGCGAAGTCGGGCGTCAGGCGCAAGTGGCGCTCCTCGATGACCTGCGTCTCGGCGAGGATCATCGCGCGCTCGAGGCAGTTTCGAAGCTCCCGCACGTTGCCCGGCCAGGGATACGCGCGCAGTCTTTCCCGGGCGGCGCTTTCGAGCCGCAGGGGTTTCTTTTTGAGCTCGCGAGGCAGCGAGGCGAGGAACCAGTCCACCAGCGGGTCGATGTCCTCGGGCCGATCGCGCAGCGGCGGAATCCGGATCGGAAACACCCGCACGCGATAGAAGAGGTCTTCGCGGAAGAGGCCCGCCGCGACGAGCTTGTCGAGCGGCCGGTTGGACGCGGCGATGATCCGGACGTCCACCTGGATCGCGGCCGTCCCGCCGACGCGATGAAACGATCGCTCCTGCAGAACGCGGAGGAGCTTCGCCTGCGTGGCCGGCGTGAGCTCGCCGATCTCGTCTAAGAACACCGTCCCACCATCCGCCAGCTCGAATTTTCCGAGCCTCCGCGCCGACGCCCCCGTGAACGCGCCCTTCTCGTGGCCGAACAGCTCGCTCTCGAGCAGCGTGTCCGGAATCGCGGCGCAGTTGATCGCGACGAAGGCGCGGCGGGCGCGAGAGGAAAGCGCGTGGATCGCCCGGGCGAAGAGCTCTTTCCCGGTGCCGCTCTCCCCTTCGAGGAGCACCGTCGCGTCCGTCACCGCGACCCGCGAAGTTTCCTCACGCACCGCCCGCAGGGCCGCGGACTCGCCGACGATCGGCGGCATAAGCCCCGACTGGGTCTCGGAAAAGAGGAGAGACTCCCGGCGGCCGGCGCGCCTTTCGATCGACCTCGCAACGAGAAGCCTCAGGAGATCGGGATCGACAGGTTTGGTGATGAACTCCTCCGCGCCCCGCTTCATCGCGTCCACGGCGGTCTCGATCGAGCCGAACGCGGTCATCACGATGACCGGCAGGGTCGGATCGACACCGCGCGCGGCGTCGAGCACGGACAACCCGTCCGCGCCGGGCAGCCGCCAGTCGGTGAGTACGACGTCGAATTTCTCGCCCGCCCGCAGGCGGTCTCCCGCCGCTTCTCCCGTGCCGACGCCGACTACGGACCAGCCCTCGGCCTGAAGCATCTCCTCAAGCATCGCCCGCAGCGAGCTCTTGTCTTCCACGACCAGGATGTTCGGCATTTAGGAGTTGCGGGAAGGGTAACAAAAAAGCCGCCCGAAGGCGGCTCTGGCGGCGCCGGCGGCCCTTCTTACTGGGGCGGCTTCGGCTGATTCTCCGGGCTCGCGGCGCCCGGGATGTATCCGGTCTTGCCGTCGGCCGGCGCGACCGAGGGGGCTGAGGGAGCGGGGGCCGCATAGAGCGTCCCCTGGCCGTACGGCGTCCGCACGGGGGGCGGGGGCTTCGACGCGGCGGCCGCGGCGGCGCCGGCGCCCTCGGCGGCCGCAGGAGCGCCCGCAGCCGTCGTTCCGGCAGCGCCCGCGGCAGCGGCCGGAGGAGGAGGAGGCGGCGGCGTCTGCCACATCGGAGAGAAGCGAACCTGGTTGATGGTGCGGTCCGCGACCGGCAGGGTCGCCGCGAACGTGACCGAGCGGCCGCCTTCGATCGTGCCCGTCGCGAGGGTCGCGTTGCCCGTCGACACCGCGTTGCCGGCTTCGTCGATCGCCGAAACCGTCAGATGCGTGTTGGTGACCGGCGTCGTGCCGGGGTTGCGGAGCGATCCCGTGACCACGAGGTTCGTCCCGGACTTCTGCTGCTGATAGTCCCCGACTTCCACGCGGCCGGCTCCGGCGCGCGTCTCGACGCCCTTCTCCTTCTCGCCCGGCGCGGACGCCGCCTCCGCATGACCGACGTCGGCGTCGGTGACGCGCACGCGGGCCTTCTCCTGCTTACCGCTTCGCACCGCGTCCGTGGGCGCGGAGGGCGGCAGAAACAGCGCGGGCTTCGCGACGACAGGGCCGCTCGCGCGCGCCGCGTTGGTGGCTTTCCAGTCGATCTCGGTCAGGGGCACCGAAAGGAGCGTTCCGTCCGAGCGCGTCAGCAGGGCGTTGTTTCCCTGCTGGACGATCGGAGACTTCAGCTCGATTCGCGACCCGCCGCGGAGGACCACCACATCCGCCGCGAAAGTGAACGCGCCCGCGCCGAAGAGAGCCGAGCCGAAGAAAAGAGCCGCCAGGAGCGACCGCGTCTTCCTCATTGTTCCTTCCAGTTCTGGTTGATCGTCCGGATCGTTCCGCGGGTCACATCCTGCTTCAGGCATCCGCCCGAGCACAGGATCATGTCGATTGTATCGCCGTCCGGAGTGGTCGACTGGGTGCCGGAGGCGAGACCGGAGCCTTCGCTCTCGCGATAGTCGCTGAAGTTGCCGGTCGGCGAGCCCACGTTGTACCCGCCGGTCCCGTTCAGGAAGAAGAAACGGTAGCGGTACGAGCTGCCTTCCGTCGCGCACGGGTTATTCGAGTCGGGCGTGAAGGTCACCAGCGTCAGGTAGCCCTGGGTCGAGAAGACCGTCGAGGTCGTCTTCTCGTTCTGAGTCGCGAAGTCGAGGAAGAGGCCGCTGTACGTTCCGTTGAAGATCGGCCCCGGCCCGATGCCCGGTAGGGTCACGCCACCGTTCGGCGTGATGTTGCGCAGGTTCGCCTGGTGCAGCGTCGTCGTGCCGCCGTTGTCGATGACGAAGAAGAACCGGTTGACCGAAGGATTCGGAATCTTCAGCAGGTTCGCGCGGTCGCCGGTGCCGAATGCCACCCCGAGCGTAGGACGCGCTCCCCCGGCGAGATAGATGATCGACGGCTCCAGGAATACGGGCTGATTCGTCTCCGTCGGGAGCGAGGTCTGCGTGGAGGCGTCGTAGAGCATGAACGGGGTGATACCGGAGACCATGCCCGCCACGATCTCACCCGGCTTCGGCGACGCCACGGACGTAATGTCCGGAGTGAGGTCGAGCCGCCACATTCTGCCGTTTTCGTCGCCGAAGTACACCACGTCGAGGTATCCATCGTCGTTGTAGTCGGCCACGGCGGGGGTTGCGGGGACCGGCGCCATCTCCACCAGCGGGCCGACGCCGCTATCCTTACCCTTGCTCGCCTTGTAGATGACCTTTCCGGTCTCGACGTCCACGACGTAGATCGCGCGCCCCTTGACCGTGCTGGCGCCTGCGACGACATCCCCGGCGTTGAAGAGGGTGTCAAATCCGCCGCCGAAGATCGCGACGTAACGGTCCTCGTAGGAGGCGCCGTTGATGACCTTGATACGGCCGAGGATGGGCTTCGACCAGGTCTGGCCGATGGCAGGCACACCCAGGCAGGTGCCGGGGCTCAGCACACAGTCGTCGGTCGTCTCCCAGAGGATGTTCGGATACCTCGCGCTGCAGCTCCCGCCGCCGTCCAGGCAGTCGGGCGAGTTGGCCGGAAGAGCTCCGTTCTTGACGCCGGTCGTCGGGTCCACGCGGTCCGGCTGTGTGACGTCGAGGCCGAACACGTAGCGGCCCCCCTGCCGGAGCGTTCCGGCGAGGACCGTTCTCCAGACGCGGTTCCCCGCGTTCGGACTTCCGTTGTGGCTCGGATCCATGTAGACGTCGGCGAACGAGACGCTCCCGTCCACGAAGTAGAAGGGCCTCGGCGGGAACCGCAGGAGCTGAGGCTCCGTCTTCATCACGGCCTTCGGTCCGTACGCGAAGATCTCCTGGCCGGTCCCGAGGTCGAACGAGTTGACGAACGCCGCATCTCGGGGCGTGGCGCCCAGGGTGTCAGACCACACTCCCGAGTCGAAGGCATGGAGGAAGCCGTCGTTCGCGCCGACGAACGACACCCGGCGTCTCTTCGAATGGAGGTTCGCGAAGCCGCTGTAGGACTGACCCGCACGGGGGGTCAGGTTCGCGGAAAGGTACTGGAAGTACTTCGGCGGGTCGAGAACCGCCGGCTCCGAGTGAAAGATGTCCCCGAGCTTGTGCGAGTAGCCGACCGGCGCCGCGCCGTCCGTCCGCACCTGCGGAGCACCCGGAGGCGGCTGGTCGTCCTGGTAAACGTAGGAATACCGCTGCTGCTGTCCGGCGCCCGGCCCGATCGCAGGACCGACCGGCTTGATGCCGGGCAGATTCAGGATCTCGTCGCGGCTTCCGGCCGCGGTCAGGCCGCCACGGAGGAAGTCGATGGTCCGCGATGTCGTCGTGCGGTCGGCTGCCACGACCGGGTTCAGGCCCATGGCCGTGACCAGGGTGTCGAAGCACGAGCCGGAGCACGCCGTCTTGTGGAACTCCGCGCGTGTCAGCGGAACCGTCGCGCCGGTCGAGCTCGCCCAGATCATTTTCCGGCCCGGCCACACCTTCACATTGGGAGCGTTGGCCGCGGAGGCGGTCGAGGCGGCGGCTCCTCCGGTCAGGACAAGGGTCGGATTCGTGTATCCGAGGGACCGGGAAGCATTCCACACCGGTTTCCGCGTCGTCTGGGACACGTCGTCGGGCAGAGTCTCGTCCGGATAGCTCAACACCGGCGCGCCGCCGGTCACGACCGGGATCGTCCCATTCAGATTGAGGCGGAAGGCCTTCAGGGCGCCGTTCCAGATGGACCACTGCGACGCCGACCCGTCGATGTTCCCATGACTCGGGATGACGGCAGCGAGCTGCGCCGTGTCCGCCAGGCCGCCGGCAAACGCGGGAAGAGCCGGCGCGGCGATGAAGTTCGCGGTCCGCTTGAACTCGAGGATGCTCTGCAGAGCGGTCACGAGGCTGGCTCGGTCGCTCGCGGCGAAGACCTGGCCACCACTGTTGTCCGCGATGCACTTCAACCGGACGTCGTTTGGATTGGTGTTCATCGCGACGACGAAGACCGGTATGCCGGTTATCCGGACGCTCGGATCGGCCGCGCGAGCGAGGGCCCGGGCGCCGGGCGGGTTCTCCGGCAGCGTCACAGTGCCGAGATCCCTGGAGGGCCCGAGGCCCGTCGGACCGCCGGCGCAGGGATTCGAGAAGCACTCGTCGAGACCGTCCGTCAGGAGCACGACGATGTAGTTGCGGCAGTTGATCGCCGGATCATCCGTCTGCGGAAAGACGCTGTTGACGAAGTAGGTGTAGGCATCCTTCAAAGCGCCGGCCAGCGGAGTTCCAGGGGCCGTGACGACCACGTTGCGGGCGTCCTCTTCCAGGCGGTACTCCTGCATGTGCGGCTGTGTCGAGTCGTAGCTGACGATGGATGTCGTGAACCGCAGGAGGCGTTTGATCGCCTCTGTGCTGTCCGAGTCGGTCGCCTTGAACGGGTTCCAGTCGCGCGGGAACGGGATCACCGGCCAGCTGACCTGGCTGGGAGGATCGCCGAAGCCGCCCGGGTACGGGTCATAGAGCGGGTTCGTCGGCTTCGCGCTGTTGTAGAGCGCGATGCCGCCGCAATCGGTCGAGTAGACGTCGCAAGGGTTCGACAGCGGCGGGAAAGGACAGGAGACCTCCGCCATCGCGTCGTTCGGGAACTGCTGATCTCGCTGCGGGCCGTCGGAGTTCGGGCCTGCCGAGTATGACCCCTGGTTGTGGCGGTCGGGGATCAAGGGAAGCTCGTCGATCGCGTCCGCGTCGCCATCCGTGGCGGTCGAGCCCCAGGGCGGGTTGCCGAAGAGCACGTCGTCGACCGTCGTGTTGTAGACCGGCGGCAGGTCGTAGAGGTCGCCGCGGATGTAGCGCACGAACACGGTCCGGGCGAGGACGAGCGAGGGGGACGGATCCGCCTGGGGGTCGTCGAATCCGCGGTACTGGAGCGGCAGGAGATCGCTGTCCGGCTCGCCGTCACCGTCGAGGTCGACGAACGAGCAGAGCTTCGCGGGGTCGTACTGGCAGGGTCCGCAGAGCAGCGGCTGCGCGGGCGGGCTGCTGAAGATCGACTGCGGCACGCCGGCGCAGGGAGTGCCCGGGGAGAGAGCCTGAGGAGGCGGCGCCATCGCGAGGAGTCCGCGGAGCGCGGCCGTGACCCAGTTGCCGGCCGCCGGCATCACGCTCGCGGCGGGCATCTGGCCCATCGGGAGAGCGACCGGGGTGGGCGTCTTCGTCTTGGTCCGCGTGGGCGTGCCCGTGGGCGTATTGGTCCGCGTGGCGGTCGGCGTGAACGTCGCCGTCGGCGGAATCGGGGTCTGCGTCAGGGTCGGCGTATTCGTGAACGTCGGAGTGTTCGTCGGCGTCTGGGTGTTCGTCGGCGTGTTCGTCGGCGTGTCCGTCTTCGTGAACGTCGGCGTCTTCGTCGGCGTCTGAGTCGGCGTGTCCGTCGGGGTCACGGTCGGCGTCTGCGTCACCGTCGGGGTCGGCGTGACGGTCGGCGTCTGGGTGAATGTGGGTGTCTTCGTGAACGTCGGCGTGACCGTGAACGTCGCGGTCCGGGTCGGCGTGGGCGTGTTCGTCGCCGTCGCCGTGTTCGTCGGAGTCCGCGTCACGGTTGGAGTCTGAGTTCCCGTCGGGGTGTTCGTGAACGTCGGCGTTTTCGTGAAGGTCGGCGTGATGGTCGGCGTGCTCGTCTTCGTGAACGTCGGGGTGATCGTGAATGTCCGCGTGGCCGTCGGCGTGTTCGTGAACGTCGGGGTGATCGTCGGCGTGTTCGTCTTCGTGAACGTCTGAGTCGCCGTCGGCGTCTGTGTCGCGGTGAAAGTCTGAGTCGGCGTGTTCGTCTTGGTCGCCGTGGCGGTCGCGGTCGCCGTCATCGTCTGCGTCGGCGAATTGGTGCGCGTCGGCGTGTTCGTTGCCGTGTTGGTCGGCGTCGAGGTCGGCGTCGCCGTGCTCGTCGGCGTCGTCGTCGACGTGGGGGACGGGGTGTTCGTCGGGGTGTTCGTCGGGGTGTTCGTCCGCGTATTGGTCGGTGTCTGAGTCGGAGTCGGCGCCGCCGCGTACTCGTCGATCTGCACGATCAGGTTCGCGTCGCTGTAGTTTCCGGACGCGACCCGCATGCGGAGCTCCCGTCCGGGGTTGGAGGGGCTCCGATAGATGACCGTGCCTTGGTTCAGGCCCTTCGGGCCGAACGCGCCTCGAAACGTCCCCTGCGAGGGCTCGCCCGGCGACGGGGTGCCGACGACGGTGTCGTACGGCAGACGCGTGTCGGCCGTCTCATTCGTCGTGTACTTACCGTACGGGTGCATCACCTTGTGGCCGAACTGCAGGAATCTTCCTTGCGAAATGTCGGGGTAGTTCCAGACCGCCGGTGCGCCGGGATTGAGCACCGCGTCGAGCGTGTTTCCGTCCGGCGTGCCTCCGGCGTCCGTCGTCGTATCGGCGAAGTACAGCCACTCGACGCCGCCGTTCTCGAGGCGGTCGTTCTTGTTGTGCGCGCCGCCGATCGCTTCTCCGACGGGGCCTGTCTGCGCCGCTCCGAACGTCTGGTTCGGATTGCGGTAATAGGCGAAACCCCAGTTGACGTTCTGCGTCGTCGAGAGCACCTGCCGGAGCACGCTCTTGGCGACGCCGATCTTGGACCCGTTCGTACCCGCCGCGGTTCCCTGCGGGTAGAGGAAGTCGTCCATGTACGCGGGAAGCTCGAAGGTGTCCGTGAACTCGTGGTTCATCGAACCGGAGGAGTCGAGGATGACGAGCACGTCCGTGGACGAGCCCGAGTTCGCCTGGAGAAGCTGCCGGTCATCCGGGAGCGCCGGAGACGCGGTCACGAAGAGCAGCAGCATCGCCACGCCCACCCGGTGCCGCCGCGCCAGGGCGGACAGCCGCATCAGAGAGAATCGCCGCTTGCGGTTCATTGCGCCCTCGCAGGCCGCGGTCCGACTTCGATGTCGGCCACCAGCGCCTTCGAGTACTGCAGAAACGCGTCGTTCTCTCCGCCCGTGGTTCGAACTTCGTAGGCCCACATAAACTGCGCTTTCTCCGCTCCCTCGTTCAGTTTTCCCCCGCGGTAGGGGCGCCTGCCCACAAGGCTCGGCGTCTGCACCCGGACTTGGATGTCGGACTCGGTTGGATCTCCGGAGAAGAAGGCAGACCCGATGCCGCCGCTGCGGTGGCTCGGCATCTGAAACAGGACGCTTCCAAACGCGGAGGCGGTAAATTCGGGCCGGACGAGGAAGAGGCGCGGGTTCGTCATCTCCGCCGACGCCCAGCGTATGCCGGCGTCCGAGGCGTAGAACGCCCGATTGACGGACCACTCATTCGCGGCGATCCTCGACTCCGTGCTCGTCACGAGCATGAGCGCGATGCCGACCACAGTCAGGATCGCGAGCACCAGGATCGCGATCACGAGGGCCGCGCCGCGCTCCTCGGGCCGGGCCGCGGAAACCGAAGCGGCCGAGCGGCGGCGGGCGGAAACGACACGCCGGCGAATGGATCTTTTGAAGGTGATGGTCATGGTCATCCCGGAAACGCGTAGTTGCGGAGGTTGATCTTCAGGGTCTGGACCCGGCGCCGGAAATGCGGCTCTCCCGGGAGAGTCGGGTACGCCGCCGCGGTCATCGGAGTGCCGGGCGAGTTCATGGTCCGGAATCCCAGCGCGGACGGTGAGATGAAGCGCGGGTCGGGGTCCTTCGACTTCGCGACCAGCGAGATCATCACGCCGTGCAGCCGCGGACAATGCGCCACGAGGATGCCGGCATGTGTGAACGCGGGCGGCACACCTGCCGGAATGGGGGGGCGGATGAACCCGGTGGCGACGAAGTTCGCCTCCCCGGGCACATTCGGAGACCACTCGTCTCCGTTGACGACCTGGGAAACGTTCGTGTCGGTGTCGGTCGCATTCAGCGGGGCGCCCGGGAGACGTCTCACGGCGTCGTCGTCATTGCCGTCCACGCCGTACGCGATCTGCATGTCTTCCACGTCGTCGGCCAGCCGCTCGACCTCGAACACGGCCCCGCGGCGGATCCCCTGGGCCAGAGCCGGATGAGCGGGATCGGAGTTGTCGATGAAGAAAATCAGGTCGTCCAGAATCCCGGCGCGCCGGACCGCGGTGTTGATCGCGGTCGGCGCGACCGCGGACTCCGCCGGAGTTTCGGTGTCGAACTCTTCCGCCGAAGCGTCGGTGAAATTGACGTTTCCAAAAGTGTTGGTCGCCACGAGCGCCGTCGGCGCGGTGATGAGTCCGACGTTGTAAGTCGCCTGCGGGTACCGCTGCGGGCCGAAAGCCACCGAGCAGCCCTCGTGGATGTCGTCGCTGCCGCTCACCAGCACGAAGCGAGGGCTGCCGGCGCTCGCTCCGAGCGTGTAGGCGTCGATGGCCGCAAACTGGGGCCGCTGCGCGGCGTCGTTGTTGACGTGCGTCCCGATCAGCGGGTCCCCCGTGATCGCTTTCGCCGTCAGGGCGTTGACCCCGTTGCAGGTCCCGCAGCCGGACGCCGCCCTGTCGAGGTCGAACCCGAGCAGCGGCGAGTTGATGACGCCGCGCACCTCGATCATGTCCGTGCCGTCGCGGACCGGAACGTTGTTTCCGTTCAAGTCCCGGACCGTGGCCCCGAGGACGTTGTCGTAGCCGCGTCCTGCCGTTCCCTCGTTGACGCCCCCGAGCTGCGGGTCCGCCGCGTTCAAAACGGCTTGAGTCACGAAAAGACCGCCCGAACCGGCCATGCGGACCGCGCGCGTCATCTGGTAGATCCCGTAGCGCACGGCGCCCTGGGCGTCGGCGACTTCCTGCTCGCTCTTGTTGATCCGCGCGCTCGCGTCAAAGACGGCCAGGATCCCGAGCATCGCGATCGCGAGCAGGAAGACCACGACGATCATTTCGATCAGCGTGAAGCCGCTCTCGCTCCGGCCGCGGCGGGAGGTCACGTTGCGGCGAAAAGTCATGTTGCGCAGAATGGTCATGGACATGGCGCCGGTGCTCCGACCGCGCAGGCATCGGCGACCGAAAGAAAGGCCACGGCCGTCGGAGCGGGGCTCGCCAGGAATCCACTCACTCGGGCGCTGCGGGCCCCGATCCCGAGGGGGCCGGTCCCGGCGGTGACGGTGACGTCCACGCGCTTGTACTGGTAGGGCTGTCCCGCGACCGTGACCCGGGTCGGCACGAACGGATTGCCGTTCGGCACGGTCGCGACATCCGCGGCCGGGATCTGATACTGGATGACCTGATACGTGATCTGAAACGGGTTCCGCACGCCCCCCGAGGCCGGAGGAAGGCCGGTCTTCGGATCCGGCAGCGTCGGCGGAAGGTCGTTCACCTTGACTCCCGGGGTCAGCTCGGGGTCCAGGAAGGGCAGGTTCATCAGCTGTTCGAGCCGGTCCCGCGCGATCACGTTGATGCTCGTGTACTCGCTCGCCGAGTAGTTGGACTTGACGCTCGCCACGAAAAGCGGAGCGATGCCGAGCAGGATGAAACCGAGAATCGCGATCGCGATGATCATCTCGACCAGCGTCAGTCCCCTCTCGGCGTTCCGAAGCCGAAGCCTTCGCGACCGTGTCCGGATCCGCGTCATTGCCACACCGCCGGCGTCACCACTTCGACCCGTCCGGTGCGGGAGGTCCGGATCGTGATCTGGTTTCGGTCGCCCGCGCCCGTGGGGCCCTCGACGATGATGTCCGCCGCGGCGGAGCCGGCCGGCGCCGTGCGCCTCCCGTTGCCGTCGAAGGTGATCTTGTTCGCCGCCGGAAGCGTCAGGAACATGAGCGACTGAGCGGAGATGGCCTGCCGGGCCGCCGGCTGCGGAGTCGGTGTCGGGGCCGGCGTGTCCGCCTCGATCGTCTGGAGCACGTGGCTCGGGGCCGAAGCGGACGCCGTCACCACCACGACGCTCGCGGGAAGGTTCCGCTTCACCGCCCGCATTCGCGCGGCGAGGAGGCTTGTCTGGATCTCTCCCGCCGCGCTGCGGAACCGGCTGCGGCGCATCGTCCGGTTGAGAGCCGGGATGGCAATCGCGGCGACGAGTCCCACGATCCCCAGAACGACAACCAGCTCGACCGCGGTGAAACCGCGCACGGGAGAGTCGTCTCCCTTCCCAGGAATGATCTGTGGACGAGTCATTTGGACAATCTATGAGCGATTCCTGTGCCCGGAGGGTTGCCCTCTCGTAACCCATTTCGAACCAGCGAGATCACTCCCGAGAGGGATCCCCGGGGCGGCCTCTGCCGCCAGAAAGCGTCACCTTTGGTAGCGCATCCCGACTCATCGCGGCACCGGCCGGAGGACTGGCCTCACCCCCGGATTGGCTCCCTCACCTCGTTCCCCTGCCCTTTCCGCTCACGGAAGCGCTCCGTTCAAGCCGAGGTCCGGCCGAGGCGACATCCTTCGCCCTTCGCGCCCTTCGCCCACGCCCCAAATCCCGACCCGTCGCCCTCCACCCTCCCGCAGGAGTTACACTTTCTTTTTCCATGTGGTCAAAAAAGCGGCGATCGGCGCCCCCCGAGGCGCGGGCCCTGCTCGCCCGGGTCCGCGGTCATGGCTGGAAGACCGACGGCGAGCGCGACGACCTTCTGCGCAAGCTCGCGGCGCTGCCGGGTCTCGAGGCCGAGGACGTCGGCTGGATGGCCGCGGAGAACGACGGGCCGGTGCGGCGGGCCTCGGTCGCCATCCTCCAGCGATATCCGTTCGAAGAGGCGTCGGCGGCGCTCTTCCCGTACTTGACGGCGCATGGCGACGGCGCCCGGAAGAACGTGAGCGCGTCGGTCGAAGAGATCGCCGGAGACTCATTTTCAAAGCACGTTCCGGCCTTTCTCGCCAGCGCCGACCCGGGGGTCGTCCTGATCGCGCTCGACTTTCTGAAGCGCAATCCTTCGGAGCCGGCGCTCGACAGCATCGTGCCGGCGCTGTCCTCGACGTCGCCGGTCGTGCGCCGCAAGGCGTTTGCGATCGTCGAGGCGTTGCCGTCCAAGAAGAGCGTGCTCGTCGCACGGAAAGCGCTCGGACACGACGACGAGGAGATCCGATTCCGCGCCATCCAGTTCCTGGCCAGGTTTCCGGAAGAGGCGAACATCGCCCCGCTGCTCCTCCGGTGCAATGCGGATTCGGCGCGGGTCCAGGACGCGGCTCTTTCGGCGTTGGGCCCGCTGCTCAACGCGGCCCTCGCGGGAGAAGAATCGGACCCGCGATTCAACGAGTTCATCCTGCCTTTGATGACGGACGCGAATCCGAAGGTCCGCCATCTCGCGATCAAGATCCTGGAATCGCAGGACCCGGCCCGCGTGGCCGACGCCTTTCTGAAGGGGTTTCGCGACAATTACGGGCCGGCGCGGGACCGCGCCATCGAAGGGTTGAAGGAGCTCGGGCCCGGGTTCATCCAGGCCTTCCTCGACCGCGACAACGACTCGGACCGGGGAGTTGCGGCCCTCGCCGCCTCGATCGCGATCAACCTGAGGACGCCCGAAGTCGTGCCGCACTGCATCCTCTTTCTGGAAGGGTCCGACTGGTGGCTCCGGGACCGCGCCGCGCAGGCGCTCGCCGAGATACGCGATCCCCGCGGCATGGCGCCGCTCTTGAAGATGCTGAAGGACCCGGAATCCGACCTCTGCGCGGCTTCGGCGCTCGGGTCCTGGGGAGCACCGCAGGCGCTGCCCGGCCTCCTCGACGCCTTCAAGCGCGGGGCCTCCGATCTGCGGCTGGAGATCCTCGAGGCGTTCTCGAAGATCGCCGATCCGCGGGTCGGGCCGCTCCTGGAGCAGATCGCCCGCATGGTGACGGACCCGCTCGTACAGGAAAAAGCGGAGAGGATCATCGCCGCGAGGGCGGGCAACGTCCCCTATTACGAAGCCCAGATCGCCAGCCGGAAGACGTTTACGGAGATCGACTTTCGAGCGAATCCGTATCCGAGCCTTCGTGACCTTCTCGCACACGCGCGCGCGGTCAACGCCTCCGACCTC
>JBBROA010000062.1:0-25000 GCA_038229875.1 Thermoanaerobaculia bacterium | reverse complement strand
CAGGCGGACGCGCGCGCGGGCAAGCTGCGCGCTCACTTCGGCGTCGACGCGTTCGCGTTCGAGGGCGGGAAGGGCATCGTAGAGCGCCCCCGCGAGCCGCTTGTCGAGTCGCGCGAGAGCGTCTTCCGCCGCCGCCGGATCTTTGCCGGACGCCGCGAGGCGCGAGACCGATTTTGCCGCCGACGCGAGCGCGGGCTCGAGCTCCGGACGCACGGAGGCGAGCTCCGAGAGCCTCGCGGCGAGTGCCGTGAGCGCCGATCCGGCCTCGGGCTCTTCGGCCGAGCGCCCGGTGCCGCGCCCGATCGCGGCCTCGGCGCGCCGCTCCCAGGCGAGGAGCACCGCGTCGCGGCAATAGGAGAGCGAATTCACTCGGCCCGCCGCGCCGCGCTCCTCTCGGCGCGCGAACGCGTCGTCGATTCCCTGCTCGATCGCTTCGATCGGAACCCCGAGAGACCGCCACTCCGTCAGGAGCGCGAAGTCCTTCGGGGAGAGGAGGAAGGGCGTTCCCCGGCGGCGGATGAAGGCCGCCTCCGCCGCGGCGAAGTAGCCGCTATCCTCCCCGGTTTCGCTCATAGATCAGGCGGAGGCCGGTCAGGGTGAGGAGAGGATCGACCTCCTGGATTCGCTCCGAGCCGCCCGCGAAGAGCTCGGCGAGCCCCCCGGTCGCGATCACGCGGTGCTGTCCTCCCGCCTCGCGCACGATGCGGTCGATGACGCCGTCGACGAGCGATAGATATCCGAAGTAGAGGCCGGACTGGATGGAGGACGCGGTCGTTTTTCCGATGACACGCTCCGGCCGGCGGATCTCGACCCGCCACAGCCTCGCCGCTTTTTCGAAGAGCGCTTCCGCCGAGATCGCGATCCCCGGGACGATCACGCCGCCCGCGTATTCACCGCGCGCGGTCACCACGTCGAATGTGGTCGCGGTTCCGAAGTCCACGATGATGCATGGGCCGTTGACGCGCGCGTACGCCGCCACCGCGTTCACGATCCGGTCCGCTCCGACTTCCTGCGGGACGTCGTACAGGATCGGCATGCCGGTCTTGATGCCGGGCTCGATGAAGATCGGATCGCGGTCGAAGAGCTGCCGAAACGCCTGGCGCATCGGAAAACGCAGCGCCGGAACGACCGAGGAGACGATGACGTCATCCGGCGGGCCGCCTGAGATGGTGCGAAGAAGTCCCTCGACAGAGAGCGCGATCTCGTCGGACGTCGCGTCACGGCGGCTCGTCAGCCGGAAGCTGCGCAAGAGCTCCGCGCCGGCGTAGAAGCCGAGGACGGTGTTCGTGTTTCCCACGTCGACGGCGAGGAGACGCGCCGGGGCAGCGCTGCCGGTCACCACCGCGCGAGCTCCCCCGCGACACACACAGTCTCACCGGCCGGGGTGCCCAGCCGGAGGAAGCCCTCGGGGGTCAGCCCGCGGTATTCCCCGGAGAGTTCCTCGCCGTCGCGGCGGACCGTCAGTTGATCCCCCGGCCGGTGGATGGAGACGCGCTCCCATTGCTCGACTTCGCGTTCCCATCCGGGCGAAGACAGCTCGGCATCGAAGCGGTCGAGCAGCGCCTGCAGGAGAGGCGCGAGCGGAGCCGGCCGGCCGGTCTCCTGCTCGACCGTGGTCGCGTTCTCGACGCCCACGGACTCCGCGGACCCGATCGCGTTCAGCCCGAGCCCGACCGCGACGTACGTGTCTTCCCCCTGGGTACGGGACTCGGCGAGAATTCCGGCGAGCTTGCGTCCTCCCGCGTACACGTCGTTCGGCCACTTGAGCGACGCCTGGACTCCCGCGTGCTCCGCGAGGACCTCCCGGATCCAGCGGCCCGCCGCGATCGGGATGAGCGACATCGGCT
Source organism: Thermoanaerobaculia bacterium (assembly GCA_038229875.1). GTDB lineage: Bacteria > Acidobacteriota > Thermoanaerobaculia > UBA5066 > Gp7-AA6 > JALYUA01. Next base: position 23,153 of record JBBROA010000062.1, on the reverse strand, counting down.
CTCCGGCACCGACCCTGCGGATGACGGTCAGGTACAGGCCGCGCCCCGCCTCCGCCACCCAGCGGCCCTTGCGGCCGCGCGCCGCGGTCTGCGCCTCCGCGATCAGGACCGTCGCCGGCAGCTCCTGCTCTTCCGAGAAATACATCTCCAGAATCTCTCGCGCGACGTCGTTCGACGAGCTCACCGCGTCGACGATCACCAGGTTTTCGAGCGTCCGCCACCGCATGGGGTCGACGGTCCCGCCGGCGAAAGGAATCACGAGCGGCCGCCCGAAAGCGCGGCGCGCCTCTCTTCGAGCTCGAGCAGCCGCCGCCGAGTCTTTTCGACGATCGCGGCCGGGGCCTTGTCCACGAACGAGGAGTTACGCATCTTCGCGGACAGGCCTTCGTACTCCTGCTCGATCTCGGCTAGGGCCTTCTCGACGCGGGCGCCGCCGGACTCCGACGCCGCCTCTTTGACACGCAGGCCGATCGAGAGGCCGGCGACGACGTCGCGAAACGCGGAGGCCGGAGGAGCTTCGAAGCGCAGCTCCGGGATGCGGCCGAGGTGCTGAATCAGCGGGGTGACGGCGCGGATGCGAGCGGCGAGCTCTGGATCGGGCGATTCCGGCGCGACCCAGAGCTCGACCGGCTCGGTCGGAGTGGCGCCCCGCTCCGCCCGGTAGTTGCGTACCCGCGTGATCAGCGCCCGCACCGATTCGATCACGTGCTCCGCATCGGGATCGTTGCGAAGCGCTTCTCCGGTCGGGAAAGGCGACACGATGAGCGTGCCGGACCTTCCCGTCGCCTTGTCCCAGATCTCTTCGGTCAGAAACGGCATGAACGGGTGGAGCAGCGCGAGAGAGTCGAGCAGGCATCGCGAGAGTACCCCTCGGGCCGACTCGCGCGCTTCGTCCGTCCCCTCGCGGCCCGAGAGCACGGGCTTCACCATCTCGAGATACGCGTCACAGAGCTCGTGCCACACGAACGAATAGATCGCGCCCGCCGCCTCGTCGAAGCGGAACTCGGAGAGATGCCGGTTGACGTCGCGCGCCGCGCCCGAGAGGCGCGAAAGGATCCAGCGATCCGGAAGCGAGAGCGCGCGGCCTTCGAGGTCTGCCGGGACGCTGTGCCCCTCGAGGGACGAGAGCGTGAAACGCGCGGCGTTCCACAGCTTGGTGGCGAAATTGCGGGAGCCCGCCATGCGGCCGCGCTCGACGGAAACGGTAGCGCCGGAGGACGCGGCGCTCGCGAGCGTGAAGCGGACGGCGTCCGCTCCGAATTCCGCGATCGCCTCCAGAGGATCGATGACGTTGCCCTTGGTCTTCGACATCTTTTCGCCGCCGATGCGGACGAGACCGTGGAGGTGCACGGTCGAGAATGGCGCCTGCCCCGTGAAGTGCAATCCCGCCATGATCATCCGCGCAACCCAGAAGAAGAGGATGTCGTATCCGGTGACGAGAACGTCCGTCGGATAGAAATCGAGGAAGTCCGGAGTCCTCGCTGGCCACCCGAACACCGAAAAGGGCCAGAGTTGCGAGGAAAACCACGTGTCGAGCACGTCGGTGTCCTGCACGAGCGGCGCGCCCCCGCAATTCGGGCACGCCGGCGGGTCTTCTTCCGAAACCGTGACGTGCCCGTCGGGACACGTGAACGCCGGGATCCGGTGTCCCCACCAGAGCTGGCGGGAGATGCACCAGTCGTGGATGTTTTTCATCCACTCGAAGTAGGTCTTCGTCCACGATTCGGGGACGAACCTGATCGTGCCGTCTTCGACCGCCCGGATCGCCGGCTCGGCGAGCGGCGCGATCTTCACGAACCACTGCTCGGAGAGGTACGGCTCGATCACGGTGTCGCAGCGCTGGCAGTGCCCGACCGAGTTCCTGTAGGGCTCCGACGTCAGGCGGCCCTCGTCGGTCAGGCGCGCGACGATCTGCTTTCGCGCTACGAACCGATCGAGCCCCGCGTACTCCCCCGCCTGTGCCGTCATCTTGCCGTTGCCGCCGATCACCACCACGGCGGGAAGATCGTGCCGCTGACCCATCGCGAAGTCGTTCTCGTCGTGCGCCCGCGTGACCTTGACGACGCCGGTTCAAAATACTCGGTTGACGAGGAACGCGTCCTCGATGATCGGGATCTCCCGCCCGACGATTGGCAGGGTGGCCGTGCGGCCCGCGAGACGCGTCGTCCTCGGGTCGTCCGGATGGATCGCCAGCGCGGTGTCACCGAGCATCGTCTCGGGCCGGGTGGTGGCGACCGTCGCGCCGTCGGCCACGCCCGCCACGTCGTAGCGGATTTTGTAGAGCGAGCCGTCGGTCTCGCGGTGGATGACCTCGAGATCCGAGACGGCGGTCTCGCAGCGGGGGCACCAGTTCACAACGTAGCGACCGCGGTAGATGAGCCCCTCTTCGTAGAGCTTCACGAAGACGTGCCGCACAGCGCGAGAGAGGTCCGGATCCATCGTGAACCGTTCGCGGGTCCAGTCGAGCGAACAGCCGAGGCGCTTCATCTGCGCCTGGATGGTGTCCTTCGCCTCGCGCTTCCACGCCCACACGCGCTCGATGAACTTTTCGCGGCCGAGCTCTCTGCGATCGATCCCCTGCTTCTCGAGCTGGCGCTCGAGCACCATCTGCGTGGCGATCCCCGCGTGATCGGTGCCGGGAACCCAGAGCACGCGCAGCCCAAGCATGCGCTTCCATCGCGCGAGAATGTCCTCGATCGTCCGGCCGTACGCATGGCCGATGTGCAGCTTCCCCGTGACGTTCGGCGGCGGGATCACCATGACGAAGCGCGGCGATCCCGGCGCGCCGGTCGGCTGGAACCGGCCTCCCGATTCCCAGACCGAATACCAGCGCTCCTCGAAGGAGCCCGGCTCGAAGGTCTTCGGCAGTTTCCGGGCGGACTCGCCGGCCGCGGCGGAGTCGCCGGACTCGCTCAAAACAGGGTTTTCAGGCATAACGCTACGGGCTGCGGGCCTTTCCTCTATCGCAAAAAACGGCGAGCGCGCTCTCGACTCTGTTCTTCCCGGGTATAAAAGAAGTCCCGCGCACTCTACCGCGACCTGCCGGTCGACAGAGGACGGGCGGAGGCACCCGTCGGGTTCGTCCGATACGCGTGGATCGGGCGCGGATGGGGTTGGAGGTGCCCGGTCGTCCGGAGTCAGCGAACGACTGCGATCGTTGTCGGGCGCGCAGGGGAAGGCGCGCTCGCCTGGGGGGTACCGCGCGGTGTGACGCGCTTGCGGCCTATTCGACCCCGGCTTCGAGCTCCTTGATCCGCTGTTTGATGACGAGCTCGGCCATGTCGGGGATGACTTCCCAGGCGATCTCCCGGACGATCCGGTCGGAGAGCTTTTCGACGACGCGCGTGGCGAGCCGCTCGATCTGCTCCTCGGTCATGTCGCCGCCGCTTCGAACGGAAGAGAGCATCTGGGTCAGCTCTGGAATCGACGACCGCTGCGCCAGCATCTCGATCTCTCCCGGAACCGCCCCCGCGGCCGGCTCGCTCGCGGAAGGCTCCTCGAAGCGGCCCTCCGACGGCTCTTCCTGCACCCCGTGCGCGGTCGAGGAAAGCTCCGCCGCCCGCGGCGGCTCGGGTTCCGACCAGGCAGGCTCCGTCTCGGTGTCGGTGTCGCGGTCGCGGTTGCGGGCTTCTCCGTGGGCGGCCGGCGCGGGATCCTCGTCGATGTCGAAGAGGACCTCCGCGTCCTGAGCCGAGATCTCGGTCGTGGCCGGCGCCGCCGGAACGGAGGCGCCGAAGTCCTCGCTATGGCCCATCGGTCCGCCAAACGGGACGAAGCGATCACCGAAAGAAGGCTCCCGGCGATCGGATCCCCGATCGATTTTCGGACGCAGAAACTCCATCGTCGGCATCTCGTCCGCCCTCTGTTCCAGCGCTCCGCGAGAGATCGCCACGGTCCGGTTGTCGTCGGACGCGTCCGGCGTCGCAGCGGACCGCGAGGGCTCCCCGGCATGGAGTCCGGAATCCGCGGCGGCCCTGGCCGGGTACGCGTCTTCGCCCAGCCACTGCGGCTCGCGAGCCGACTCGGCAACAGGCTCCGGAGCGGCGGCGGACGGCGCGGACTCGAGCGCGGACCCGAACCCGAAACGGGGATGCGCCTTCTCAAAAGCCTCGATGGCGGAGTCGACATCGCCGCGGCCGTAATCTTCCTCGAAGGGATCGACGCCCGCGCGGGACGGAGGCAGACGGACGGAGGCCGTGAAGTCTCCCTCGGAAAATCCCTCGTCGAACGGGGCTTCCTCGGGAGCCGGAGGGGCCGGCGCGGGGGCCGCCTTTTCCGGACGCGGAGGCATGGCGGCCGCTGTGGCGAGAGGCCTCTCCGGGTCGGTCTGACGGCCATGACGCGGACGCTCGAGGAGGGCGTCGACCTGTGCGAGCAGCTGATGGGAATCGAATGGCTTCGAGACGATCGCGTCGGCGCCGATCCGCTCCGCCCGCTCGCGGTCGAACGGCTCGAAGGTGCCGGACAGCAGGACGACCGGGATGCGCGCCGTCGCCGGATCGCCCTTGATCGCCTCGCAGACCTCGTAGCCGTTTTTCTCGGGCATGACGGCGTCGGCCAGGATCAGGTCGGGGCGGTCCTCTCGGACGCGTTCGAGCGCGCGCTGTCCATTCGAGACGCAAACGAGCTCGTAGTCGCTGTCGGAAAACGTGAGCTCGACGACCTTCTGGATCGTCAGGCTGTCGTCGGCCAGCAGGATCTTCTTAGCCATGGTTAAGAGGTTTTCATTCAAAAACTTACACGGCGTCCGCCGCGCTGTCAATGACGAAGAGGCCCGGGACGCGCGGGCGCGGGGTTACGAGGCTCCCCAGACGGCCCCGAGGTAGCGTCCTGGAGGGCGGCGGCCGATCGACTCGGCGAGGGCCCGGGACGCGGCCACGACCCCCGCGAGCGAGACGCCCGTCTCGATCCCGAGGCCTTCCATGAGGTACAGGACATCCTCCGTGGCGACGTTTCCGGCGGCTCCGGGCGCGTAGGGACACCCGCCGATTCCTCCCGCCGCGGAGTCGAACGTCGAGATACCGCACTGGAGGCCGGCGTACACGTTCGCGAGCGCCGTTCCGCGCGTGTCGTGGAAATGGAGCGCGAGAAGGCCGCGGGAAACGCCGGAATCGTAGAGCGTCTCGATGACGTCGTAAACGCCCGCCGGCGTCGCGACGCCAATCGTGTCTCCGAGCGAGATCTCGTCCACGCAGAGATCGAGGAGCTTGTGCACGACCTCCCGCACCGCTTCCGGCGAGATGGCGCCTTCGTACGGACAGCCGAAGGCGGTCGAGACGTACCCCCGCACCCGGATCTTCTCCTCGCGCGCGCGGGAGACGACCGGCCGGAACCTCTCGATCGACTCGTCGACTCCCGCCTGGATGTTGTGCTGATTGAAAGTCTCCGACGCGGCGGTGAAGACCGCCACCTCCCGGACTCCCGACTCCATCGCCCGCTCGAGCCCCTTCAGGTTCGGGACGAGCGCGGGATACCGCGTGCCGCTCGCGCGGTGAATGCCGCGGTACACGGCGGCGGTGTCGGCGAGCTGCGGGATGGCCTTCGGAGAAACAAAAGAGCCGACCTCGATGGCCTTCAACCCCGAGTCGGTCAGGAGATCGACGAATCGGACGCGCGCCTCGACGGACAGCGTCTCGGGCTCGTTCTGCAGGCCGTCACGAGGCCCCACTTCGTAGAGAAACGCCCGCGACGGGAGCACCGGCCGGCGGATCGCGTGCTCTTCCCACGGTTCCATGGGCGGGAGGGTACCAAGAAATTCGCGCGTTGTCGGTTTCCCGGCGGGGGCAGCGGGCGGCCCGAAGGCGCGTCGAATCGACGGAAAACTATTCGATTTCCGCGAGCGCCACACCCGCTTCGACGAGATCGCCCTCGGCGTACGCCAGCCGCACGAGCTTTCCGTCGCGGGGCGAGCGGATGGCGTGCTCCATCTTCATCGCCTCAAGGACCAGGAGAACCTGGCCCCGCGAAACGATGTCCCCTTCCGCGGCGAGTACGCGTCGGATCCGGCCCGGCATGGGAGAGAGCAGCCCGCCTCCGTCGGCGCGGGCGGACCGGGCACGTGCGGGAGCCCTGGCGGCCGCGGCTTCGACTCGGAATTCGAAGGTCCGCCCCGCGCTCCAGACGTAAACCCGGTCGCCTTCGCGGACCGCGCGCACCGGAAAGACCTGCCCGCCGTGCTCGACCGCGACCAGCGTGTCTCCGCCCCGCCGGGGGATGAACGGGACGATTCTGTCGCCGAGCGATGCGGCCCCGTCTTCGAGCGTCACGTCCACGGTCCGGTCGCCGGAGGACAGTTTCACGCGCCGAGCCTCCATCCGGAGCGCGCGTCCCAGGGGTCGCCGGACGGGCGGGCCGCGCTCACGCCCGCCGCCGAGGCCGTCGCCGGCACATCGTCTCCCGCCGCGATGGCCGCCGCGATCCACGCCACATCCGGCGGGTCCGGCGCGGCGCGGGGCGGCAGGCGCCCGATCAGGTCGGTGCAGTAGCGCCCCGAGCGGAACTCCGGCGCCGCGAGGACCGCCGCGAGAAGCGCAGCGTTCGTTTCGACGCCCAGCACGACCCACTCCGAGAGCGCTCTCCTCGCCCGCTCGATCGCCGCCGCGCGGTCCGGAGCGGAGACGACGAGCTTCGCCAGCAGCGGGTCGTAGTCGACACCGACGGTCGACCCCGCCCCGACGCCCGCGTCCACGCGCACGCCGGGGCCCGCGGGCTCCTCCCACACGAGGATCCGGCCCGAGCGGGGAAAAAACTCGTTCGGGTCTTCCGCATAGAGCCGCATCTCGATCGAGTGCCCCTGCGGCAGGAGCTTTCCTCCGCGCCAGGGCGCGGGAAGCGGCGCGCCCAGAGCGATCTCGATCTGGGCGCGGACGAGGTCGAGACCCAGCGTCTCCTCGGTGATCGGATGCTCCACCTGGAGCCGCGTGTTCATCTCGAGGAAGTAGAAATTCTTCCGCTCATCGAGAAGGAATTCCACGGTCCCCGCCCCGACGTACCCGACAGCGCGGGCCGCCTCGACCGCGGCGCGTCCCATCGACTCGCGCAGCCGCGGATCGAGCGCGACGCTCGGGGTCTCCTCGAGCACCTTCTGGTGGCGCCGCTGAACGCTGCATTCCCGCTCGAACAGATGCACGACGCTTCCGTAGCGGTCCCCGAACACCTGGAACTCGACGTGCCGCGGAGATTCGAAGAACTTTTCGAGATAGACGCGCCCGTTCGCGAAGGCCGCGATGGCGACGCGGCGTGTTTCCTCCAGGGCCTCCGGGAGATCTTCCGCGCGGTCGACGCGCGCCATGCCCTTTCCGCCTCCGCCTCCCGAAGCCTTGACGAGCAGCGGGAATCCGATTTCCGCGCCGCGCCGGATCAGATCCTCGTCGGATGGATCCTCCGACGTCGCCCCGGCGTCCGAGCCCGGGACGACGGGGACGCCGGCGGTTCGCATGCGGCGGCGCGCCTGCAGCTTGTCGCCCATCTTCTGGATCGCGTCGGGCGGCGGCCCGATCCAGAGGAGCCCGGCCGCCTGCACCGCGCGCGCGAACTCGGCGTTCTCGGACAGAAAACCGTAACCCGGGTGGATCGCCGTCGCCTCCGACGAGGCGGCAGCTTCCAGCAGTCGCGGGATCGAGAGGTACGTCTCCGCCGGCCCGCCGGCCCCGAGCCCCACGGAACGTCCCATGTGGCTCACGTGAAACGCGCCCGCGTCGGCGTCCGCGAAGACGCCGACCGGTTCGATTCCCATTTCGCGCGCGGTCCGCGCGACGCGCACGGCGATTTCACCCCGGTTGGCGATCAGCAACCGGCGAGGCAGAGGATCCATCGTCCGATTCTAAGTCGGCGGCCTTGCGCTCGTGCGCCGCCGGTGTCAGCTAAGCTACAGGGATCCTCAGGAGGCCACGTGTCCGTTGAAGGCGGAATCCAGGGAACGCAGCACAAGATCGTGTGCCCGAAGTGCGGGAAGATTTTCACCGCGTGGCGGCCGGACACCGAGCCGGGCGTGAAGGTGAAGTGCTACTGGTGCAAGACGGAAGTCGAGGACGAAGCCGCAAAGCGCGTCCGCCCCGCCGCCGCCGCACCCGCACCCGCGGCCCCCGCTCCGACCGAGCCCGCCCCGGCGCCGGAGACCGTGGCGGCGCCGGTTCCCGCCGAGAACTAGGAGCGCTAGCTCTTCACCTTCACCCATGACGGACGGCGCTTCTCGAGAAACGCGCTCAGACCTTCCCGCGCCTCATCCGACGCGCGCCGCTCCGCGATCGTCCGCACGGTCAGCGGCATCGCTTCTTCCGGCCCGAGTCCCGTGACCTGTTCGATCAGCTTCTTGGCGGCGCGGATCGCCTCGGGCGCCGACGACGCGAGAGACGCGACGCGGCGCGAGGCCGCGGCTTCGAGCTCGGCGGGCGCGACGACCTGGTGCACGAGCCCGATCCGGAACGCCTCCGCCGCGTCGAAGCGGTCGCCGGTCAGAAAAAGATCCCTCGCCTGCCGCGAGCCGATCGCGCGGAGCACGTAGGGGGAGATCACCGCCGGGAGGATTCCGAGCTTGACCTCGGCGAGAGAGAAGACGGTCCCCTCCGCCGCGATCGCGATGTCGGCGGCGGCGACGAGCCCGACGCCCCCTCCGATCGCGGCGCCGTGCACGAGGGCAATCACGGGGAGAGGGCACGCGTCGATCGCCCTCAGCATCCGCGCCATCTTCCCGGCATCGAGCTCGTTTTCCTCCCGCGAATACGCCCCCGCCCGCCTCATCCACTGGACGTCGGCGCCGGCGCAGAATGTCTGGCCGTCGCCAGACAGGATGACGACGCGCGTCTCCGTGTCGGTGGAAAAGTCGAAGAAGACGCGGGTGAGCTCCGCGATCAGACCGTCGTCAAACGCGTTGCGGACCTCCGGGCGCGCGAGGATGACGCGGGTGACGGGGCCTTGCCGGACGACTCGGAGACGGGAGAGCGCGGCGGAATCACTCATGGCGGGATCGTATCTCCGCGGAGATGCCCGGCTAGTTTCCGAGCGACCCCAGGCTCCCGGCCTCGATCTCTCCTGCGACGTCGAGAGGGACGCGCACGTCGTGACCGGCGACGCGGATCGTCAGGTTGCCGAGCAGCCGCGCATCCACGGTCCCGCCGCCGATGAACGCAGCACCGGCCGCGGCGATCAGCTGCGTGTGGTCGATCTCGATCGGAAAGTCGAGCTGGGTCGTTCCACGCCGGGCGACGAGCGCCCGCGTCGATCCGCGTCCGACCGGCCGCCCTTCTGCTTCGATCCGGTATTCCGACCGCGAGATCTGGAGCGGAAACGCGAACGGGTTCGTCACGCGCACGCGCGCGACCCCGCGGCTCCCGTTCGCCTGCAACGCGGTCAGATCAACTCCTTCGAAGGCGAGGAACTTCGAGATCATCGTCCCGTCGCCGGCCACGGGAATGTCCTCCCAGGCGAGCCGCCCCGTCCAGTCGACAGGGGTCGAGCCGAGGGTCCCGCGCAGCCGGTAGTCGAAGCCGTCCGGGCGAAACCGCGCAACCCAGTCGGCAGGAATGTCCGAGTAACGAAGTGTCGCTCGCAAGGCGAGTGGCGCGCCGGCGCGAGAAATCCGGACCGCGGCGACGGGAATCTCCGCCGTCGAGCCATACAGCGCCACCCGCCCGCGAAAATCTCCTCCCGCGCTAGCTGCCGCCGGAACGCGAATCGTCACGGCAAAGGTCTGCGTCCCGGGATCCACCTCGAGCCCGAGCGGAGAACCGATGGCGAGAAGGATCGTCAGAGCAAAGGGAAACATATCCACCGAGGCTGCAAGAAGCACACCGGAAGCCGGCGAATGTCGAGCGGTCGCATCGTCGCTTCGAACGCGCCCCCGTGAGAACTCGGCTCATTCCATCGGCCAGCTCGGGGAGAGGGTTGGGGTGAGGGGGCCCGCAGGTAGCCGGTGCGCCTCGAAGGGAGCGAGCTGCGCTTCGGTCGAGATGGTTGTGACGCTCGCCCCGAGAGGAGTCTCCCGACCAGAGGGAGGGAGGAGCCTCTCGGGGCGGGAGCGGGAGCGAACGCAGTGAGCGGAAGCGACGGATGGCGACGGGTTACATTCGAAAGACCCCGAACTCCGTTTCGGAGATCGGGGCGTTGTATGCCGCGGACAGCGCCAGCGCAAGGGCGGTCCTCGTTTCCGCCGGGTCGAGCACGCCATCGTCCCAGAGGCGTGCCGTCGAGTAATAGGGATTTCCTTCGTCTTCGTACTTTTCGCGCGTCGGCCGTTCGAATTCCGCGACCTCTTCCTCCGTCATCGGGGCCTTGTCGGCACGGACGAGCTGCTCCTGCTTTACCGTGGAAAGGACCGCGGCGGCCTGGGCGCCTCCCATCACGGAAATCCGCGCGTTCGGCCACATCCAGAGGAAACGGGGGCCGTAAGCGCGGCCGCACATCCCGTAGTTCCCCGCGCCGAATGACCCGCCGATCACTACGGTGAACCGCGGGACGGCCGCGTTCGCTACGGCATGGACCATCTTCGCGCCGTCCTTGGCGATGCCCCCGCGCTCGTACTCGCGCCCGACCATGAACCCCGTGATGTTCTGGAGGAAGACCAGCGGGACCTTTCGCCGCGCGCAGAGCTCGATGAAGTGGGTCGCCTTCAACGCCGATTCCGAAAACAGGATCCCGTTGTTCGCGACGATCCCGATCAGAAATCCCGAGAGGCGCGCGAAGCCGCAGACGAGGGTCGTCCCGTAGCGCGCCTTGAACTCCTGAAAACGGGAGCCGTCGACGAGTCGCGCGATCACCTCGCGGACGTCGTAGGGCTGCCGGACGTCGTCCGGGATAACGCCGTAGATCTCCCGGGCCTCGTACGCGGGCTCTTCCGGTTCCGTCCGCCCCGGCGGCAGAGTCTTTTCCGCTCCGAGGTTCGCGACGATTTCGCGGGCGATCTCGATCGCATGAGCGTCGTCCTCCGCGAAATGGTCCGCCACCCCGGACACCCGGGTGTGGACGTCCGCGCCTCCGAGGTCTTCGGCGGTGACTTCCTCGCCGGTCGCCGCCTTCACGAGAGGAGGGCCGGCGAGGAAGATCGTGCCGGTGCCCTTCACGATCACGGCTTCGTCGGACATCGCCGGAACGTACGCCCCTCCCGCGGTGCACGACCCCATCACGACCGCGACCTGCGGGATGCGCTTGGCGGACATCCGCGCCTGGTTGTAGAAGATCCGACCAAAGTGCTCGCGGTCCGGGAACACCTCCGCCTGAAGGGGAAGGAAGGCACCGCCCGAATCCACCAGGTAGACGCACGCGAGCCGGTTGTCCTCGGCGATCTCCTGGGCGCGCAGGTGCTTTTTCACCGTCATCGGGAAGTAGGTCCCGCCTTTCACGGTCGCGTCGTTCGCGATCACCATGACCTCGCGGCCTTCGATCCGCCCGATGCCCGTCACGAGCCCCGCGCCGGGGGCGTCGCCCTCGTACATCCCGTGCGCGGCGAGCGGCGCGACCTCGAGAAAGGGAGATCCGGGGTCGAGCAGCGCGTCGATGCGGTCGCGGACGAACATTTTGTTCTGCGCCGCGTGGCGCTCGCGTCCCGTTCCGCCGGCGCGCGCCTTCTCGAGCTCTTCGCGGAGACCGGACACCAGCGCCTCCATCGCGCTGGAACGCCCGGCAAACTCGGGCGAGCCGGTGTCGATCTGGGACACGAGGGGTTCCATGCAGCTCAGCCGACGAATTCGGGAGCCGAGCGACCGACGGGAGCGAGACGGCCGCGGTACTCCGCGGTCAACTCATCCGGGGACCGGATGGAAAGCGCCCTCTTCTTGTCTCGGCTCACGGTGTGGCTTCACGACTCCGGGCGGCGAGGGCGACTTCGTTTCGGATGAAATCCACGAGGGTCTGGGTCGGAGTGCCGGGCAGGAAGATCTCCCGGATTCCGAGCGCCTTGAGCGGCGCGATGTCCTTGTCCGGGATGATTCCGCCCGCGAGCACGAGGATGTCCTCGCCGCCCTGCTCCTTGAGCAGGCGCAGGATCTCCGGGAAGAGCACGTTGTGAGCGCCGGACAGGATCGATAGCCCCACGACGTCGACGTCCTCCTGGATCGCCGCCGCCGAGATCTGCTCCGGGGTCTGTCGCAGGCCCGAGTAGATGACTTCCATCCCGGAATCGCGGAGAGCGCGGGCGATGATCTTCGCCCCCCGGTCATGGCCATCGAGGCCGGGCTTCGCGATCAGGACGCGGATGGGCCGCTCGGACATATGGGACGCGAGTCTATCAATCCGACAGGCTGACCGGGTCTCCGACGCGCACCCGATGGCCCGAGACCGCGCGGACGGCGACGCCGAGGTTCCCGCCGCGAACCTTCACGAGCGCCTCGAGCATCGCGGGATCGCCGCGCGCGATCTCCGGCCGGAAGCTCGCGAGAAAGCAGTCGTCGGCGGGGCCGGTGACTTCGAGAAGCGTGTCCCCGATCCGGAGATGCTGGCCGACCCACCGGTCTTCCTCAAACGCCTTTCCCCCTGGAATCTCGATGACGAGGTTCGCGCGCACGCGGATCGGCTCGAGCGGGCATCCGTACGTCCGCTCTGCCAGCCGCAGCGTCGGGCGGGACACGAGGCGCAGCGGCGCGGATTCCGGGGTGACGGGACGCGCGCGCAGCACAATCTCGCGGCCGAGGGTGCGCGAGAGCTCCTCGATCCAGCGGGTGTCCGTCAGCGGGCACTCCCCTCCCCCGGGCTCGCGCACGCGCGTCCAGGCATCGAGGTTTTCGATCACGAGATCGTCGGCGTATCGGGCGCCGTAGAAGAGCAGGAGGGGCGCGTCGGCGGCCGAGAGCGGAGCGCCCGTCCGCAGGTCGCAGAGATCGTAGGCCCGGTCGCCCAGGAGACCGGAGCCGCCGACCGGCGCCACGTTCGGAGCCTCACCGCCGAGAGGCTCGATCGGGAACCGCTGGAGCGCGGTCAGACTGCCGACGACCTCCGCGAGATCCATGGAGGGCACGATAGCGGAAAGGAACCCGCGCGGCCCTGAACCGCCGCGGGAAGGCACGACGCTTTCGGCAATATTCAGGAGAAAAGCGGTTACTTCCTTATTTAATTCGGCGAATAGGCTTCTACAGTCACTTTCGCAGGCGCCACCGCCCGCAGGGCCTGTCTGTCACAGAGCGGGCCGCTGCAGTCTTCACTTGAGCCTTTCCGCTGTAAGACGCGCCGCGAGCTCTTCCCAGGCACGCCGGCGGTGAGAGATGCGGTCTTTCCGTTCGGACCCCATTTCGGCGAATGTGAGCGCGGATCCCTCGGGCTCGAAGATCGTGTCCCAGCCGAATCCCGAGCTGCCGCGCGGCGATGACGCAATGCGGCCGCTGCACTCGCCGCGTCCGATGACGAACCGATCTCCGTCAAAAAACGCGACGACACAGCAGGCCACGGCCCTGCGGTCTTCCCAGGACGCGAGCATCCTCGGGATCGCGGCGACGCCCGCTCCGCGCTCCAGCCACTTGACGAGTGCGCCCGGAAAGCCGCCCCACGCTTGGATCGAAAGGCCGGAATCCTCGACGAGAACGGGCCGGGAGAGATGCCCGAACGCGGCGCGCGCCTTTGCGTCCACGATGTCGCCCGGGTCGAGCGCCTGAGGCTCCGGCAGGTCGAGGGAGACGCAGTCGATCGCAAACCCCATCCGGCGGGCCTCCTCCGCCTTTGCCGCGCGCGAAGTGACGAATACGATCGGCGGCACGGGGGCGATTGTAGAGGGAGGGGCGATTGTAGAGGGAGGGAGGGAGGGGCCGGGGCCGCGAGACAGATTCGCCGCGAGAATACGGCGGGCTCGCGGGCCTTGGGGACCGCCGGCCTGGGGGTCGTTCGCAGCCGCCCTTACAATCCTCGCCAATGGCCAACGATTCCCCGGGGTGTCCGCGCTGCGGCACCGCCGTGCCCTCCGAGGCCCGGTTCTGCCCTTCCTGCGGGGCTTCCACATCGCGGCTGTCGCCCGGGCAGGTGCTCGACGGCAAGTACGAGATCCTGGAGAAAACCGGCGAAGGCGGAATGGGCGAGGTGTACAAGGCGCGCCACGTCCACTTAGACGAGATCCGCATCATCAAGGTCACGAAACCCGATGCGCTCGGCGAGGGCTCCGAGCCGCGCCGGTTTCAGGAAGAGGCCCGGATCGCGAGCCTGATCCGCCACCCGAACGTCGCGGCGCTCTACGACTTCTCGCGGCTGCCGGACGGATCGTTCTACATGGTGTGGGAATTCATCGACGGCGTGACGCTCGAAGAGTGGCTGCGCCGCTACGGCCCGATGCCGGCTCCGCGGGTCCTGGAAGTCGCGGCGCAGGTGCTCTCCGGGCTCGAGGAAATTCACGCGCAGGGAATCGTCCACCGCGATCTCGCGCCGGACAACATCATGCTGAGGGAAAACCGCGACGGAAAGCTCCTCGCGAAGATCATCGATCTCGGGATCGCCAAACGCGTCGCCGCGGAGACGCTCCGCATGACGGGCACCGGCATGTTCGTGGGCAAGCTCAAATACTGCTCGCCTGAACAGGCGGGCTCGCTTCCGCCCGGCCAGGCCGTCGACGGCCGCAGCGATCTTTACTCGTTCGGAATCGTCCTTTACGAGATGCTGACCGGACGCCCGCCCTTCGAGTCCTCGACTCCGGAGGGTTATCTCGGCAAGCACCTCCACGCGAGCCCGCCGCCGCTCGACACGAGCCGGCTTCCGGCGGAGATCGCCCCGGCGCTCGCGGCCGTGGTGACCCGCGCCCTCGAAAAGCAGCGCGACCGGCGGTTTCACGACGCGCGCGAGTTCGCGACTGCGCTCGCGGCGCTGACTCCGCGCACCGAAGGGAGGGCGGAGCTCGACCCGACGGTCGCGGTCCGCCAGGGGGGCGGCGGGATCGGGTGGCTCATCGGAAGCGCCATCGCTCTGGCGGTCGCGGCGGCCGCCTTCGCCTTCGTCCTCTATCGACCGGGGCCGGACGCGCGTTCGACGTCTTCGCCGACCGCGGTCCCGGTTCTCTCGCCGCGCCCGACGACTCCGCCGACTTCTTCCGACGAGATCGTCGTGCAGCCGCGAATCCTGGAGGATGCGACGCCCGTCCCGCCGCCGGCCCCGACTGCGTCACCACGCCGCGGGGTTCCGACGGTTTCCGTCCCCCCGACTCCTCCCCCGGCGCCCCGGTCCACGCCCGCGGCGGATCAGGACCAGTCCGCCTCGCTCGAGCTGCCCGGTGTTGGCGAGCTAAACGAGACCAAAATGCGGCGGATGCTCGAGGACTGGAACGGGCGCCCCGCCGAACGGCGCGCCTATCAGGCCGTCCGGCTCGCCTACGTGGCGAACCAGTGGGTGAAAGCGAACCCCGGGGACGGCCTGTCGGCGGAGATCCGCCGCACACTGCCGAGGACGCTTCGCGAGGATTCGGACACTCTCTGGAACGACTCGCGCCCCAAGCTGGCCGTCGAAGTCGCGCGCGCCTACCTGCAACTCTCGTTCGCACCGCGGGACACCGAGATCGAGCACCGGGTCTACGAGGTCCCATCCCGCCCCTTGGGTCTTCGCCGCAAGCGGCTGCAGAAGGAGTAGCGGAGAGCCGATCCGAAGCTCGACGAAAGCGTCAGGGCCCTTCGCGGCGCTCCGGCGTCACCCCGAGGGTTTCCTCGGGAGAGACGGCGTCGATCACCTTGTACATCGGGACCTGCCCGGAGAGGCCCTTCAAAGAAAAGTGGCCCATCTGAGCGACCCGGAACATGCTGCGCGTGGCCTCGTAGGTCTGCGGACCAATGCAGATCTCGCCCGCGCCCGCGACGAATTCCTCCATGCGGGCCGCAACGTTGACCGCGTTCCCGAGCACGGTGTAGTCGACGCGTCGCGCCGAACCGATCTCTCCGACGATCGCATCTCCCGTGTTGAGCGCGATGCGGACCTGGATCGGCGGCTCTCCGTTGGCGGCCCGCCGCGCATTCCATTCGGCGACGCCCTTGCGCATCTTGAGCGCCGCCGTGATCGCGCGCGCGGCGTGGTCGGGCTGGTCGATGGGCGCACCGAAGAACGCCATCACCGCGTCGCCGATGAACTTGTCGATCGTTCCCTCCTGGGAAAAGATCGCGTCGGACGAGAGCGTGAAGAACTCGGTCAGAAGGGCGGACAGCTGGTCGGGCCCCATCTTTTCCGACCAGGACGTGAAGCCAACGAGGTCCGCGAAGAGAATTGTGACGGTCTTCGTCCTCGCGATTTTGAACGAGCCCGTCGCCGACGCGTCCGCGATGATCTCTTCGACCACCTGCGGGGAGTGGTATCGCTCGAGCCGCCCCCGAATGCGCTTTTGTTCGGCGACGTGCTCGTGCAGGCGCGCCCGCTCGATCGCGACGGCCGCGAAGTTCGCGAGTGCCGTCAGCAGGTCGAGGTCCTTCTCGGTGAACGTCCCGACGTGGATCGGCGAGTCCACGTGGATGACACCGATCACGGAGTCCCGGTTCCAGAGCGGAGCGCACATGGCGGAACGGATCTGCTGCATCCGGATTGACATCCCGGCCTCGAACCGCTCGTCCGCCTGCGCATCGGAGGTCAGCACGGCGACCTTCTGCCGCACCACCATGTCGACGATCGTGCGCGAGTACGGCGCGGAGCCGTCCGTCGTCATGCGGCTCGACGATTTCATCCGGGTGACCCGCAGCTTCAGGACCCCGCTCTCTTCGAGCAGCAGGAAGCCGCGGTCGACGGGGAGGTACTCGAAGATCAGGTCCATGACCTTGTCGAGAACCGTTTCGACGTCATCGGCGGAGATGAGCGTCTTCGCAACCTGCACCAGGATCTCGAACACCTTGTTCTTGTAAGCGACGTCGAGCACCGCCCGCTTCTTGTGGTCGGTCGACTCAGGAAGCATCTCCGGCGATTTCTCGAGCCCGAAGTCCAGGTTGAACTCCGAGATCGGCCGGATGCACGTCGACGTCGAATCGAACGACCGCTTTCCGGAGACCGCGGGCGCCGGGATTTCCTGGCGCAGACGCAGCTGGAACGTCCCGATCGTGAGTTGATCCCCGTCGGCCAGAACGGATCTGGGGACGAGACGCTCATTGACCTTCACCCCGTTCGTCGACTGGTTGTCGTAGATCACCCACCCCTCTGGTTCGCGCTTCAAGAGGGCATGACGGCGCGAGACCGAGAAGTCGTTCAAGACGATATCGTTCTCGTTCGAACGTCCGATCGAGGCCTCGTTCTTCGCCAGGTTGAAGACCTGCGGCCGGCCCTCGGTCTCGTAGAGCACCTGCATCATGAGAATGGCGAATTATAAGGAGTTCTGCTTCGCGGATTCGAGGCCGCCACCCGGCACGGCGCGATCAGCGCGCCAGCGTGAAGACGATCCGCACCGTCTTGTGCGACGGGACCGGACCCGAGCGGCCGCGTGCCGGACGGTATTGCCAGTGCCGCACCGCCTCCGAGGCCGCCTCAGAGAGACCGAGCGGGAGGCCCCGCAGCACCTGCACGTCCTCCACCCGGCCCGCCTCGCTGATCTGCGCGTCCAGCACGACCGTTCCCTCGACGCCGGCACGGCGGGCGATCTCGGGGTAGATCGGGTTCACCTTGGAGAGCAGCTCCGGCGGCTGCTGCGGCTCGTCGGAGGTCTCCTCTCCTTCCGGCCCCGAGGGGACCTCTTCGGAAGGCTCGGAGCGCGTGGCCGCCGCGGCGGAGACGTTGTTGATCGTGATGTTCTTGACCTCTTTGGACGGGACGGCGGCAATCTGGGGGCTCTTCGGATCCGGCGGGACGAGGTCGACGGAAGACGATTCGACGAAGGCGAGGCCCGCCTGCGACGAGCGGAAGGCGTAGTAGTCATGGTCGACCGCGTAAATCGAAATCGCCGAGCCCCGGAGGAGGCGCCCGGCGCGGGGCGCAAACGGGAAGGGCGCCAGCCGCACCGCGGCGTCCTCCGCCACGACCCCGAAGACCGGAGTAAAAGAGAGGATCTTCGTCGCCCGCCGCTGCCGGGCGTCGCGGTCGACGTCCCGCTCGATCGACTCCGCCGTCAGAAATCCGGCCGCTCCGCCGGATGTCTTCGCCTCGACCCAGGGGCCGCGGTCCGACACGACCGTGATCCGCGACTCCCGCGGCAGCACACCGACGACCGACGACCCGACGGACGGCTCCCGCCGCAGCTCCGCGCCTTCGATCGTGACGGTCGCGGGAGCCGATTCGCCGGCGCGCACGGCGTGCTGGCGCCGAGGCCGCGCGACGATCAGCAACGCCGCGAGCGCGAGCAGGAGGGCGGCCGCCCCCATCACGAGCCCGGCGGGCCGCGACCAGCGCGTCGCCAACCCCGCGGCGCTCCGGGCGGCTCCGTTCAGGCGGCGGCCCCGAGGAGCTCGACGAGCAGCGCCTTCTGAGCGTGCAGCCGGTTCTCCGCCTGGTCGAACACCGCCGATCGCGGAGAATCGATGACATCGGCGTCCACTTCCTCGCCGCGGTGCGCCGGGAGACAGTGGAGAAAGATCGCGTCGGCGGCGGCCATCGAGAAGGCGCGCGCGGTGACGCGATAATTTTCGAACTGGCGGGCCCGCTCGGCGGCCTCGCTCTCCTGGCCCATCGAAGCCCACACGTCGGTGTACACCGCGCGGGCGCCCTGCAGACCTTCTTCGAGACTGTCCGTCACCAGAATCGCTCCTCCCGTCTGCGCCGCCGTCTCGCGCGCGAGCGCCACGATGCGCGGCGCGGGCTCGAAACCCGCAGGGGTCACCACGGCCACCCGCGCGCCGAGCTTCGCGCCGGTCAGAAGCAGGCTGTGTGCGACGTTATTTCCGTCGCCGACGTAGCACAGAGGAAATCCCCGGGTCCCGCCGAAGCGCTCCCGGATCGTTTGGAAATCCGCGAGGGCCTGGCAGGGGTGCAGCAGATCGGAAAGGCCGTTGATGACGGGAATGCTCGCGTGCTGCGCGAGTCCCTCGACCGTAGCCTGGGCGTAGGTCCTCGCCATGATCCCGTCCGCATAACGGGAGAGGACGCGCGCGGTGTCGGCGATCGGCTCGCCCCGCCCGAGCTGGAGATCGCGAGAGGAGAGGAACATCCCGAGGCCGCCCAGCTGGAACATCCCGGCCTCGAACGAGACCCGCGTTCGGGTCGACGATTTCTCGAAGATCATCGCGAGCGATTTGCCGGCGAGAGCGGTGCGGTAGTTGCCGGGCGCGGCCTTGACCTTCGCGGCGAGGTTCAGGATGCCCTCGATCTCCGCGGGCGCCCAGTCACTCTCGTTCACGTAGTCGCGTTTGGATTTCATGGCCTCTTCTTCCCGATTAGCGGATCAGCGGATCAGCGGCGGATCAGCGTCCCCGTCGTCCCGTCCAGCGCCTCCGGCAGCGTCTCCGCGCGCGCGATGAGCACTTCCCTCCCTCCGGCTTCGATGTAGCGGATCGCCGCGTCGATCTTCGGTCCCATGCTGCCGGGCGGGAATTGTCCCTCGGCGAGCAGCCGCCGCGCCAGAGCGATGTCCATTTCGGGAAGCGCTTCCGCCGAAGGCTTGCCGAAGTCGCGCGACACGCGATCGACGCCCGTCAGGATGATGAAAAGGTCGGCCGAAAGGCTTGCCGCGAGCATCGCCGCCGAATAGTCCTTGTCGATCACCGCCTCGACCCCGCGCACCTCGCCTTCATCGGAGACCACCACCGGAATTCCGCCGCCGCCCGCCGCGATGACGACATACCCGCGGTTCACGAGCGACGCCACGACGTCCACCCCGCGGATCGAGCGAGGCCTGGGCGATGCGACCACCTTGCGCCAGCCGCGTCCGGCATCCTCGATCATCGACCAGCCGTCGTTCTCTTCGTGCTCGGCGGCGCGCTCGCGCGTGAAGAACGGCCCGATCGGCTTCGAGGGGGCGAGAAAGGCCGCGTCCGCCGCGTCCACTTCCACGGACGTGACGAGAGTCGCCACCTCCTTGCGAAATCCGGCGCGCGGCAACTCGTTCGTGAACGCGAGCTCCAGGAGAAATCCGATCGATCCCTGCGTCTGGCCGACGCAGACGTCCAGGGTCTGCGCCGGAATGCGTCCGGACGCGCAGTCCGCCTGAATGAGCAGGTTGCCGACCTGGGGCCCGTTTCCGTGGACCACGATCAGCTCGTACCCGCGGGCCAGGATCGGGAGGAGCCGCCGGACCGCCTGCCGGGCGCGGGCGAGCTGCTCGGCAGTCGTCCCCGAATCCTCCGGCGGCAGGAGCGCGTTGCCGCCGAAGGCGACGACGGCGAGCGGGCGAACGAAGGAGAAGAAACGGGAGGTCATGCCGGAGAGGGGGCGGGAGTCGAGAATCGGAGCAGGAGTCGACGCCTCGAGAAATCGGTCCCGTGCTCGAGCCCTCCTCGGCTTCCCCTCACAGGTCCTCCCGCACGAGCGGCATCGCCATGCAGCGCGGACCCCCGCGCGCGCGGGAGAGCTCGTGCGCCGCGAGACGGATGACCGCCTTCCTGCCGGGCTCGAGCTCGGAACGGCCGAGCAGCAGATCGGCCTCGTCGATGACGGCGTAACCCGCCCGGGAGAGCTCCTCCACCGTCTTCACGTTCCGGTCGTACAGGAGGATGACGCCCGGCGCCACCGCGAACGCGTTCGCGCCGTCCGTCCACTGCTCGCGCCGCTCGCTGATCGGGTCCTCTCCACCGCAACGGATCGGCTTCAGATCGATCTTCGAGGTCTTGAGCGCCGAGAGCAGGTCCCTCTCCGAGGTCCACGTCACCTCGCGCTTCGTCAGGTCGCACTCATAGACGTCGGCCTCCTCGGCGCCGCCAGGAAAGATCATCGGGCCGTAGACCAGGCACTCGTCGGCGGAAATCATGGTGAACACCGTGTCGAGGTGCATGTAGGACCGCGCGGGCGGCACGGCCACGACGAAGATGCGCTTGACAGGCGATTTCTTCGCCTTGAGGGTCTCGGTCAGACGCTCGATGGTCGTCTTTTCGGTGCGCTCCGAGTATCCGATCGCGAGCACGTCCTCCCGGAGCACCAGAACGTCCCCGCCCTCGAGCGTCGGACGCATCCGCGCATACGAGGTCGGCCGCCCGTAATCGGCCGAGAACTCCTCGAACCAGAAGATCCCGTCCGGCCGCGCGAATCGGGGGTGGTACTGGAACACGTAGCCCGAGAGAAGCGGTTCGCGGAGTCGCGCGGAGGTGGCCATGGACGCGCGGATCGCCCGATCCCCGACCACGACGAGCGGGTCCCGCTGGAAGAACCAGTTCGGAATGGGCGGGAGCCAGTACAGATCGGACGATGAGACCGCGACGTCTTTTTCAGGCTTCTCGAAGCCCGTCACCAGCGCCGAGGCGAGCGCGGCCGAGGTGAGATCGCGGAGCCGGTAGTCCATGTCGGGTCCCCACTCCAGAATCCTGCCGAGGTCCGCGAGGACCGCGTCGCGGTGCTCCGGAACCGCGAGCACCTGCGCGAGGAGCGTCTGCGCGTCCAGCACTTCCTCGGCCACGAACCCGAGCACCTGCTGGAACCGGCGATGCTCCTCGCGGGCCCGTGCGCCATAGAGGATGTCGTCGAAAAGGAGCTCCTCCATCATCGCGGGGATCATCCGGTCGATTTCGGGCCCGGGCAGGTGGACCAGGACCGACGAGAGCTTCCCGACCTCGGAATTGACGCGCAGCATGGGAGAAAGTTATCAGCTGGCGAAATCGCCGCTCCCGATCATGAGCGACCCCCTTCGCCACAGTGGCCGCCACCCGGCAACACGTCTCCCTCTGCCCGCGCCGGGGGAGAGGGTCGGGTGAGGGGAAGTCGCTCGTTCACGGCACGGCAGGATTGCGATACCCGCTGATGTGAGGCGTCCGGGGTCCCAGCACCGCGGGGGTCCTTCCTTCGCGGCAAGACCGTCCGCGGGAGAGACGAGGGCTACGACACCGGCGGAAAGAGCGTCACCGACGCCACCGTTTCCAGGCCATCCAGGCTCTCGGCGTTCTCGGCGATTCCTGAAAGCTTCTCGGAGAAACGGCCGAGCGCCTTCGAAGCCTCGTCGTACTGCTTCTGAGTGTTCGAGAGGTGCACGCGCACCTTCGCAAACGGGTCTTCGACGCGGTTCCAGAGGCGGGTTAAGTCGGAGAGCCGCTCCTGGATCTCGAGCGCGCTGCGCTGGAGCTCCATTCCCTTCATGCCGAGCGCGACGGTGGCGAGGTACGCGTAAAGAAGTCGCGGCGAGACCGGGAAGACCTTCCGCTCCATAGCGTAGTCGGCGAGCCCCTGCCCTTCCGCTTCCTCACCGACGATCTCGCAATAGATCGCCTCCGCCGGAACGTACATGAGCGCGAAATCGAAGGTGCCCGCCTCCGGCCGGATGTAGCGGCTCCGGATTGCCTCGACGTGCTTCCGGACGTCCGAGGCGAAGTCCCGATGCGCGCGCCGGCGGTCGCCCTCTTCGGCGGCCTCACGCGAGCGGCGGAAGTTCTCGAGCGGGAACTTGCTGTCGACCGGCACGATCCGTTCTCCGACGAAGATCGCCGCGTCCACCACGACGTTGTCCGGAAATCGGTACTGCATCTCAAAGCCCTGCGCGGGCAGCACCTGCCGGAGCGTCTGTTCCAGAAACGCCTCGCCGAGCGCGCCCCGCAGCTTGGGGGGCTTCAACAGGTCTTCCAGGCGCGTCACGTCGCCCGCGAGCTTTTCGATCTTCTGGGACGCTTCGTAGATCTGTCCCATCCGCTGTCCGACGTCCTGGAGCAGTTTGCCGGACGCGCCCAGGTGGTCGGTGAGGTTCTTCTGCCCGTCGACGAGCCGCTGCTCGACCCCCTGGACCCTCTCTTCGACCGACCGCCGGAGCTCGTCAAATCGGCGGTCGAGCGATTCGGAAGCGCCGCGCGCCGCCGAAGAGTCGACCAGCAGCCGGTCGAGCCGGGACGCTGCATCGCGCGACCGCGACAGCGACAGCAAGGCAAACGCCGCCCCGGCAATCGCGATCGCGATCACCACGAAAAGGACAGTGAGGGTGGTCATGGATACAAACGATAGTAAGCGGGATGGACAGATGAAGTCCGAGCGATTGGGGAAGGTTGGACGGCGGGAGTTCGGTCCGCACGCGGCTCGACCTCATCTTCTCCCCGGGTCCCGCCGGCGAGAGGAGCGGACGATTCGAAGCTTGTCATGCTGGATGTTCCGCCCCTCACCCCAACCCTCTCCCCCGGCGCGCGGGGAGAGGGGGCGGAGCTGCGCTTCCGTCGAAATGGTGGCCAAGCTCGCCT
>JBBROA010000061.1:0-25341 GCA_038229875.1 Thermoanaerobaculia bacterium | reverse complement strand
GGCGCCGTACACCGCCGTTCCCTCCACCTTGTCGCTGCCGATCAGGGAACCGGTTTCTCTCACTTCCGTAACCATTGCCGTCCTCCTCTTTCATGAGAACGAGCAACCGGCGGCGCGATGACAACCCGCGCCTCTCGTTGGCGCGACGCTGGTTCTCCGCTTCGAGCTCCGCCGGCGTTTCCGGATTGCGCCGCTCGTTCAAACGGCGGCCGATCGAGAGACGCCGCTGGGCCTTGCGCCGCTCCTCGGGTTTCTCGCCGCCCGAGGTACGCTCCTCGGCGGTAACGAGAGTCAGACGTTTGGTCACGCGGAAATCATACAGCCGCCCGGACGACACAGAGCCCTCGGGAAAACCCCGGCGATCAGTCGTTGTAACGTGGAGAAATGACCAGACCCGCCCGGTTTCTCCCCTGCCTCGGGGCGTTGCTTTCGGCCGGACTCCTCCTCCCGGGCGGCGCGGCGGGACAGACCCCCGCCCCCCCGGGAGCGACGCTGTCGATCGAGGAATACGACCCGAAATCGACCCTCGTGGTCCCCGAACACCGGGTGCCCCGCGCGCGATTTCCCTTCATCGACGTCCACAACCACCAGGAGACCGGGGCTCGTCCCGAGGAGATCGACCGCATCGTCCGCGACATGGACGCGCTCGGCATGAGGGTGATGGTGAACCTGAGCGGCGGTTCCGGTGAGGCGCTCGCGGCCGGGGTCCGGAACTGGAGCGCCCGTCACCCCGGTCGGTTCGTAACGTTCGCCAACCTCGACTTCTCGGGCATCGAGAACGCCGCCTGGGGAACGCGCGCGGCAGCACAGCTCGAGCGCGACGTCCGTCAGGGCGGCGCGCGCGGACTCAAGATCTTCAAGAACTTCGGCCTGACCCTCAAAGACCGCGCCGGCCGCCGCATCGCGGTGGACGACTCGCGCCTCGACGCGGTGTTCGAGAAGTGCGCGGACCTGAAGATCCCGGTGCTGATCCACTCGGGCGAGCCGCGCTCGTTCTTCGAGCCGCAGGACGTTCACAACGAGCGGTGGCTCGAGTTGAAACAATTCCCGCAGAGGGCGCGACCTGCCGACCGGTTCCCGACTTTCGAACAGATCATGGGCGAGCAGCACCGGCTCTTCGCACGCCATCCCCGGACGACCTTCATCGACGCCCATCTCGGCTGGATGGGAGGAGACCTCGCCTCGCTCGGCGCCCTCCTCGACCGGCTGCCGAATGTCACGACCGAGATCGGCGCGGTGCTGGCCGAGCTCGGACGCCAGCCGCGCTTTGCCCGAGAGTGGTTCATCCGCTACCAGGATCGCGTGATGATGGGTAAGGACACGTGGGCGCCGGACGAGTATCCGGTGTATTTTCGCGTGCTCGAGACCGCCGACGAGTACTTCGACTACTACCGCAAGCGGCACGCGTTCTGGAAGATGTACGGCCTCGACCTGCCGGACGAAGTCCTGAGGAAGCTGTACTACCGGAACGCGCTCCGCGTGATCCCCGGCATCGACGCGGCCGCGTTTCCCAGATGACGGGGCACGGCGCCGCTAGGGGGAGGACTCCAGCTTCTTCTTGAGAGACGCGATCATCTGGTCCGAACGCTGCCCCTCCGGAAGGCCCTCCGCCGCACGGAGCGCTTCTTCGAGATACCGGCGCGAGGCGGCCGCATCGCCGCGGGCGCGTTCGATGTCCGACCGCACCTGGAGGATTCCGATCCGGCGGGGACCGTACGCTCTTGCGAGCGCCCGGTCGGACGCGGCGGCCGCCTCGTCCGGTTTCTTCATCGCGTTCCAGATCACGGCCAGGCGCGCCGGCGGGTTGTAGTCACCCGGAAAATCCTTCTCCGACTGCTCCAGCATCGGCACGGCGCGCTCGGGCTGGCCGAGATCCCTGTACGCCCCCACCCGGTGCGAGTCGAAGACGGCGCGCTCGGCTGGCGTCTTCGCGGCTCGGGCGCGCTCTTCCAGAAACGCGGCATGCTGATCGAGCACGCGACGCCTTCCCTCGACGTCCTTCGCCTCCTCGCGATCCTGTTCGAGCGCCTGATACAGAGAGGACATGTCGTCCGCGGCCACGTCACGGCGGCGCGAAGCGACGACCGACAGGGCGTCGGCACGCAGAGTCTCGACGAGAGCGCGGCGGGTGGGACTCTCGGCCGGAATTCCGAGCGCGCAGCTCAATCCGCTGCCCGCGACGTTCGCTGCGGAGGGAGTGTTCTTCAGCCGCGGAAACGCGTCGCGCGCCGCGGCGGCGCAGCCTTCCCGGTCCCTGGTCGCGTCGAGCGTGTACAGGAGCGACTCGAGCGCCCGGCCGTACCGGGGCCACCCGGCCGGAGCCGCGGCCAGCGCCTCGCGATAGGCCTTCGCGGCTTCCGAGTTCTTACCCTCGCCGAACAGCCGGTCGGCGCGCGCCAGTGTCTCTTCGAAACCGCTCTTCGTCCGGGCGACGGTTCGCAGCCCGTCGTCGAGAAGCTTCTGCACCTGCGGGACGGTCGCCCCGCCGAGCCACCGCAGAGTGGCGGTCTCGGTCGCGGGATCCAGGACGAAAAACGTCGGCAGCGCTTCGACGGGAAACTTCCGCGTGAAGGACGCGTTGGACGCCTTCTCCGTGTCGATTGAAAGCCAGACGAACTGTCCGGCGCGCCGCGCGAGGGCCTTGTCCGTGAAGACGAAGGCCTGCATCGAGCGGCACGTGTGTCACCAGGGCGCCCAGGCTTCGACGAAGATCGGGACGTGGCGCGCCTTCGCGGCCGCGACCGCCCGGGAGTAGTCGTCCTCGATGAACGGGAGACCGCCGGCGGTTCGCTGGGCGGCTGGCGCTCCCGGCAGCGCGAGGAGGACGCCTGACAGAAGGCCCGACAGAAGGAAAGTGGCGGGAGATCCTTTGAAGAAGCTCATCGCAAAATCGTAACAGGCCGGCACATCACCACGCCCGCGGAACGGGACTTGCACCCGGCCCCGCATATGCCGGGCGAGCTCGAACCGAAGACAGCACCCGTGCCGCCCGACAAACGCGGCCCGGAGTACCTGGCAAACGAGCGCACGTTCCTCGCGTGGATCCGCACGTGCGTCTCGATGATCAGCCTGGGGTTCGTGGTCGACCGGTTCGGTCTCTTTCTGCGCGAGCTCGGAGCGCAGACAGGAAGGGCCCGCCGCTTTCCCCCTGATGTCGCGTCGTTCGTCGTGGGAGACGCCATGATCGCATTCGGCGGCGCGCTCGCGATCCTCGCAGCCTGGCGGTACAACGTCGTAAACCGTGGGATCGAGCAGGGAAAGGCCACCGCCGACCGCGTTCTCGTCCTGCTGGTGACGGTGCTGGTCGCACTTCTCGCCGGGGCAATGATCGTCATCGCGCGCCCCTGACGACTCGCCCTGGGAACTTTCCCCCCGAAGGTGCGTACCCGGAAGAGACGACCAACGCGGCACCACCCCTCAGGAGGCTGCATGACATCGCTCCGCTTCCGCGCTCTTCTGGCGGCCGCATCGCTGGCAGCGGCAATCCCCGCCGCGGGCGAGACCTCCCGCACGCTTCGGGTCGAGGTGCCCGCGGGCGCCTTCGCGGTCGAGAATCTGGCCGGGGGGATGAACGTCCGCGCGGGCGGCGGCGACCGGGTGGTCGACATCGCGACCGTGCATGCGGAGACGCCGGAGCTGGCGGACCGATTCCGGCTGGAGACCGTGAACGTGGCCGGGGCCTCGCCCGTCGTGCGCGTCCGCTATCCGCAGGGAGAGGACACGATCCGCTATCGCACATCGCGAGGCACCGACAACGACTCCTTTTTGTTCGGACTGTTCAACAACTCGGTCCATGGCAGCTTTGCGTACGACGGCCGGACCTACCGTGTGAGCGGCACCCGAGGAAGGCTCCTGTACGCAAACCTCGAGATCGAGGTGCCGGCTCGGGATCTCGACGCGACCTTTCGAAATCGCGTCGGAACGGTCTCAGCCTCCGGCCTCTCGGGGCGCCTCTCCTTCGAGGTGGCGTCGGCCGACGTGCGAGTCGATCATTTGAGCGGGAATGTCCGCTTGAACGGCTCGTCCGGCGACGTCCAGGCCGCCGACATCCACGGGAGCTGGAAGTCCGATTTTTCGAGCGGAGACATCGTACTGGAGCGGTTCTCCGGAGAGCGGGCGGATTTCGCGAGCCGCTCCGGAGACGTGCGGATCGCCTCGATGGAAGCGGCTGCCCTGTCCCTCGAGACCAGTTCCGGCGACCTCAAGATCACGGACGCGGACATCGCCAATGTGTCCCTGCACACCGGGTCCGGCGACATCCTGCTCGAGTCGCGGGGCCGCAGCCTCGAACGCCTGCAGGCCCGGACAGGCAGCGGGGACGTCGCGCTCCGAATTCCCCGCGAGGCTTCCTTCGAGGCGCATGCCGCTTTGAGCTCGGGGGACATGCACGTCGGGTTTACCGACGGGACCGCGACGGTCAGAAGCGGGGACATGATCGCGTACCGACGCGGCAGCGGGGGCATCCGGATCGACGTCGAGACCGGGAGCGGAAACCTGACGATCGAGCCTCGCTAACCGCGACGACACTTCGCGGACAGGGCGGAACGCAGATTGCACAAATTCGGTCGCGGGCACTTTCGCCCGGCAATACCGGAGGCAACGATGGCCAAGGGTGGAAACAAGAGCGGCGGCTCGAAGAGCGGCGGCGGCAGCAAGGGCGGCGGCGGCGGCGGCAAGGGCGGCGGCGGCGGCTCCCAGGGCGGCGGCACCGGCAAGAGCGGCGGTTCGAAGAGCGGCGGCGGCAAGGGTCGCTGAACTCTCGCGAGCCACCGAATACCGGCCTTCGGGCCGGTTTTCCATTTCGAAGTTTCTCTTTGATTCAGGGCCGGCTCACTCCCCCCTTCTGCGGCGCTTCTGGGCGGCCACCCTCCGGTTGTAGCCCGCGGGTGTCATCCATCCCTCCGGCGGATCGATCCGCTTGAGCTGCGCCGCGGCAAAGGTGAGCAGCTCGTTCGTCGTCTTCCCCTCTCTGCGCACCCGGACCGAGAACTTTCCGGCTCGATGCGCGCGGACGCGTCCCGGCCGTCCGTCCGGAACCCGGACGCACTCTCCGGTTTTCAACGGGCCCATCCAACCTCCCCGGCCCGAGAAAAAACGGGCCGCGACTCTTATTGTCGCGGCCCGTGAGGGAGGGTTCGGCGCAGCGCTTCAGCGCGCCGCGACGTTCGGGGACGAGCAGCGATAAGCCGATCCTGTCCGGGCGCCGTCGGCGAGCACGACGGTGTCGGCGCCTCTTTCGCGGGCCTGGTTGGCGAGCTCGCCGACCACTTCGTTCTCGGCCGTCCGGCTGCCGGCATTCAGGTCCGACACCTTCTGGCACGAGGCGACGTCGGCGGAGTTTCTCGTGACGCGCACGGGATTGCCGGCCTTGTACTGAGAGCAGCCGGCCGCCGTCACGGCGAGGAGTGAAGCGGAGAGAGCAAGAGCTTTCTTGCGGAACATGGATACGCCTCCTGAATGTTGGGTTCTTCGTTCGCCGGTCTGCCGATGCCGGCGCACGTGATCTGGTACGACCCGCGTCGTGAAAAGTTCGGCCATCCGAGCGAATCGTCACGGCGGGCACTGCGTTTTCGAGGACGCCTGCGACGGAAAATCCCAGAGTGGGACAGAAGGAATCACTCCGCGACTGCGGGCGGGAAGAGACCTCGCGAACGTTTTCGCCGAGCTATTCGGAAGCGACGCCGGCGGCCGCGAGGACGAAAGCGGGAGTCGCCGGCTCGTCCGGCAGTGGGCGCTGCCCGGAGGAAAGCGCCCACCGGTGGAGCCACGTGATCCCGTTGTTGCGGATGAAGGTGTCCGCAGACGCATACGCCGGATCCTGGAGTGCATGGTCGAGGCTCACGAAGCGGTAGCCGCGGCGGGCCGCGGCATCCAGCACTTCGCCGAGGTGATCCGCGTTCAACGAGTTGGCGTGGACCAGGAGGACCTGTCGGATCTGCCGGTGAAACAGGGCGGCCGACTGGCGTTCGAAATAGTCGAACTTCGCGGTCATGTACGGCTCGTACGCGGAGGCCACCCGCTCGGCGAGCTCTCCTCGGCCGGCGTCGCGCGCGTCCGAGTACGCGCGCGCGAAGATCCAGTCGGAATTGTCGATCGTGACCGGCGCGACGCGGTATCCCCGCCGGGCGAGAAACGCTTCAAGACTGCGCTTGTCCGCGAGGCTCGTCCCGGTATGAAGGAACGGGTGGCGGAACCACCGCAGCGAAGAGCCACTTTCCGCGAGAAGGGCGCGAACGTCCGGTTCGCCGAGCTCCACGTCGCGCTCGAACGCGTCGATTCCGACGCGATGCAGGTCGGGATGCGAAAAGGTGTGATTCCCGAGCTCGAGACCCGCTGCGCGCCACGAGCGGAGGACCGCAAGCCGATCCGGAGCAGGCGAGCCGGCGGCTCCGAGCTTGCCGGCGTTGACGAAGCCGATGGCCGGCACGCGGCGATCGGTGACCGTCTTCAAGAGCCGCGCGGTCATCGCGGCCAGAGCCGGGGCATTCGCCGCCGAGCCCGCGACCGACACGCCCGGAAGATCGTCGATCGTCACGGCGACTTCTCGAACCGGCGGCCGGGGATCTCGCGGGGCCGGGGACCTCGAAGTCGCGGCGCAGCCCAGGCAAAGC
The DNA here is from genome assembly GCA_038229875.1 of Thermoanaerobaculia bacterium. GTDB lineage: Bacteria > Acidobacteriota > Thermoanaerobaculia > UBA5066 > Gp7-AA6 > JALYUA01. Next base: position 18,730 of record JBBROA010000061.1, on the reverse strand, counting down.
AGGAGCAACCCGATAGCGGCGCGCACCATCTCAGTATAGGTTTCGGGGAAGGCGCGGTCCGGAAAAACCCCGCGCTCCGGGGAGGAAACCATGCCGAGAATCGACCGTCACGCACCCGGAACCTTCTGCTGGGCAGAGCTGGCGGCCGGCAACGGTCCGGAGGCGAAAACCTTTTACTCGAAGCTATTCGGCTGGGAGAGCGTCGACAACTCGATGGGAGAGGCCGGGATCTACACGATGCTCCGGTTGCGCGGCGCAGAGATCGGCGCTCTCTACACGATGGGCCCGGAGGAAGCGACCCGGGGCATCCCGCCGCACTGGAACTGTTACGTGTCGGTCGGGAGCGCGGACGAGACGGTCGAGAAGGTGAAGGCGCACGGCGGGATCGTCCTCGCCGGGCCCTTCGATGTGATGGACGCCGGCCGGATGGCGGTGCTGCAGGATCCCGTGGGGGCCGCCTTCTCTGTCTGGCAGCCGAAGATCCACATCGGCACGAAGGTCATCGGCGAAGCCGGCGCGCCCTGCTGGTACGAGAATCTCAGTCGGGACGCCGGAACGGCGGCGAGGTTCTACAAGGACGTGTTCGGGTGGACGGCGAAGCAGGATCCGGTGAAGACCGACTACACCGAGCTTCTCCTCGGAAACGGGGCAGTCGGCGGCCTGATGCCGATCACGCCCGAGATGGGGCCGATGCCGTCGAGCTGGGGCGTTTACTTTCAGGTGGACGACTGCGACGCTGCGGCGGCGAAGGCGAAGTCGCTCGGAGGAAAGATCATGAAACCCCCCGCCGAGGTCGAGGAGGCTGGCCGATTCGCGGTTCTGATGGACCCGCAGGGCGCGATGTTCTCCATCATCCGGCCGCACCCGTCTGCTCGATGACGCCGGCGCCGGTGAAGCCGACGGTCGAGATGGCCGACCTCGAACGGCTGGACATCCGCGTCGGGGGAATCCGTGGCGCGGAACCGGTGGCCGGCTCAAAAAAGCTCGTCCGGCTGACGGTCGATTTCGGCGACCACACGAGGCGGATCCTTTCCGGGATGCGCCTCGAACGCCCGGACCTCTCGGAGCTCATCGGAAAACAGGCCCTTTTCGTAGTGAACCTCGCCCCGAGGCGGATGGCCGGCGAGATCTCCGAAGGAATGCTCTTCGACGTCGGAGCGTCCGACGGCATCCTCCCCGATCTCGCCGTGCCGGAGCGGCTCATCCCGCTCGGGGCGCGCGCCGGCTAGATCTCACTGAGTCGCCATCTCGACAAGCGCAGCTCCGCGGTTGTCGTCGGCTTCGCGCGTCCGAACGCCATCGCGGGGATCATCGCCGCCAGCGGCGGACTCCCTTCAGAGACTCGCCTGAGCTCCCCGCCCGCTTTTCCGGGTTTCTCGACCTCGAGGGACTCCGCGACCGCGAGGTAACGGGCTTTGGTCGTGAAGCTCTCGCCTGCGCCGTAACGCTTTCGAAACCGCCTACGCCATCTTCCCCGCGACCACATCGTGGAAGAACCCGAGCAGGTGGCGGAAATACGCCTGCTGGTCGTCGTACATGCCGAGGTGACTCCCATTTTCGCAGACGGCCACCCGCGAGCGCGGGATCGCGCGCCCCATCTTCTGGATGTCGGCGACGCTCATCGTGTCGTGGCGTCCGACGAGGAGAAGTGTCGGGACCTTGATTTTCGGGAGGTCGTTCCAGCGGTCCCAGTCCTTGAACGTGCCATTGACGACGAACTCGTTCGGCCCCTGCATCGTGTTGTAAACCGGCGCGGCGAGATGCTTGAACGCCCTCTGCACCGGGTCGGGCCACGGATCGAGGCGACAGAGGTGCTCCGCGTAGATGCGCTTCAGCATGACGTCCTGGTACTCGGGCGCCTCGTACTCGCCCTTCGCCTCGTACTTTTCGAGCACCGCGATGACGTCCGGCGGCAGCTTCTTCCGCAGCTGGTTGATGTACTCGACGTACGAGGCGATGCTCGCCGTCATGTCGGAGATGACGAGCGCCTTCAGGTGCTTCTGATACTTGAGCGCGTACTCGATCCCCAGCATCCCGCCCCAGGAGTGCCCGAACAGGTAAAAGTTCTCGAGCCCGAGCGCGGAGCGGACCTGCTCGACCTCTTCGCGGAAGCGGTCGACGGTCCAGAGGCTCTTGTCGTCCGGCTGGTCCGAGTACGCCGAGCCGAGCTGGTCGTAGTAGTAGAACTCGATGCCCTGCGCGGGCAGAAAGTCCTCGAAGCATTCGAAGTATTCGTGCGTCACACCGGGGCCGCCGTGGAGCGTTAAGACCTTGATCTTTCCGTGGCCCACTTTTTTGGTCCAGACGTTGTACTTCCCGTCCACCTGGATCATCCGGATGCCGCCGGTCTTGATCTCGCCGGACACGGCCGCGGGGCGCGGCTTCGAACGGACAGCCGAAGCTCGCGCGGCGCCTGCGGCGGACAGGAGCGCTCCCGCTCCGAGTTTCAACAGATCACGGCGATCGACCGTCATCGGCAAGCCTCCTCTTTTTCCGGAAAAGATACTTCAGGAGGCGAGGCCGGGCGCGAGGTCGCCGTCGGCGCCGGCCGAATGGGCTTTCCCTCTCCCCGCGCGCCGGGGAGAGGGAGTCGCTCCTGTCAGCCAGCCGATCGCCTGCGATGAGGAGTCCCCCGCTCTCGACCGGGGGCCTGGAAATTCCGCCGCGAGGCCGCGGGTTTCGGATTCCGGTGCCGGCAAAATTCCTCCCTTCCCTGCTTCTTGCCGCGGTCGTGGGCTTCGGCACCGCGTCCGCGCAGACGTCTACCCCGCCGGCCGGGTCTCCGACCTCCTTTCCCTCTGCGCCCCCGTCGGCCGCGGCGGAAAAACCGCTGCCGGACCTCGCCCCGTTTCTCCAGGAGGTTCGCGCGCACCTCCACAGCGACGAGGTCCTTCTCGACCAGTACACGTTCACCGAGAAACACACCGAGCGCGAGCTCGATCCCCGCGGCGGAGTGCGCAAGGTCAAGACCGAGACTTACGAGGTCTATCCCTCCCTCGAGCCGGGGCACACTTACCGCCGGCTGGTCGAAAAGAACGGACGGATTCTCGACGCGCGGGAGCTTGCGGCGGAAGACAGGAAGCACGAAAAGAACGTGGCGGACGACGGAACTTCGGAAGAGGTCGAGCGGCGGCGCGCCGCGCGCCTGGCGCAATCGAGGCAGCGCGAGGAGTCGGGCGTCCAGCAGGTCTTTCGAATCTACGACATCGCGGTTGCGGGCCGCGAGATTTTAGACGGCCGCCCGGCGATCGTGCTCTCCTTTCATCCGCGGCCGAACGTCGAGGCGACCGGCCGCGCCGGCAAAGTTCTCAAGGTGCTCGCCGGCCGCGCATGGATCGACGAGGAAGACCGGCAGCTCGTCCGCGTCGATGCCGAGCTGGTCGACAACCTGTCGATCGGGCTCGGCGTCCTGGCGCGCCTGCACAAGGGCAGCCGTGCCTCCCTCCTGCGGCGCAAGATCAATGGCGAGATCTGGCTCCCCGCGCAGGCCCGTTTCTCCGGGAGCGCACGCCTCCTCCTGTTCAAGGGACTTCGCCTCGACGCTCTTTCCGAGTACTCCGACTACCGCAAGTTCCAGGTAGCGACGTCCACGGACATCACCCCGCACTCGAGCCAGTAGGAGCGATCACTTCGATTTTTGTCGGGTTCCTCTCCCCTTCCCGCGGGGAGGCCGTATCGCGGGGAGAGGAAGCGGAGCTGCGCTTCCGGCGAGCTGGTGGCTAAGCTCGCATCGAGAGGAGTCTCCTGACCGAAGGGAAGGAGGAGCCTCTCGATGCGGGAGCCGAAGCGAAGGGAGGGACGAGGCCAGCGGTCGAGCCGACAGGCGAGCCGCTGGCCGCTGACTTCGCCGCGTCGCGGCGAAGTCACGTCCCGGAGTGAGCGGAGGCGACGTTGCGTCCCAGCCCCACGACGATCCTGGGGATCGCCTGGACGTCCGAAAGAGTCGTGCGGAAGTTCAAGATGCACGCGCGCAACGCGAATCGGCCCGCCACCCGCGCGTTGCTGACGAAGAGCTCGCCGCCCTTCTTGCATTTCTCCAGAAGGGCCTCGTTGATTCGATCGAGCTCCGCTTCTCGCTCGGGACCTCCCGTTCTCAAGCGCCCCGGCGCGTAGCGAAACGTGACGATCGAGAGCGAGCAGGTCAGGAGCTCCAGCTCCGGCTCCGCCGCGATCGCCTCGGCCATCGCGCTCGCCAGGCGGCAATCGTCCCCGATCATCCTCACGTAACCCTCGCGGCCCGCCTGCTTCAGGCCCATCCAGACTTTCAAAGCCCGGAATCCGCGCGAGTTCTGGAACCCGAGCGCGTAGTAGTTCGGCGGAGGGTCCTGGGGGCCCTGATCGAAGGCGTAGTACGTCGGCGTGTAGGCGAACGCGTCCGGCAGCGCGGCGGCGTTCCGGACGAGCACGCACCCGGCCTCGAGCGGCGCGTACAGCCATTTGTGCGGGTCCACCGCGATCGAGTCCGCGAGAGAGATCGCGCGCAGGTCCTCGGAGGCATCCGGCAGGGCGGCCGCGGGCGCGCCGTACGCTCCGTCCGCGTGAAACCAGAGTCCCTCCTCGCGTGCGATCGCGGCGATCTCCCGGAGCGGGTCGATCGCACCGGTGCTCACCGAGCCCGCGGTCCCCACGACCAGGAACGGCCGCGCCCCCGCCGCCCGGTCGTCGGCGATCGCCGTCCGGAGGGCGCGGACGTCCATCCGCTGCTCCTGATCGGCCGGCACCCACCGGATCGAGTCCGTCCCCTGCCCGAAGAGATCGGCCGCCTTCTGGAGCCAGGTGTGGGTCTCGCTCGAGGCATAGACCGTCAGCGGCCCTTCGCGCGATTTAAGACCTGCCGTGCGCACGTCAGCGCCCGCCTTCGCGCGCCTCGCGGCGAGAAAGCAGACGAAGTTCGCGACGTTGCCCCCGCTGACCATCAGCCCGCCGCAGTCGGAAGGAAAACCCACGAGCTCGGCGATCCATCGCACGGTCTGCTCCTCGATCGCGTTTGCCATGGGCGAGAGCTCCCACGCGCCGCAGTTCGGATTCACAGCCGCCGCCAGCAGGTCGGCAAGCACGCCGATCGGCGCGGCCGACGCCGTGATGTAGCCGAAGAACCGCGGGTGCCCGTTGAGGAGCGAGTGATCGAAGAGGAGCCGGCCGGCCTCCTCGAGAATCTCTTTCGCCGCCACCCCGTGATCCGGCAGCGCCGATCCTCCGAGGAGCTTCCGAAGCGCCGCGGCGGACTCTCCGGAGGTCACCTTCCTCTCGCGGAGAGATCCGAGGAGGTCGGCGGCGCGATCGACAAGGGCGCGTCCGGCCGCGCGGAATTCCTCCGGATCCATCTCGAGCGGCGCGACCCGCCGCGCCAGGTCCCGGTCGTCTGACGGCGCCATCGATCCCTCCGAAAGTGGGCATCCTAACCGCGCTATCGGGCGCGTGCCGACCCGCGCGGCGGACCGGCCTGGAGGGTCGCCGCCGAATCCCCCGTAACCTTCTGCACTCGCCTCCGTCTCCGGGTGGAACGGGCCCGCGGGAGGGCTCGACGGAAAAACAACCGGAGGCTTGAATGAACAGCTTTTCGAAGGTCGCTTTCGCGGGGCTCCTGCTGGCGCTTCCGCTCCCCATGCCCGCGTCGGGCCGCAACGACGGGCCGTCCCGGGTCCGGGCCGACGACAACGACACCGTCGAGGTGGAAGCGCCGCGGACGAGAGTGCGCGTCCGGAGGGTCGAGGGTCACGGCAGGATCGGAATGACCCTGGTCGACCTGACCCCGGAGCTGCGCCTCCATTTCGGCGCGCCGCGCGACGCCGGAGCGATGATCGGCTCGATCGAGAAGGACAGCCCGGGCCACCGCGCCGGCCTCGAGGTCGGAGACATCGTAACGTCCGTCGACGGGGAATCCGTCTCCTCTCCATGGGAGCTCGCGCGAAGGGTCGCGCGGAAGGAAACGGGCGAGGCCGTGAAGCTCGAGATCGTTCGGAACAGGGCGTTCAAGGCGGTCAGCGTCAAGGTCGAGGAACGGGAGCGGCGCGACGGCGACGGCGACGGCGATCACGGCGATCTCGGCGAGCTCGGGCACCTCAAGGATTTCGGACACGACATGGGCCGCATGGGCCGGGAGCTCGGCCGCGAGATCCGCCGGGAGATGGGCACGCGCCCGTTCCATTTCGACTTCGACAACCAGGCGTTCGCCATGCCGAGGCGCGACGACGTGCGGAAGCTGCGCGAGCGGGTCGAGGATCTCGAGAAGCGGCTGAAGGACCTGGAGAACCGTCGCCTCCGCTCACTGCGGGAGATGCCTTCGCCGTGAGCGGCGAAGGCATCGGCGAACGGGTCGGCCGGTTGCGGCCTCCACCGTTCGCCTGCTCCCTCCGTTCGCTGCGGCTCCCGCTGATTCACCACTGCGCGTGAAGAGCCGCAGTGAACCCCTTCGACTCGCGTGCGGCGAATGGCGTGGGGTGAGGGGGCAGAGCGGGAACGGTCCCGTAGATATTTGACTCTTACGCGAAGTCGGGACCGCCGATCGCCCGATCCAGCGCGGCGCGCGCTAAAAGACGCGTCGAGTCGAGGGTCGGGAGCGCGGCTTTTTCGGGCCGCACGATCAGCGGGATCTCCGTGCATCCCAGGACCGCGGCGTCGCAGCCGGCTTCCTTCAGTTTTTGAATTTCTTCGTGGAACATCTCGCGTGTCTTCTCTTCGAAGATCGCCCGATTGATCGTCTCGCGCTCGGCGGCGGGTGGGATGCGCATCTCGATATTGCGGCGGGCGAGCGCCTCCCGATAGACGGGGCCTTCCATCAGGTACCGCGTGCCGAGGACTCCGAGCCGCCTGTACCCTCGAGTCTCCGCATCCGACGCCACGACGTCGGCAATGTGGAGCCACGGGATCGGTGACCGCGAGAGCATCGCCGGGAACGCCTCGTGAACAGTGTTGTCGGGGCAGATCGCGAACGACGCTCCGGCACGCGCCACCTCGACCGCGCCGTCCAGGAGGAGTTCCGATACGCCTCCCCAATCGCCTTTCCGGATGAACTCCATGTGACGGGCCATCGGGATCGCGGAGAGCGTGATGCGGGGATGGTCGTGCTCGCCCATCCGCGGAACCGCCTCCAGGCATATCGTCCGGTAGCAGAGCGCTGCCCCCTCGGCGCTGCAGGCGACGATCCCGATGTGTTCGGCGGTCATGAACCGGATTCTATGGAGATCCGAGAAGGCGGGAGGAAAGGGCGCGGGCGTCTTTACCGGGAACGCGGAGACGCGGGGTCAGACGAGATCACCTCGGCGTCGATAGCGTCCGGGCGGGGGACCTTTTCGACCGAGCCGGCTCCGCGCGTCGCGAAAAAGACGGCCGCCGTCCAGGTCGGCACCAGATCGAGGCCCGGGACGAGCTCGGCGACGAACGAGGGCAGAAATGACCAGTGCCAGCCCACCAGCCAGATAATCGCCCCGGCGACCGCCACGTCGAGCGCGTCGTTGGCCGGAGAGGCTGCACCCGGAGCAAAAAGGGGAAAGACTCCGATCTGGAGCGCATCCGCCGCCATCGCCAGCAAGCGAGCCGTTCGTACCCTTCCGTGTCCCGTCATTTCCATCGGACTCTTCACGTCTTCCTCCTGGCTACGTGACGAGAGCAACAAGCGAGAACCGCGCCATGCCGGGGTTAGGGGTTCGGGGTTAGGGCGGGAATCGGAAATAGGGAGCCGAGCGACCAGCGGGAGCGAGACGGCCGCGGTACTCCGCGGTCAACTTCAGTCATCGGGGCGAACTCCGGCTGACCCCCTCACCTCTCGGCCTAGGCCTCACCCCTCACCCCCCACCGCTGACAACCCCGGACCCCGATCCGCCTCGATCTCGGCAGGCGCCGGGGCGGTGACGCGGCGGTCTCGCGCATCCGCCAGCCGGTATTCTTCGCTCCATGCCTTCGGGGAGAGACTGGCTCGACCTCATCCGCTCCACCTTTCACGCGGTGGGCCGGAAGGACATCTCGGGCCTCTATGGCCGCGAGTGGCAGCGCGCCCGCGCGAAGTTGACCGCGGACCACGCACACGAGCTGGAACGTCCGGGGGGCCGCGTCAAGCGCTTCTTCCGCACGTCAAACGCGGTGTTGTTCGGGCTTTCGCGGCGGCTCGCTCCCGCGCGGAGGGTCCTTTTCGCGACGGCGCTGCTCTGCCTGCTCTTCTCGTTTCAGGGGCCATCTTTCCTGCGCTCCACGGAGAAGCACGGCAACGTCCTCAAGACGACCGAGTACCACTTCTACTTCGACAACGGCTGGCTGTTCATCGCGCTCGTGGTCGTCGTGCTGCTTCTCGCGATGGAGCTCGTCGACAAGATCAACTTCCGCGACGAGCTCGAGCTCGCGCGCGACCTCCAGGCGAGCCTGATTCCTAAGACGCTGCCCTCGGTTCCGGGATGGGAGCTCGGCGCCCACAACGAGATCGCGAACACCGTCGGCGGCGACATCTACGACTTCGTGCCGCTGCCCGACGGCCGCCTCGCGGTCCTCTTCGGCGATGCGTCGGGGCACGGGATGGCGGCGGGACTCGTGATGGCGGTGGCGCATGCGTCCTTTCGCACGCAGCTCGACATCGATCCGGCTCCCGAGGCGATGTTCGCGACGTTGAATCGGATCCTCTGCCGCACCGGCGGACCGCGGGCTTTCTTTTCGTGCGTTTACCTGCTGCTCAGTCCCGACGGCGCCTACCAGGGAACGGTCGCGGGACATCCGCCGGTCCTGAAGCTGTCGGCGGAGGGCGGGGTGCTCGCGCGGATCGGAAAGGGCGCGTACCCGCTCGGCATCCGGACCCCGCTTGCGTGGGAGGTCGAGGCGGGCCGCCTCGAAAGCCGCGAGCGCCTCCTCCTCTATTCGGACGGCGTTTCCGAGGGACGCGACGCGGCGGGAGTCGAGTTCGGCGAGGAGCGCGTGATCCCGATCGCGAGGGTCGGCGCCGGGCTCTACCCGCCCGATCTCGTCGAGGCGCTCGCCCGGGAGCTACGCGTCTTCCGGGGCGACGAGGCGCCGGAGGACGACGTCTCGATCACCGTGATCGGCCGGCTCTGAGCCCGGACCCCGGTCAGGCGGGCGGGCGCGGGGCAGAGGAAGCCGGAGAGGGGGCGGGGGACGGAGCCGTGACGCGCCGACGGCCCCCGGCCCGCGCGGCCATGATCCCCACCGCCAGGCCGAGCAGCGCGCCGACGCCGCTTCCGATCAGCTGTCCCTTGATCAGCCGCGTCGTGGTGTATCGGATCACCTGCGGAATGTTGACCAGTGCCTGCACCTGACCGTTCTGCGGCTGCGAAAGAAACCCCGATTCGTTGTACCAACTGAGCGTCGGCGGCACGATCAGCGACGCGGCGACCGCTCCGACGAGCGCGCCGAGCAGAGCGAAAATCAGAATGGTCTTCATGGAGAGATCCTAGCCCTTCCTGTTCTTGCAGCGAAGCGACGCGCTAGACTGGAAAGCAAGACCCGGGCCGCAGGCGGGGAGGCGCCTGCCGCCCGGCCTTCGGCCGCGATTACCTGGCCTCGTCTTTCTTTTCCGCGGACTTCGCCATCGCCGCCTTCCAATCGGTCGGGCCTTCCGCGAACCGGTGGTGCAGCATGTTCAGGAGCTGGGCGTTTCCTTTCCCCAGGTATTCGAACGCTTTGTCCCATTCCTCTCCGTCCTTCCAGCCGATCTGGGCGAGGCGTACGCGCGTCCGCTTCTCGCCGGCGGGCTCGAAGCGGAAGACGGCGATCGTCCGATCCCGCCGCACGTTCGGGAACCACTCGGGAGCCATCGCGTGCACGGCGAGCATTTCCATCGGGAGCCAGCTCAGGACGGTTCCTCCGGCGGGAGCGCCGGCGCCGAACGAGACCTGCCACTCGCCTCCGAGCTCCAGACGCACTTTCGCGCTCGGCGCGAGCCAGGTCATGAGCCCGTCCTGAGTCGTGACCGCCGTCCAGACCTGCTCGACCGTCGCCGGGATGACGACTTCGAAGTCGAGCCGTTTGACGGGTGAGCGCGTCTCAGTGACCTTCACCGCACCCTCCGTGAAGGTGTTCACCGGCTTGACGGCCGCCGCCTCGCCGCTCAGGGAAGCGGCCGTGAGAAGCAGAGCGAGGATCGAAGCGTTCGTCGCGCGGAAGGGGGCCATGGTCACTTTCTCCTTTTCGTTGCGGGTTTGAGCGTCCGAGACGGTTTTGCCCCGGTTTCGTAGAGACGTTCGAAGTAATCGCGGAGGGAAGCTACGGCTGCGTCGAAGGGAGCTAGGCTCTTTCGGGCGCGCGCCTGCATGATCCCCCCCTCCATCACGATGAGGACGAAATCCGCCAGAGTGTCGAGATCGGTGTCGGCCGGGAACCGCCCCGCTCCCTGGCGGAGCCATCCTGCTACCGCGGCCGACCAGTTCTCGAAGTTCGTCTCGACCTTCCGGCGCAAATCGGGATACGCGTCACCGAGCTCGAGTGCGAGGTTCCCGATCGGGCACCCGAGCGTGCAGGACGTCATCTCGAGACCCATGCGGTACACGCCGAGGAGCGCGAACACCCGCTCGACCGGATCCGCCGCGACGGCCTCGGCGCGCGAGAGCATGTCGGGCTTCAAACGTTCGACGTATCGGTCGAGGACCGCGCCCAAAAGGTCCTCCTTGCTCGAAAAGAAGTAGTAGAGGCTGCCGCTGTGCACGCCCGCCTCCCGGAGGATCGTGCTGACCCCGGTTGCCGCATATCCCTGCTCGTGGAAGAGCCGGGCGGCGGTTTCGATCAGGCGTTCGCGGGTGTCGGTTTCAGTCATTGGTTGAACGTTCAATCAACTTTCTCCCAAGCCGCCGAACGAGTCAAGAGGTAATTCGTGATCGCCGCCGCCCCTTCATCCTCCGCCCGACCTTCAACCGCTCAGCTCCGCTTCGTCACGATCGCGCCGGTAGCGCCGCCTTGCTCTACCCGCGCCGTTCGCCCCTCAGGGCCCGGGCGTCGGCGCCGGGGTCGCGGGCGTCACCGATTCCGCGGGCGCGAGCGCCGACTTGTAGGCGCTCCACGTCACGTCGGCGGCTCCGCTTCCGCCTCCGGATCCGCGCCGTCCGCCCCGCCCTCCTCCGCCGCCTCGTCCGCCTCCACCGCCGCGCCCTCCTGCGCCGCCCGACTCGCCGCTGCCTCGCGGCTGGTCCCACGGGTCCTGTGGATCGCCCGTGCCCGGCGTTCCTCCCGCGTTTCGCGAGCGCGCGGCGCGCTTCATCTTGCCCTGCATCGAGGAGCCGTCGATTTTCCCCTCCGCGTGCTGGCGGCCCGCCGCCCCCTCGAAGTCCCACGTGACGGCGTCCGCCTTCATCGTGAGGTTCGAGAGCTCGCGTTCGTTCCCGTCGTGCCCCGTGAACGTCCCGGCGAGCACGCCTCGTTCGACGCGGAAACGGAGGCTTCCCTCGATCGTGCGCCCGCCGGTTTTCATTTCGAACAGCCAGTACCCGGCGAGCGCCTCCGCTGGGATCGTTTTCGCTGGCGCCTCGACGGCAGGCGCTGCCGATGGAGCCGGCGCGGGCGCGCGCGAGTGGGAGTCGGACGCACAGCGGCTCGCGGCAGACAGTGCGGCGAGGAGGAGCACGGCCCCTGTCAGCTTTTTGTGACTTCCGATCATGGGACCTCCGCAGCTTCGACGGGCGAAGCGTGCTTCTGGATGGACGGGCGGAGGGCCCGCCTGATTACGTCCCTCGTCCCGAAACCGTTCTCACGAGACGGCTTCTTCTAGAATCCTTTCGTGACCTATTCCCGCCGGGGGCTCTTCGGCATCTTCGGAAAAGCTGCCGGCTCCGCCGCGTCCGCCGTCGGCTTCGAACGTCCGTCGCGGGAGCCGGCCGCGCCCGCGCCTCCCTCCGAGCCCTCCGCCGCGCCTGCACCGGAAGCGCCCGTCGCCGCGGAAACCGCCGCCGAGAAATCCGCCCGTGAGGCCGCCCTCGATCTTCTGGAAGGCACCGGCCCCGAGTACGGAGGCGGACTTTCGAATCACGGCCCGATGGCGGCCGAGGCGCTGGTCGTCCTCGGGCGCGCCGAGGAGATGGTTCCCTGGCTCGACCGCTACCGCCGCGGCCTGGACGCGCGCCCCGCGGAGCGGTCTCCGATCGGGATCGGGGACTGGCCGCAAGCGCTCGGGGCGTACGACCGCGCCGGCGACTGGAGCGCGTTCTTCCGCGCGCGGCTTCTCGAGGAGGCCTGGACGACGGTCCTCGCGACCTGGTGCGACCGGCTCGCGCCGGGTATCTCGGCGGCCGCGTTCCACGGCGTCATCCGGACCGCGTACGCCGCCCGCAACCTGCGGCGCGAGGAATCGGCCGCGAGGCGGCGCGAGCTCGCCGAGGGGCTCGCCTACTGGGCCGCGCGGTACCGGAGACTCCCCGAATCCTCCTCGCACAAGCACATCTCGACCACGCGCGAGCCCTCTGACGTCCTGAGCACTCTGGACGCGCTTCCACTCTCGTATCGATCGGGAGGGTTGATCGACGACCAGCTTCGGGCGCTCGACGATCTGCCTTCGTTCGCCCGAGTCGCCGATCTCGTTGACACCTCCGGTGATCCCGCGCGGTTCTTGACGGAAACGACCGAAGCGTTTTCGGAAGCCTGCCTCGCGCACGCGACGCGGGCGACCGCCATCGCGTGGGTGCACACCGTCACGGGTCCGAGTGCCGTGCGGCTGCTGCTCCCGCTCGTCGAGCCGGGAACGGCGCACTCACTCGCCCGCTACGCGTGGCAGGCAGCGGCCGGGATCCATGCGGCCTTCTCACTGCCGGTTCCGAGGCTCGATCGGCCGGCGACGTCCGAATCCGGCGACCTGGTTGGCCGCGCCGTCGACACAGGCGACGAGCACGCGTTCAAGTTCGTCGAGACCTGCCTCCGCGAGTACGGGATGTCGCCGCGGCCCGCCTATCTCGCGGCCGCGCACCACATGGTCGAGTTGCTCCGGGCCGGTTGAAACGCCGGCCCGCGCGCTACGCCGGGCGGCGCTCTCCCTCGGCTGCCCCGTAGGCGGTGAGCGCCCAGACGACGACGATGACCGCGCCCATGATCATGTAGAAGCGGCGGGCCGGCGAGCCCGGGGCGTAACCGGCGATCGTCGGCAGGATCAGCAGAAAGATCCCGACGACGAGCTCGACGATGCCGTGGACGACGAGCGGGATGCGCTTCCACCGGCCCATGGGAAACCGGGTCGAGAGCGTCATGACGAGATGGACCACCGCGAGCGTGTAGGAGATCAATGCCGGGGTTCCTCCGAGGCCGAACAGAAGGGGGCCGAGCGTGAAGGCGGCCACCGTGACGAGATCGAGTACGCCGTGAATCCGAGGGTTCAAGATGCGCATGGCGCGTCCTCCGTCCGGACAGTCTAGGCGACTCGTCCCCGTATACGGCTTCCGCGTTGCGTACGCCGCTCCGGGAGCTGACAAATGGCCATCGAACGGAACAGGGACGTGGAGGCAGGACCGACGGGCGACGAGACGCGACGGTCGGCGCGATGAGACGCGCCGGTCGCGATCCCATTCCGCTTCGAAAGGGGGCCGGGAACCCGGTGTCACACCCCGGCTCCGAGGCCGCATGCCATGACCCCCCAGCCGACCTCGCGGGCGGCGGACGAAATTCGGTCGGCTTCCCGCTTTAGAATCTGCGGCATGAAAGACGAGACCGAGGTCATCGAGCAGGTGCGCCGCGCTTTCGACGGGACGGGCGACCGCCGGGAGAAATACGCGCGCGTGGCGGAGGCGCTGCGGACGGCGGGCGGCTACCGCTGGGTCGGCATCTACGACGCCGGCGAGAAAGAGATCGCGCTCCTGGCCTGGAGCGGAGATGCGGCGCCCGCGCATCCGAAATTCCCCCTCTCGCACGGGCTGTGCGGGGAAGCGGCGCGGACCCGGCAGACTGTCGTCGTCGGAGACGTCGCGAGCGATCCACGTTACTTCGAGGCGTTCGCAGGGACACGTTCGGAGATCGTCGTTCCCGTGATCGATGCGGTCACCGGCCGCGCCCGCGCCCTGATCGACGTCGAAAGCGACCGCCTGGACGCGTTCAGAGACGAGGACCGCGCCTTTCTCGAGCGCGCCGCTTCGGCGATCTCGAGCGCCGTATCGGCCTCTCCCGGATAGCGGCAACTTCGCTAACAGCGTGACGCGCAGCTCTGCGCCCTCTCCCGCGCGCCGCTTAGAGAGTGAGGTGAGGGGCGCTGCAACAGCCAGCCGTGCCCGTGACGTGAGCGGCGCGCACGCCCCTCCTATAATCACCCCCCTTCAGGAGGACTTCCGAATGCGCTCACTTTCCGCGGCGTTCGCCGCCGTGTTTCTTCTCGCCTCCGGCGCCGCCGGAGCGCTCACTCTCGACGAGGTGCTCGCGCGCAACCTCGAGGCGCGCGGCGGCGCGGCTCGCATGCAGGCCGTGCGGTCTCTCCGGCTGACCGGAAAGATCGTGTTCGGCTTCGGCGACGGGCGGCTCGAGGCGGGATGGGGGCAGGTCCAGAAGCGCCCCGCGATGATCCGGACGGAGGTCACCCTCCAGGGACTGACGGCCGTAGACGGCTATGACGGGAAGGAGAGCTGGAGCCTCGACCCGTTCCAGGGCCGACGCGACGCGCAGCGCAATTCTGCCGACGAAGCGAAGGAAATGGCCGAGGACGCGGACATCGACGGCCCGCTCGTGGGGTGGCGGGAAAAGGGCCACCGCGTCGAATACCTCGGCACCGAGGACGTGGACGGTACTCCCGCGCACAAGCTGCGCGTGGCACTCAAGAACGGCGACTCGAAGGAGGTCTACCTCGACCCGGATTACTTCCTGGAGATCCGCGTGGTCTCGACCGTCCACGTCCGCGGCGCGGAAAAAGTCACCGAGACAGACTTCGGCAGCTACGAACAGGTGGACGGGCTCTGGGTCCCGTTTTCGATCGAGTCCGGCCGCAAGGGGGCGCCGCGATCCGCCCGCGTGTCGGTGGAGCGCGCCGAGGGCAACGTCGAGATCCCCGAGACGCTCTTCCGCTTCCCCGCGGCCGGGGCGACCATCAACCGGTCCGTCCTCTCCGAGCCCGTTCGCGCGGGCGCTGCCGCGGCGGCGGCGAAACCCGCCCCGCCGGCGGCGGCGGCGGGACGCCCGGTCTTCGACTCCGGAGTCGTGTCGGGGCTCGGCATCCGGAACATCGGCTCGGCCACGATGAGCGGCCGCGTTTCCGCGGTCGCGGCGCGCACCGAGGGGGGAAAGACGACTCTCTTCGTCGGCGCGGCGAGCGGCGGCGTGTGGAAGTCTCCGGACGGCGGCACCACGTTCAAGCCCGTGTTCGACAAGGCGACCGTTCAGTCGATCGGCGCGCTGGCGTTGGATCCCTCGAATCCCTCGACGGTCTGGGCCGGCAGCGGAGAGTCGTGGATGCGCAACTCGGTCTCGGTGGGAGACGGGATCTACAAGTCGACGGACGGCGGCGAATCCTGGACCAACATGGGACTGCCGGAATCCGAGCACATCACGCGGATCGTCGTGCACCCGAAGAACGGCGACGTCGTCTACGCGTGCGTTCCGGGCCGCCTCTGGAGCGACAGCGCGGAGCGCGGGCTGTATCGGACGGCCGACGGCGGCAAATCGTGGTCGCTCGTCCTCAAGGGCTCGAACCTCTCGACCGGCTGCTCCGGTGTCACCCTCGACGCAAAGAACCCGGACGTGGTATTCGCCGGCCTCTGGGATTTCCGCCGCAAAGGCTGGACGTTCCGTTCCGGCGGCGACGGCGCGGCGGCGGCGAGCGGCAGCGGTCTCTTCCGTTCGGCCGACGGTGGAAAGACGTGGACAGAGCTGACCGACAAGACGAACACCGGACTCCCTCTGAAGCCGTGGGGACGCGTCGAGGTCACGGCGGCGGTTTCCGACCCGCGAGTCGTCTATGCGCTCGTCGAATCCGAACACTCCGCGCTCTACCGGTCCGCGGACGGAGGGAAAACGTGGGAGCGGCGAGATGACAGCCAGTCGATGATCTGGCGGCCGTTCTACTTCGCGCGCCTGGTTGTCGACCCGACCAACCCCGATCGCGTCTTCAAGCCGGGCGGCAACCTGACGGTCAGCGAGGATGGCGGCCGCAGCTTCTCCGGAAGCGGGGGGCGCGGCTCGCACGGGGACTGGCACGACCTCTGGATCGATCCGCTGAATCCGAAATTCGTGATCGCCGGGGATGACGGCGGCCTCTGGATTTCCCAGGACGGTGGAAACCGCTGGGTCAAATCGCAGAACCTGCCGATCTCGCAGTTCTACCATGTGAGCGTCGATGCCAAAGACCCGTACCAGGTGTATGGCGGACTGCAGGACAACAGCTCCTGGGTCGGCGACTCCTCGCACCCCGGCGGCATCACCAATGCGCGATGGGAAAACCTCTATGGCGGGGACGGCTTCTGGACGGTCCCCGACCCGACGGATCCTGACGCCGTCTACGCCGAGTCGCAGGGCGGATACATCTCCCGCATCGACCGACGCACCGGCGCCTCGCGCGACATCCAGCCCAAGGCCGGATACAAGGAGAAGCTTCGCTACAACTGGAACACGCCGATCTCCGCGAGCCCGACCGCGAAGGGCACGATCTACATCGGCGCGCAGTTTCTCTTCCGATCGCGCGACCGCGGCGACACGTGGGAACGCATCTCTCCCGACCTCACCTCGAATGATCCGGAGAAGCAGAAGCAGGAACAGTCGGGCGGCGTCACCGTCGACAACTCGTCGGCCGAGATGCATACGACGATCTATTCGATCTCCGAGTCTTCGCTCGACGGAAAGGTGCTTTGGATCGGCACGGACGACGGCAACATCCAGATCTCGCGGGACGCGGGCAAAACCTGGAACGACGTCGCGGGCAACGTCTCGGGGCTTCCGAAAGCGTCGTGGGTGAGCTGGGTCGAGGCGAGCCGCTTCCATGCGGGCACCGCGTACGCGGCATTCGACCGCCACACCTTCGGCGACATGGCTCCGTGGGTCTACCGAACCGCAGATTTCGGGAAAACGTGGACCCGCATCGTCGGCCCGGATCAGGGCGTGCGCGGGTATGCGCACGTGATCCGCGAGGACGCAGTGAAACCCGGCCTTCTCTTTCTCGGGACGGAATTCGGTCTCTGGATCTCTCCGGATGACGGGAAGACGTGGGGTCAGTTCAGAGGCAACGACTTTCCGGCGGTCGCGGTTCGCGATCTCCAGGTTCACGGCCGCGACCACGACCTCGTGCTCGCGACTCACGGACGCGGCATCTGGATCGTGGATGACCTGACCCCGCTGAGGACCCTGACCGCGGAGACCATGGCGCGCGACGCCGCGTTCCTTCCGGGGCGCCCGGTCCAGCAGCGGATGCCCGCTAACGGCGGCTGGCCCGAGGGCGACGCGACGTTCGTCGGCCAGAATCCGGCCGGCGGGGCGATCGTGACGTATTACCTGAAGACGCGGCATCTCTTCGGCCCCATCCGGCTCGAGATCCTGGATTCGGCGGGAAAGGTCGTGGATACGATCTCCGCGACGAAGCGGCGGGGATTGAATCGTGTCGCCTGGGGCATGCAGGTCAAGCCGCCCCGCGTTCCGCGCGCGGCCCAGATCGCGTTCAGCGCCTCGCAGGGGCCTCGCGTGCCTCCCGGCACGTACACCGTCCGGCTCACCCGCGGAGACGCGTCGATCGAGACGAAGCTCGAGATCGGCGTTGACCGCCGAGCGACCTACACGGCGGCGGACCGGCGGGAGCAGTTCGAAGCGGTTATGAAGGCGCACGCACTCTTCAACGACATGAGCGCCCTCGTCGATCGGATCGACGCGGCGCGGCGCGCGGCTTCCGAAAAGGCGAAAGCGGTCCCGGAGACGGACCCTTCCGGCAGAAGGCTGCGCGAAGCGGTCAAGGCGCTCGAAGAGGCGAAGCGGAAGATCGTCGCGACGAAAGAGGGCGGAGCCATCACGGGGGAAGAGCGCATCCGGGAAAACCTCGACACGGTTTACGGCGCGCTGAACGGCTGGGAGGGAAAGCCCGCGCGGTACCAGGTGGAGCGCGTCGAGGCCCTCCGTCGCGAGTTGAACGACGTTTCGGCGGAGCTCGACGCGCTCACGGCGCGGGAGTTGAAGCCGCTCGGGGTGGTGGGCGCTGCCGGCCCGCCGCCGGCGGCTTCCGGCGAGGCGGGATCCGGGGCGGGGGCGGTAACACTTAGCCCCGCGCGCCGGGACTAGGTCCGGCGCGTCCGTTCGGAGCGGCGGGCTCGAGCTACGGGTCGGGGACCGGGACCGTTTCGCCGCCGCGTTTGCGGGGCTTAGGCGCCATGATCCGCTTGACGACCCGGGCGCGCCCCGCGTCTTTGTAAACGACGCCGCCGCGCATCACGAACACGACGCGCGACATCGCGGTGATGTCGCTCTCCGGGTCCCCCGCCACCGCGATGATGTCCGCGTCGAGGCCGGGCGTGAGAGAGCCCACCTCTTTGTCGAGCGAGAGGGAGCGCGCCGCCCCGGAGGCGGCCGAGACGAGGGCGGCGCGGGCGGATTGGCCGGCCGCAACGCGGCAGATCAGCTCCTCCGCGTTGCGGCCGTGCGCGCCCGCCACCGCGTCCGTTCCGAAGACGATCCTGAGCCCCGGCGTCGCGAGAGCCTGGCGAAACGCGGCCGCGGCCGTCGGAAGGGCGCGTTCCATCGCGGCGAACCCTTCCTGCGTGTAGTTGCCGATCCCCAGAAATCGCGGCCTGTTGTCGAGGTAGTTGCGGAAGACGAGGCAGACCTGCGGGTCATAGAACGTGCCGCGCGACGCCAGCGTCTCGAG
>JBBROA010000060.1:0-25501 GCA_038229875.1 Thermoanaerobaculia bacterium | reverse complement strand
GAGGAGACCCACTGCCACGTTCAACGGGAAGTAGACCACCAGGGCATAGAGACCAGCGCGGAGGATCCGCGCCCGAAACCACCTTCGGGCGAAGTGGCAGATGATAGAGAGACCGGCCAGAAAATACAAGGCCGACAGGGGTAGCAGGAGGT
The DNA here is from genome assembly GCA_038229875.1 of Thermoanaerobaculia bacterium. Lineage (GTDB taxonomy): Bacteria > Acidobacteriota > Thermoanaerobaculia > UBA5066 > Gp7-AA6 > JALYUA01. Next base: position 25,349 of record JBBROA010000060.1, on the reverse strand, counting down.
CGCCGGACCAGGCCCGACCCGCTCCCGGCAGGAGCGCAAATCCCGCGCCGGACGCGGCAAACAGCGCCACGACGGGCGCCGGAACCCGGAGCCTCTCGAAGCGCGTCAGCTCCGCGGAAGGCGCCGGACGCGCGCTCCAGGCTCCTACGAAATAGGCGATCGCGGCCGCCAGAACCCACGAGGCGCCGACCAACCCCAGCCAGTACGCCTGGGCGAATTCCTTGAAGCGGGTGAAGGTGGCCTTCAGTTGTGCGGCCGTTTCCGGATCGAGCGGAGGTTTCCCCGCGGGCGGCGCCGGGGGCCGGGCCGGGGACATGGCGTCGAAGGCGGCGCCGATCTCGGTCCGGATGGATCGTCCGACCGTCGCCTCCCGCAGAAGAAGCGCGCCGCTCAAGAGGGCGAAACCCGCGGCGCAAAGAAGCAGAAAGGCCGTGGAGGCGGAGGCGCCGCGGCGGACCCACCCCGCAAAGAGGACGGGCAGCGCCATCGATACCGCCGCAAGGAGGGCCGCCGCGGCCGCGTCCCCCACCCCGCCCGTGGTCCATCCGAGCGCGGCCAGGATCCCCGAGGAGAGAGCGGCGGCCGCGATTCCCGGGCCGAGGCCGCGGCGATGCGCGAGCCGCACGAGAGGCACGCCCGCAAACGCCAGCGCGGCGGATCCCGCCAGAGGCAGGAGCAGGAAAAGCGAGAACAGCAGGGCGGAAGCCAGGGCAGCGAGCAGGGTCTCGGCAAACGGGGGAACCGGCGGACGAGACTCCGGCGGCGGGACCGTCTCCGGCGCGGGTGTGGACATCGGCGGTCCCGTCAGGCGTTCTCAGCCGGGATCGGGCCACCCCGCGGCCCCGGCTGAAAACCTCGACGCGAGAGAGGGGTTTCCGTGCGTCAGTCCGTGGCGTAAGGCAGGAGAGCGATCGATCGAGCGCGCTTGATCGCGGTCTGCAGCTTGCGCTGGTGCAGTGCGCACGTGCCCGAGATACGGCGCGGGAGAATCTTGCCGCGCTCGGGGATGAACCCCTGGAGCAACTTGATGTCCTTCCAATCGACGTACTCGATGTGCTCCGCGCAGAACTTGCAGACCTTACGGCGGCGGACGAAGAACTTCTTGCGGCCTGGAGTCTTGCCGTCGCGGTCCTTCGCGGCCCCGCGGCCTCCCGAGCGGCTCGGCATGGCGGTCATGAGTCACTCCTTTGATCCCGGTCGCGGTCCCGGTCGCGATCCCGATCCCGATCTCCGAATCCACCCGAAGGGCCGGGGCCGCCGGACGCAGAGCCCTCCGCTCCGACCGGAGCCGGACGAGGGGGACGCTTGATCTGCTTCAGCCTGATCTTTTCGGCGCTCTTGGCCGCGCGCTTCAACTCTTCGTCGGCTCGGACCGCGAGGTGCCGCAGGACCTGGTCGGAGAGCTTCAGCCGACGCTCGAGCTCGGCGATCGCGGGCGGGTCCGAGTTCACCTGAACGTAGTGGTAGAAGGCCTCTTTCTTCCTCAGGATCGGGAAGGCGAGGCGCCGGCGGCCCCACGGCTCGTCCTTGACGATTTCCGCGCCGCCGTCGGTCAGGATTTTCTTGTGGTCGGACGTCAGCTTCGCCGCGTCCTCTTCGGAGAGATCCGGGGTCACCAGGATGACGATGTCGTACAGCCTCATGCGTTCCTCCTCATGGATGTCAATCCGGCTCCGAGGCGGGAGCCGGAGAGGAAGGTTTAGGGTTCGCGCTTCTCATGGCGGCGTCGATTCCGTCGGTGAGCCAGATTAAGAGCGCTTCGACCGCGCGGCCGATCGCGTCCTCGAAGATCGCGCGCTCCCCTTTCGCAAAGGGCTCGAGCACGTAATCGCCGAGATCGCGCTCCCGGGAGTAGCGCTCGCCGCGAATGCCCACACGCAATCGCGGAAAGTCGCTCGTCCCGAGGGCCGAGACGATGGAAGCGATCCCCTTCTGCCCCCCCGCAGAGCCCCGCGCGCGCATACGCAGGGTCCCGAGGGGCAGGTCGATGTCGTCTGAGACGACGCAGACCTCCGAGGGATCGATGCCGTTTTTCTTGCAAAGAGCCGAGACCGCCTCACCCGAGGCGTTCATGTAGGTCTGGGGAAGCGCCAGCAGCACCGGGGTGCTCCCGACGTTTCCGCGACCCACCCGAGACTGACATTCCCGAGACCGGATCCGAATTCCTTCCGCTGCGGCGAGCGCCTCCACGACGCGGAACCCCGCGTTGTGGCGCGTGTCGTCGTATCGATCCCCGGGGTTCCCGAGGCCGACGATCGCGCGCAGGCGCTACTTCTCCTTCTTTTCCGCCTTCTTCTCGGGCTTCTTTTCGTCGCCCGCCGCGGCCTCTTCGTCCGTTACGACCTTGCCCTTCTTCAGGACCTCAGGCTCCGTCGTCTCGGCTCCCTCAGCCGCCGCCACCGGCTCCGCTTCGAGGGTCGGCTGCGCGACGTGGACGAGAACCTTCTCCGGGTCGTCGACGATCTCGACGCCTTCCGGCGCCTTCAGCTCGCGAATCCGGATGGCGTCGCCGATCCCCAGGTCGGACACGTCGACGGGAAGGTGGGCCGGGATGTTGCCGGGAAGGGACTCGACCTCGACCTCACGCGTGACCATGTCGAGGATGCCGCCGTCCGTCTTGACACCGCGGGCGATCCCCACGATTTCGATCGAGACGCGGACGCGGATCTTCGCGTCCATCATGACCCGCACGAAGTCTATGTGCAGCGCCTTGCGCGAGAGAGGGTCCTTCTGGAGCTCCTTGATCATCGCGTGGCGGCTCTGGTCGGAGCCCGCGAGCTTGAGCAGGAAAATCGCGTTCTCTCCTGCCCCGTTGCGGAAAGCGTCCGACAGAGATTTGCGGTCGACCGAGATCGGCACGTTCGCCTTGCCGGCCCCGTAAACGATCGCCGGGATACGGCCCGCGACGCGCGTGCGTCGGGCCTCGTTCTTGCCCCTCTCGGACCGGCGTTCGACTTTTAATTCGATGGTTTTCATGCTGTTCCCCGCGCGAAACGCCGCGCAAAACGTTGGATCCTATACGAAGACAGGCGAAGGGCGAAAGACGAAAGGCGAAAAAGGGGCGTCATTCTACACAAATCGGAGGAAAAGGCCGGAGGAAAAGGAAGACCGGGGGGGTCGCGCTCAGACGAAGAGGGACGAGACGGAAGTTCCGTCGTGGATCCGCTGGATCGCCTCCCCCAGGATCGGCGCAATCGACAGGGGGTGAATCCGCGGGCAGCGGGCCAACGCCGCCTCGACGGACACCGTGTTCGTCACCAGGAGTGATTGAAGCGATGATCCCTCGATTCTCTCGATGGCCGGGCCCGACAGGACCCCGTGAACCGCCGCCGCATAGGTGCGTTTCGCCCCCTGCTCCCGAAGCGCCGCCTCCGCCTGCACCATCGTCCCCGCCGTATCGATGATGTCGTCCAGGATCAGGACGTCTTTTCCCTCGACCTCGCCGACCACGTTCAAGATTTCCGTCTCGTTCTTGCCGGTGCGGCGCTTGTCGATGATGGCCAGGGAGGCGCCGAGCCGCTTGCCGATGGCGCGGGCGCGGGCGACCCCGCCGACGTCCGGAGACACGATCACGAGGTCCTCGAGCTCCATTTTCCGGATCGCGTCGAGCAGGACGGGAGCCGCGAACAGGTGGTCGACGGGGATGTCGAAGAATCCCTGGATCTGCGCGGCGTGGAGGTCCATGGTCAGGATTCGGTCGGCCCCCGACGCCGTCAGAAGGTCCGCCATCAGCTTTGCCGCGATCGGCACGCGCGGCTTATCCTTCTTGTCCTGCCGTGAATACCCGAAGTAAGGCATCACAGCGGTGATCCGCGAGGCGGACGAGCGCCGGAACGCGTCGAGCAGGATCAGGAGCTCCATCACGTGATCGTTGACCGGTGAGCTCGTGGGCTGGACGATGAACACGTCGGCGCCCCGGACGTTCTCGTCGATCTGACAGTAGTTCTCCCCATCGGAGAAGTTGTAGAGCGTCAGCTGACCGAGGGGGATCTCGAGATAAGCGCAGATCTCGCGCGCGAGCGCGGGATGTGCCCGCCCCGAAAAAATCTTCAGGTCGCCGTAAGAGAAGTTGGGCACCAAGTGAGCGGGATTCTACGTCGCCTTCGCTCACTTCGGGACATGCCGTTCGCCGGCGGGCGACCGGCACCGGCGAGCGGCTCGGCCGGATGCGGCCTCGACCGCCCGCCTCGTCGCTTCGTTCGCTGTGGCTCCCGTCTCGAGAGGCTCCTCCCTCCCTCTGGTCGGGAGACTCCTCTCGGGGCGAGCTTAGCCGCCACCTCGGCGGACGCGAAGCTCCGCTCCCTTTCGCTCCCTCCCCCCGCGCGCGGGTGGACGTCGGCAGTCGTCGGGATCAGGCCCTGGGTGTCGGTGGAATGTTCGAGGGCGGAGACGTCACCGTTGGCCGGGGACGGTCTCCTCCAATCGGGGTTTCGCGTGGAAGGCCGTATGGCGTAGCCGGCTCGTTTGTCGCGCCGGTGCCGCTGACCGTAGTTCCTCCGGTCGTTCCGGTCCCGCTCGCGCCGGACGGGCCGTTCGGCTTGGCCCCGGAACTTTGACACGAGACAGAGAAGGCGAGCAGAGCGACGACGAAAATGAGTTTACGCATCTCCCAATCCTACGCTTCGCCTCACCGCGAGCATCGTGACGTCATCGAACGACTTCTCCCCCGCGGCGTGGGCCGAGACAGCGGCCTCGATCCGGGCAAGCAGCGCGGAGGCGGAGGCTTCACGCGGCGAGAGCAGCGCCAGCAGACGCTGCTCGTCGAAGACCTCCCGGGAGGGAGATCGCGACTCCGTCACGCCGTCCGTGAACCCCAGAAAAAGGTCGCCGGCGTGCATCTCGACGCGGCGGACCTCGAAATGCTGTTCGGGCGCCAGGCCGAGCGCGGGGCCGGACGGAGGCAGCCGCGTGACTGATCCTCCGGCCGTGATGAACACCGGCGGCTCGTGGCCTCCGGTGATGTAGGCCAGCAGCCCCGTCTTCGGATCGAGCACCCCGAAGAACAGCGTGGCAAACATGTTGGCGTCCCCGTGGGTGCGCGCGATGTAGTCGTTCGTGAGCGCGACGGCGTTCGCGTCGGCCGCCGCTCGCGCGAAACCCGCAACGGTAGAATTCGCCCATGAGCGAAGCGACCGTACCCGTGATCACGTGCCCGACTTGCGGAAAGGACATCCCGATCCCGGAGCCTCTCGACGTCGACGTGTGGCACGTGGTCGACTGCGCGGTGAATCCCGTTCCCCTGACAGACGACCACCGCTACTGGTGGCGGCGCCGCAAGAACCCGGTCTCAGGAGAAGTGCCGCTGCTCGAGTACTCCGCGTTCGACCCGGACGCGACGGCGGATCCGAAGACCGCTCACTGAGGGAAGCTCGCGCCACCGCCTCGGGGCGTGGTCTCCGGATCCTCCTCGCGAGCGGCTCGCCCCCGCGCTCTACCCGCGCTACCCTTTCCCCGAAAGCTTCGCGGCGAGGACGTCCAGCTTTTCGATCGAAGGCGCCTCGGAGAGAAGATCCGGCGCCTTCGCCATGAGTGCCGCCGCGACCTGCCCGGAGAGGTGAGCGTCGCGACCGGCGTCGTCCGGAAACGTGTCGAAGATTCCGAAGGTAGAGGGCCCGAGCTGGATCGCGTACCAGGTCGTTGTCGCCGGCTCTCCCTGCACGATCGAGAGCCCACCGCGGAGGAAGTTCGCGACGTCCTGCTCTTTTCCGGGCTTCGCCTTTAAAACGACCCACAGCGCCTTTTTCACCGTCTCAGCCATCCTTCACCCCCTGGCTGGGGATTCTCTCCCGGGCGCAGGCCCGTGTCCCGGATTTTCGGCGCGCGCGGAGAAGCCTGCGACGGGTTGGCTGGGGCGGAAGGACTCGAACCTTCAGATGCCGGCTCCAAAGGCCGGTGCCTTACCAGTTTGGCGACGCCCCATTCGGTGCGGCTCCACCAGTCTACTTCCCCCGCCCGGTTCGCCCGGCCCCGGGTCTTGCCGAAGCCGTGGCGAGCCCGCAGCGCGGGAACTCTCAGTCAGCGAGGTTGCGCGCAGAAGGGAGGGAACGTCGCCGAAGGCGTCGCCGCGCGACGACGACCGTCAGCTTCCGACGGTCTGAATCCTCTGTTGCTCGAAGCCGGCGTTGGCTTGCGCGTAGTCGCCCGCCGGGTCGGCGCTCGGAGGCGCCTGCCTCGCGCGCTCGTATTCATCGAGGATCCGGCGCTCCATTCGCTCCCGCGTCTCGCGGTTCAAGGGGTGCGCGATGTCCTTGAAGTCGCCATTCTTCTTGCGCTTGGAGGGCATCGAGATGAAAAGCCCGTTCGGGCCGTGGATGACCTTGAGGTCGGAGACCAAGAAACAGTCATCGAGAACGATCGAGACGTAGGCTTTGAGCTTCTCTTCCTCAACCGGAAAAACCTTTACCTGGGTGATCTCCATTGGGAACCTCCGGCAGGGCGAATCCGCTCGTCGTATTCCCGGCGGGCAAGAGTCCGGGCTCGCAGCAGAGTCGCCTCAGGGTGATCTCGTTCCAATTGTTTTTCGGCTCCGGCTCCCGCGCCGAAGAGGATGATCGTCGACCCGGATCCTGTGATCGCCGCCTCGGTTGCAGCCAGCGCGGCGGACTTCAGGTAGGCCTTCATCACACCCTTGACTGCTAGCACGGCGGATGCCAGCTGATTGGGTCCGAAGAATTTCGAGCCCGAACCGATTTCGAGCCGCTCCGGAAGCGCCGGCTCCTCGGACGTTTGCCGCGCGTGCTCGGCGAAGACCTCGGCCGTGGACAGGGGAAATGGGGGAATGAGGAGCAGAAGCTCCGCCGGCGGCGCATCCGGCCGCGGTTCGACCGATTCCCCGCGCCCTGAAACGTCCGCTTCGCCCCCCGTCAGGAAGTAGGGCACGTCGCTTCCGAGCGCCGAAGCGATCTCGCGGAGGTCCTCATCGGGCAGGTCGGGCGCCCACAGCGCCCGGAGGAGGCGCAGGGTTGCCGCGGCGTCCGAGCTGCCGCCTCCGAGACCCGCGCCGATCGGAATCCGCTTCCGGAGCCGGATCGTGGCCCGCGGAGAGATCCGGAGCCTCGCAGCGAGCGCGCGGCCGGCGCGCAACACGAGGTTGTCCTCCCCGGGCGCCAGCGCCAGTCCGGCCATCGAGAGCTGTAGGCCCTGAAGGCCGCCCGGCTCGACCTCGATCTCGTCGCAGAGGTCGATCGCAGAAAATCGGGAGAGGATCTCGTGAAACCCGTCCGGGCGGAGGCGGCCGACGCGGAGCTCCCGGTTGATCTTTGCGGGCGCGAACGCGCGAAGCACGCGGTCGGCACCGGCCGCTTCGGTCACCGCTGCTCCCGTCCGACGAGGGTCAGCCGCAGACTGCTCCCGGAAGACATGTCGCGGATCTCGAGACGCGAAGGCCACGGATCGAAGGTCCCGGTGTAGGTCGCCTCGAGCGTTTTTCCGCCGCGCTCCACGGTCAGCGAAGTGAACCGGGCGGCCGGGACGTTCAGGACCGCTCGCGCGCGAACGTCGCCGTCCCACCCGAGCAGGGCGTCCTCCCCCTGAAATCCTCGCACTTCCGGCGTCCCCGATTTCCAGACCCCCGCGAGCATCCAGAGGAGCGGCTCGGCCTCGATCGCCACCGGCGCGAACTTCTCTCCGCGCAGCGCTCCTTCCGCGTAGGTGGCGAGCGTCGTCCCGAACGCTCCGGTCAGAGTGGCGCCGACCGGGTCCGTCGAGACGGCCAGCGTTCCGGAGAGGGAGCCGAGCCCCTGCCGGACTTTCGCGTCGTAGAGAAGCCGGGTCGGGCCGAGGGTCTCCGAACGCGCGACGGCCGCCCGCCACGCCGACAGCGCGCGCAGAGCCTGTTCGGGGCCGGCGGCGCCGAACTGTCGGGGGGCGGCGCCCCGTGACGCGCACCCGGCGAGGACGACGAGAGCCGCCGCCGCGAGAGACACGCGAAAGCGGGCAAACGGCCGCCATGCCATGATCAGAAGGGACACGCGGCGCAACGGAAAACCCTCGAAACCGGCCCGGACCGGCGGCGTCGCGGGCGGTCAGCCTTCTCACCCTTCCCGCCTTCCGCGTCCCGGGCCCGCCTCATGAGTCCGCGATCTCAGCCCTTCCCCGTCAGCCTCGGGCGCGCATTCTTCAATTTCGCCCGAATCTTCTCCGGCTCGTCGGGCTTCAAGGTGAGCGAGCGCTCCCAGTAGCGCACCGCCTCTTCGATCCGGCCCTGGCGCTCCGCGAGATCCCCGAGATGCTCCGCGATCGTGGCGTCGTCGGGGTCGCGGCGTTGCGCCTCCTGGAGGTTTCTCTCCGCGGCCGCGTAGTTCCCCAGCCGGAAATACGCCCATCCGAGGGAATCCCGGTAGGCGCCATTGCGCGGCTCCCGGGCCACGGCCTTTTCCAGCATGTCGCGCGCTTTCTCGAGATGCACTCCCTTGTCCGCCCACATGTAACCGAGGTAGTTCTGGGTCGCGGCATCGTTTGGTTTGGCGTCGAGAAGTTGCAGGAAAATCTTCTCCGCTTCGGCCGACGTCCCCGCGCGTTCGAGGCTGGAGGCGAGGCGGAACTGCACTTCGGTGCTGTCCGGAAAGCGCTGCGCGGCTTCGCGCGCGAGCTTCGCCGCTCCGGAGTAATCCTTGAGACGGGCTTCCGCATCCGCCGCGGCCATCACGCGCTGCAGCTCGGAGGAGGTCGCCATCTTCGTGAACGTCGCGGTGGCGCCGGCACGGTCGCCGCTCCGGTACTGGAATTCCGCGACCGCGGACTCCCACTCGGCATTGGACGGTTCCGCCGCGAGCGCGGCTCGCGCGCGGGCGAGCCCGCCCGGGAAGTCCTCGCTGTCACGCGCGACCGCGAGGAGAAGCCGCATCGCGCGCGCATCGACCGTCTTGCCGGAGATCGAAACCGGTTCGAGGGCCTTCCTGGCGCCCGCGTAGTCCTTCCGGAGATACGAGGCGTAGGCGAGCTCGCGCGTCGCCCAGAGCCGCTGCTCGGCGAGCTTGGGGTCCGCGCCGGCGCGTTTCAGGCTGTCGTCGAACAGAACGCGAGCCTCGTCGAATCGGCGCTCGCGGAGGAGCTCGCCCGCGAGCGCGCGGCGCGACATCTCGTCCGCCGCGTCCGTCTGGAGCAGATCGCGCAGGATCTTCTCGCCTCCCGCGACATCTCCCTTCTCGAAGAGCACCTGGGCCAGGAGCCGGCGGATGTCGCGGTTCTCGGGGCGGCTGGTCGCCAGGTCCCGTGCTCGCTTTTCGGCTTCGTCGAAGCGTCCCGCCCTGGCGAGGTCCAGGGTGATTCGCTCCTCGACCGCCTGGTTCTCGCCATCCTTTTCCTTCATCGAGCCCAGGAGCTTCAGCGCGTCGTCGTAGCGGTCGTCGTCTTCGTAGACGTCGACGAGCGCCGCGGCGATCTCGCGATCCGTCGGCGCCGATTCGAGCAGCCGCTCGTAAAGCCCCGCGGCTTCGCGGGAGCGGCCGCTCTTCGCGCGAGCCTCGGCCGCCATCCGCAGCAGCGCGGACTGCGTGCGTGTTTCCGGCATTTCGTCGAGCAGCGCCGCCGCTTCTCCGGGCCGTCCCCGCGCCAGGAGAGCGCGCGCGAGAGTGGCTGTCGTCGCCATGTCGTCCGGCGCCAGACGCCGCGCGCTTCGAAGCTCCTCGATGCCGCGGTCGAGACGCGCGGGATCTTTCTCCGCCGCGGCGAGCTCGAGCATTCCGAGCAGCCGGTGTCCTTCCGGCATCTTCGGATCGAGCCGCACGACCTCGCGGGCCTGGCGCACCGCCTCTTCCTGGACGTTCAAGTCGCGGAGAAGCTGGGCATATTCGTATCGGACGACCGCGTCCTCGGGCATCCGCTCGATGACCTGCCGATAGAGATCGAGCCCCTCGCGATACTGGCCGTCTGCGACGGCCCCGCGCGCCCGCAGGTACAGACGCCGCGAGTCGCGCTCGCCGGGCGCGGGAGCCCCCGAGGTCGTCGGAGCCGTAGCCGGAGCGGGAGCGGGAGAAGGGGACATCGAGGCGGTCCACAGCGCGGCGAGAAGGAAAAAAGCGCTCATGATTTCGAATCTAGCACGCGGCCTGCCGACCTTTCGGCGCCCGTGCGCCGTCCGAAAATGAGCCCGTCGCGCGAGTCGCGATTCGCGGTGGTTGCCCGCATGCGTCCTCTTTTGGAGTGAAGGAGATTGCGTTCCGTGGCCTCTCCTCGAGACCACAACCGCGGTGCCACCCCTCCTTCTTCCCCGGCGATCGATGTACGGGATAATCGAGTAAGGAGACGGAGACATGATCGAAGGGCGCGGGCTCGAACGGGGCGGGTCGCGGGAGCGCGCGTGCGCGTTGCCGCGCGTGTCCGGATTGCGCCTGCGCCTGCGTCCGCTCCGCCGGGTGGTGCAGGAGACGACCCGGGCGCACCCCTGATGATTCGTCTCGGTCAGCTTCTCCTTCGCGCCGACCTCGTTACGGAGAACGACCTCGCCCGCGCACTCGGGGTGCAGCAGTTTGCGGGCGGGCGGATCGGCACGCTCCTCCTCGAGCGGGGCTCCGTTTCGGAGGACGATCTCGGCCGGACGCTGGCGCAGCAGCACGGGTGTGAATACGCCTCGTGGAACCTGCTCTCCGATATCCCGGGCGCGGTCATCGCGGCCCTGCCCGCCAAGTTTGCGATTCGCCACGCCGCGGTACCCTACGACCGGCTCGAGGGCTCTCTTCGCTGCGTTCTGCGCGACCCGGCCGATCTTCGGATTCTGGACGAGCTGTTCTTCGTCACGGGCCGGAAGATCATGCCCGCTGTCGCTCCGGAAGCCCGGATCTACCAGGCTCTCGAGAAATACTACGGCGAACGGCGGACTCCCCGGTTCGCGATCCTCGCGGAAAAACTTTCACGGCCCGCACGGACCTCGAAGCCCGCGACGCCGGATCCGCCGCCTCAGTTTTTCCCGGACGTCGCCCGTCCCGCCGCGCCGCTGCCCGAGCCGCAGGAGATCTGGGGCGATGGCGCGGACGCGGAGCTGTCGTCGGGCCCGCCGATCATCCAGACGTGGAAAGTGCCCGATCCGCACGGCGGCTGGGCAGGGACCTCGTCGCCGAAATCCGCGCGAATGTCGACCGAGATTGAGGCGATCTCGTGGGAGGAGATGCCGCCCTCCCCCTCTCTGTGGACGCCGGACGCGTCTCCGCCGGGCGCTTCGGCTCCCCCCGTCGAGCCCCCGTCGGAGCGTCCGGCCGCGCCCCCGTCGGCGTACGGTGCTGTCATACCTCCCCCGGCTCCCGCGGCGGTTCCCCGCGGAGCCGTGACGCCGCCCGCGGACGCGCGCTCGGCGGACCGGCCGCGGGTGCCGGCGGCGTCGGATTTTCCGGAAGTTTCGGGCGCCTCCGACCGGGACGCCGTCGCCGCGGCGGCGCTCCGGGCGCTCGAGACGCGGTTCCCCCGGGTTGCGATCCTGGCCGCCCGCGCGGAAGGGGTCGCCGGGTGGGCCGCGGCGGGGGCCGTGGCCGGCGACCACCAGCACCTGCGGGAGCTCAAGATCCCCTGGTCGGAGCCTTCGGTCTTCCTCAATGTCCGGCTTTCCCGTTCGTTTTACCTGGGGCCGCTCTTGAACCTCCCGCGGCACGAGGCCCTCGCCGAGGCCCTCGGGGCGTGGCCGGAAGAGTGCGCTGTCCAGCCCATATTGATCAAAGATAAGCCAGTCGCCTTCTTCTACGTGGAGTCGCCCCGGGACGGGATCACCCCCCTCGACCTGGTCTTCCTGCGGGAGCTTGCCGGGGCCGCCTCGACCGGGTTTGCGGCCGCCATCCGTATGAAGAAGAAAGAGATATAATTGGCGAACACGCCCTGGAGGAGAAAATGATCAAAGCCGACATCGTCGATCTCGTGGTCGACCTCGCGGACGTGCCGCGCGCCAAGGCCGCGACTGCCGTCGAGACTGTGATCGAGTCGATGCGCTCCGCCCTCGGCGCCGGCGATCGTATCGAGTTGCGGGGCTTCGGGGTGTTCCAGGTCAAGCGGAGAAAGCGCGGGATCGGCCGCAATCCGAAGACCGGCGTCGAAGTCACCATCCCGCCCGGAAACACGATTCGATTCAAGCCCGGAAAAGATCTCCGAGACCTCCCCTAAGCACCCGTCGCGGCCGCCAGGAACATCAACAGGAAAGATCATCGTGGCAACGCCCCGCATCGGCGAGCTCCTCGTCTCCGAAGGCTACCTGAGCGAAGCCGCGGTCCAGAGGGCCCTGGGCTTCCAGCGGTCGAGCTTCGAACGCGTGAAGCTCGGCAGCATCCTCCTGAACTGGGAGCTCCTGTCCGAGGAGTCTCTGTTAGCCGGACTCGCGAAGCTGCATCGGAGGCCCGGTGTCAGCTGGGTGGCGCTCCAGGATGCCCCCATGGCGGTCGTGCGCCTCTTGCCCGCTTCTCACGCCGCGCGCCTGGGAGCGATTCCCTACTCCGACGAGCGGCGGCTTCTTCGGGTGGCGTTCCTGAATCCGTCGAACATCGCCGCGATCGACGAGGTGGCGGCCCTGACGGGACGCAGCGTCTCTCCCGGCGTGACGACGGAGGCCCGGCTTCTCCAGGCGCACCAGAAGTTCTACGGGCGGCACGTCCCGATGGAATACCGCACGCTCCTCCAGAAACTGGACCGGCGTCCGACCTCCGCGGCGGCTCTGTCGACGCCTCTGCGTCTTCCGCCGCCGGCACTCCCTCCCCTGGCCCCGCTTTCTCCCGTTCCGCCCGCGGCGACGCTGGAGCCGTTCGGGCCCTCGACCGTCGCGGGTCCGGACGAGACGACGATCCGCATCCACGTCGAAGGAATTCCGGGGCGCTCCGCGGAGAAGCTCGACGTTCCCGACCGGCCTTTAATCCCTTCGCCCGCCCGACCCGAGGTCCCCTCCTCCGGAACCTTCGACTGGTCGGGGCCCGAGAACGATCGGATGCTGCCGCGGGCGTCCGCCGCGCCGCGCTCTCCGTTCACCGGCGAGGATTCGCTTTCCGCTTGGGTGGGTGAGGCCATTTCCGCATTCACGGGCGCGGACCGGACGGATGCCGACGACCCGTCTTCTCCGGCGGGGATATCGAATCCCGCCATCTTCGGCCGGGAGAATCCCGCCGTTCCCCCCGACTTCATCGAATTCCGTGAGGACGACCTCCCGCCGACGAACGCGTTCCGCGGGCGCACGAGGCGCCGCGAAGACGAAAAGCCTCTCTCCGAAGAGCACACCCGCGACGTGCCCTCTTCGATTCCGCCGTTTCGGCGCGCGACCGATCCGACGATCCCGTTCGAAGCAGCCCGCGCGTTTCCCTCCGCCGAGCGCGACGAGGACGACGAGGCGGTGGCGGGCATGTGGCGGCCCGCGCCGCCGGAGGATCCCGCCGACGGAGTCGCGGTCGCCCGCAGCCGCGAGGAGCTCGCCGACTTCATTCTCGAGGGACCGCTCCTGCCCCTGCCGCGGGTCATGTTACTCGGTTCCGGTACGACGGGAGTCACGGGATGGAGGGGCCGCGGAGACCGGCTCTCCGCCGCCGTCGTCTCGTCGATCCGCATCCAGTTCTCCGAGCTGTCGATTTTTTCGGCGGTGCAGGAATCCGGCGTGCCTCATTTCGGCGCGATCGACAAGTCCGAATGGCCCCGCGCTCTCGAGGAGCTGTTCGGCCGCGTCCCGCCGGACTGCGCGATTTTTCCCATCCGCGTCCTCGACTCGGTCGCCGCATTCCTCTACGCGGATCGTGCCGGCGCTCCGATGCGCTACGAGGACTTCGCGATGGTCGCGCGCGCGACCGCATCCGCCGCGAGCGTCCTCTCTCGCTTCGTGCTGCAGCCCGAGCGCCGGTCCTCCCTTCCCTCGTAACCTCCGAGGATGTCCTCGTTCCGCGGCCCGGCGGTGTCGCCGTCCGTGAGATAAACAGTCCGCATGGACGCGACTCCGCCGCCCGCGCCGCAGCACGACGACCCGCACACGCCCCCGCCGCCGCGGGGGACGTGGCTTCGATGGCACTTCAAGCACGCGGAGCATCCGCTCGTACACCTGGGTCTTCTCCTGCTGACTTTCGCGACGACGACCCTCGCCGGAGCGTTCTTCTTCACCTCCGGGCCCACGCTCGCGTCGCGGCTTCCTTCCGCGCTGCGATTCTCGATTCCGGCGCTCCTCATTCTCGGAACGCACGAGATGGGGCACTACTGGATGTGCCGCCGGTACGGCCTGGCCGCGACCCGGCCCTATTTCCTGCCGGCGCCGACGATCTTCGGAACTTTAGGCGCGGTGATCCGGATCAAGGAGCCCATCCGCACGAAAGCCGTGCTGCTCGACATCGGCGCGGCCGGCCCGCTCGCGGGATTCGTCATGACGCTCCCGTTCCTGTTCTACGGCGTGCGGCACGCAGTTCCGATCCCGACTCCTCCGACGCCGGACACCCAGGTCTTCGGATATCCGCTCGCCGTGCGCCTCGCGCAGCAGTGGACGGGCACGGCCCTCTACACCAGCGCGACGGTGCACGAGGACCCGACCTTCATGGCGGCGTGGCTCGGCCTCTTCGTCACCGCGTTGAACCTCCTCCCGATCGGACAGCTCGACGGAGGGCACGTCGCCCGCGCCGTGCTCGGCAAGCGCCAACCGGTCCTTTCTGTCGCCGCCCTGCTGCTCGCCTTCGCGGCGGCGCTCAAGGGCGGCTATTCGTGGGCGATCTTCGCCGGGATCGTCGCGGCCGTCTTCGGAGTGCAGCACCCGCCGGTAGACGACGACGACACACCGATCGGCACGGGCCGGCTGACGATCGCGCTGGTCTGCCTGGCGGTCTTCATGCTCTGCGTGACGCTGGTGCCGCTGGGGGATCTGAGTCCTTAACCCCTAACCCCTGAGGTCGACTCCTTCGGCTTCACGTCCACCACAAAAGTCGCCGGCCCCGCGTTCACCAGCGACACCTTCATGTAGGCGCCGAAGATCCCGCGCTCGACCCGGATCCCCGCGATTTCGGCGGCGGCGCAGAAATGCTCGTAGACGGGCTTCGCGGCTTCGGGGCGCAACGCCTTCTCGAAGCCCGGACGGCGGCCCCGAGACAGATCGGCCAACACCGTGAACTGCGAAACGGCGAGGATCGCGCCTCCGACGTCTCCGATCGCCAGGTTCATCTTTCCGGCCGCGTCCTCGAAGATCCGTAACCCGACGACGCGGCGCGCCGCCTCCTCCGCTTGCGCGGCGGTGTCGCCGGACTCCGCGCCGACGAGGACGAGCAGCCCCCGCCCGATCTCTCCGACCGTTCGTCCTTCGACCTCGACGCGCGCCTCGGAGACCCGCTGGAGGACGAGCCTCACCTCACTCCCCTCCTTCGCGGCCCGGGGTCGCGCCGGCGCGCCTCCGTCCGGCGACAGCGCGCAGCTCGGCGGGCTCCCGCGACCCGAGGATGGCCGCCGCTCCCCAGTAAACGACCGCGGCCGCGCCGATCGTCAGGGAAAGGGCGCCCGCGCCGCGCACGCCCTTCCAGCTCTCGAACGGAATCCATCGCCCCGCGAGCGCGAGCGCGGCGCCCATCGCGGCGGCGGCGAGGAGGATGCGCGTCAGCGAGCTCCCGATCTCCTTCCCGCGCAGCGGGCCCTCGCGGCGGCGCAGCAGGGCGAGGAGGATCGCGACATTGACGCACGCCGCGGCCGACGCGGCGAGGCCGATTCCCGCGAGCCCGAGCGGCTTCGTCCAGAGGGAGCAGAGCAGCACGAAGACGGCGCAATCGGCGAGCGCGGCGACGACGGGCAGGCGCGTCTCCTTCAGCGCGTAGAAGGCCGGGACCACGACCCGGATGCCCGCGAAGAACAGAAGGCCGAGCGCAAACGCCGCGAGTGCGTTCGCGGTGGCGATGGTGTCTTCCGGCCCGAAGCGGCCGCCTTCGAACAGCACCCGGACGATCGGCACGCGAAGCAGGATCAGCCCGACCGTCGCGGGCACCGTGACGAACGCGATGAGCCGCAGCGCGAACGCGAGATTCGCCTTGAACGGATCGCGATCCGCCGAAAGAGCCTGCCGCGAGAGAAGTGGGAGGATCGCGGTGGCGAGCGACACGGCGAATCCGCCGAGCACCAGTTCCTTCAGCCGGTTCGCGTAGTAGAGGTGGGACACGCTGGCGTTGCCGATGGCGGACGCGAAGCGGGTCGAGATCACGCTGTTGATCGTGTTGATGCCGTAGGCGAACAGCCGTGGGGTCATCAGCAGAAGGACGGTTCGGACGGCCGGGTCGCTCCAACCGAGCGCGGGGCGCCCGACCGCGCGCAGCCGTCGCAGCGCGGGCACCTGGACCGCAATCTGGAGCACGCCTCCCAGGAGCACGCCGGCGGCGAGTCCGTACGTCGGCTCCGCGAGCCTGGGAGCGATCACGGCCGCGCCCAGGATCATCGCGACGTTCAAGAAAATCGGAGCCGCCGCGGCGATGGCGAAGCGGTGCCGCGCGTTTAAGACCGCCTGGCAGAACGCGGAGACCGAAACCAGCATCACGTACGGGAAGATCCAGCGGTTCAGGACGACGGTCAGCTCGAATTTGCCGGGGATCGTCCGGTACTCGTGGGCCAGCAGGTCGACCAGGATCGGAGAACAGACGATCCCGAGGACCGTCAGGCCCGCCAGCACGAGTGAGAACGTTCCGAGGGCGCGTCCGACGAAGACGCGCGCCTCTTCCTCAGACCGCGTCTCGGCGACCTCGGCGTACACGGGGATGAATGCGGACGACATCGCCCCTTCCCCGATGATCTCCCGCAACATGTTCGGAATCCGGAAGGCGACGAGAAATGCGTCCGAGCGCGTGCCGGCGCCGAGGAGCAGTGCAATCGCCTTGTCCCGCACGTATCCGGTGATCCGGGACAGGAGGGTGAGCGGAGTAATCACCGAGGCGGATCGGACGATCCGGCCGCGGGTCTCGTGCTGCGACTCCGAGGACATGCGGGAAACGAAACTATCAGGAGTTACCGTCGCCTCCGCTCACTCCGGGACGTCTCTTCGCCGCGCGGCGGCGAAGAGATCGGCCAGCGGCTCGCCCTTCGAGCTCGACCGCTGGCCTCGTCCCTGCGTTCGCTGCGGCTCCCGCCCCGAGAGGCTCCTCCCTCCCTCTGGTCGGGAGACTCCTCCCGGGGCGAGCTTAGCCACCATCCTGGAGGAAGCGCAGGTCTGCTCCATCTTGCGCGCGCCGGGGCAGAGGGCCGACGAGGGTGGAGCTGCGGGTCCGGATCCGCCTTGCCGGTTGGACACCCCCGAAGCGGGCGGGAAAAAACTCTTTCGCCTGGACATCATCTGTCCCGAGCAAAGTGAATTAATGTTCCGAGCACCTGAGAAGGAGGAGAACACATGGCGAGCGTCAATAAAGTGATCCTGATCGGCAACCTCGGCAAAGACCCGGAGATTCGAACTACCCCGCAGGGAACCTCCCTCGCGCGTTTCTCGGTCGCGACGACCACCAACTGGAAGGACAGCTCCGGCGCGCGGCAGGAGAAGACGGAATGGCATGACGTCGTCGCCTGGGAAAAGCTCGCGCAGATCTGCGGCGAGTATCTCCACAAGGGCAAGATGGTCTACGTCGAGGGCAGCCTGCAGACCCGGAGCTGGGAGGATCAGAACGGGCAGAAGCGGTACAAGACGGAAGTGAAGGCGAACAACGTCGTCATGCTGTCACCGCGTCCCGACGGAGCCCGTGGCGCGTCTTCCTCCGCGGGCCCGAGCCCTCGGGAAGTCACCGAAGTCGCGGACGCGCCCGTCAACGACGACGACGACGTCCCGTTCTAGAAGGGCGAGGCAAGCTGAGTCCCTCTCTCCGCGCTCGGGGAGAGGGTGAGGGTGAGGGGGCATCTCCTCGCGAACCAAGCCCCGTCAGGGTGCAAAGCCTCCGTCAGGGTGCAAGCCTCCGTCAGGGTGCAAGCCTCCGTCAGGGTCTATGTCCCTCCCCTCACCCCAGCTCTTTCTCCCGGCGCGCGGGGAGAGAGCTGCGCTTCGGTCGAGATGGTGGCTAAGCTCGCCCCGCGCGCTCGTGGAGCTTTCGGGTTGCTTCCCGCAGCGCCTCGATCGAGAGCGTCGGGCGCTTCACCGCCGCGCGGCGCTCCGCGGCTCGCCTGGAGTAGGCGGCCAACCGCTCGGCGGCTTCGCGCCGGCGGTCTCCTGGAACTTCGAGATCGACGCGGGCAACGCAGTCGGGGTACTCGAGGATCCGGCTGCAGACGAAGAGCAGGTCGCACCCGGCCCGGCTCGCTTCGGCGCAGCGGTCGGGCATCTCTCCGAAGGACGCGAGGGCCCCCATCTCGAGGTCGTCCGAGAATGCCGCGCCCGAAAAGCCCATCCCTCCCCGCAGGAGCGCTGTCGCGCGCGCGGGCGACAGCGTGGCGGGCAGGCCTTCGGGGCCCGCGGCGTGAGAAATCATCACGGCACCCGCAAGGTCCATGGTCGCCGCGAACGGAGCGAGGTCTTTTGCCTCCTCCTCCGGATCGTCGCGCAGAAACGGGAGCGCCTGGTGCGTGTCGAGGTCGCCGCGGCCGAGCCCCGGAAAATGCTTGACGCAGCCTGCAATGCCGACCCCTTGGAGCCCTTCGAGAAACGCGGTCGCCGCTGTCACGATCTCTTCGGGCTCCGCCGAGGCGCACCGGCCGGCGAGGAATCTCTCGGACGCTCCAGGGAGGTCGCGGTCGACGACCGGAGCCAGGTCGACGTCGAACCCGAGCGCGCGGCAAGCTTCCCCGGCGACCTCTCCCGCATCGCGGGCGAGTCCGGCATGCGCCGCGTCGTGAAACGAGACAGACCGGCCGAGAAGGTCGCGGAACCGATCGACCGGTCCGCCCTCCTGATCGATGCAGAGGAGCGGCGGCCCCGGCAGGCGTGAGATCTCGCGCGCGAGCGCACGCACACCCTCCGGCGTCTCGATGTTCCGGCGAAAGAGGATCACGCCCCACGGAGGGAACCGCTCGAGGATCCCCCGTTCTTTCTCGGTGAGAGCGGTGCCGGAGAGGCCGACGCCGAAGAGCCGGCTCGCGGGCGCGAATCCGCTCAAGAGTGCGGCCCTTTGAGCCTTTCCTGAAGAGACGCGAGAAGCGAGAGCGCCGCGATCGGCGTCAGCCGGTTCACGTCCACCTCCCGCATTTTTTCGAGCACGAGGCCCTCGTCGGAGGAAAAAAGAAGGATCTGCCCGTCTCCGGCGCTGGCGCCCGCGTGCCGCGCGATGACCGGAGCTCCCTGCACGTCGAGCTCCTGCTTTTCCAGGTTCGAGAGGACCTCCCGGGCGCGCGTGATGACCTCGCGCGGGAGCCCGGCGAGCTCCGCGACCTGTATCCCGTAGCTCCGGTCCGCCGCGCCGGGGATCACTTTCCGGAGAAAAACGACTTTCCCATCGATTTCCTTGACCGCCATCGTGGCGTTCGCGATACCCGGGCGCACGAGCGCGATCTCGGTGAGCTCGTGGTAGTGCGTGGCGAAGAGAACGAACCCCGATCGCTCTGGAACGTCGTGCAGGTGCTCGACGAGCGCCCACGCAATCGAAAGCCCGTCGAACGTGGATGTGCCGCGCCCGACCTCGTCCAGGATCACGAGGCTTTTCGCGGTCGCCCCTCGCAGGATCGAAGCGGCCTCGAGCATCTCCACCATGAACGTCGATTCCCCGCGGGAGAGATGGTCCGAAGCCCCCACGCGGGTGAAGATCCGGTCGAAGATCGACAATTCGGCGTGCGAGGCGGGAACGAACGAGCCCGCCTGCGCGAGCAGCACCGCGGTCGCGACCTGCCGCAGGTATGTGGATTTGCCGCCCATGTTCGGGCCGGTGACCAGCAGGATTCGCTTCTCGGCGGAGAGGTCGCAGTCATTCGGGATGAACGGCTCCTCGCGGCGCACTGCTTCCACGATCGGATGGCGCGCGTCGGTCAAACAGAGGCGCGGCCGTACCGAAAGCTTCGGCCGGACCCACCGGGCGGAGGCGGCGGTCTCGGCGAGGCTCGCCGTGACGTCGACCGCCGCGGCCGCCGACGCGACGGCCGAGACGCGCGGCCCGGCGGCGGCGAGTTCGCGGAGGAGATCGCCGTAGATGCGGTCTTCAATCGCACCGATTCGCTCCTCGGCGCCGAGGATCTTCTCTTCGAGCGATTTCAACGCCGGCGTGACGAAGCGCTCGGCGTTCGCGAGCGATTGCCGGCGAATCCAGTCTTCGGGGACGCGGTCGCGGTGAGCATGTCCGACCTCGAGCGAATACCCGAACACGCGGTTGTAGCGGATGCGCAGGTTCGAAATCCCGGACCGGCGGCGCTCCTCGGCTTCGATCGCGAGCAGCGCGCCCTGGGCGTCGCGCCGCAGCGAGCGCAGCGCGTCGAGCTCCGCGTCCGCCCCGTCGCGGATCGCGCCACTTGCGGATGCGAGGATGGGGGGCTCGGGCGCGATCGTCTCGCGGACGCGTGTTGCGAGATCCGACACGTCGGGCATCCCATCGAGAAGGCCTCGCAGCCTGAGGGATGTCAGCGTGGCGCCCGCGAGCCGGACCCGGGGAATCGCCTCGAGGCCCGAGGACCACGCTGCGACTTCGCGAGGCCCTGCGGTCTCGGTGGAGATCCGGGCGAACCGGCGCTCGAGGTCTCCGACGCCGTCGAGGGCGCTCTGAATCTCCTCGCGCGGCCCGGGCTTCGTCACGAGCTCCTGCACGGCGTCCCACCGCGACTCGATCTCGACGGGGTCGGTCGACGGGCGGGCGAGGGCGTCTCGAAGGGCGCGGGCGCCGAGAGCCGTACGCGTGCGGTCGAGAAGCGAGCAGAGGCTGCGTTCCGTGGATCCGTCCGACGACTCGAAGATCTCGAGCGTCGCGACGGCAGATGCGTCGAGGCCCATGCGCTCATCGAATCTCAGAGCCTCGGGAGCGCCGATGTGCGCCGCGCCCCGCGGCCGCATCTCCGTGGCATACGCCAGCGCGGCGGCGGCCGCGGCCCCGCCCGCCGCGGCCGGTTTCGCGCGCGCGGCGGAAGACGCGTCAAACCAGGACACCGGACGCCGCGTCTCGGCGACCCCCCGTGGAATCGGAACCGAGGCGCCGTCGGGCAGAAGCACTTCCCGCGGGCGGAAGAGCGCCAGGGCGTCCGCCAGGCGAGAGGCCGGAAGGAGTCCGGCGAAGAATCGTCCGGTGGACAGGTCGAGAAACGAAGCCTCCCACTCCGCTCCCGCCGCGGCCGCGGAGGGCCCCTCCGGCGGAAGGAGCGCGGCGAGATAAGACGCGGCGGCCGGGACGAGGGATTCGGGGTCCAGGACCGTGCCCGGAGTGACGATCCGCGTGATGTCACGGCGGAGGATCCCCTTCGTCTCGCGGGCGTCCTCCATCTGATCGCACACGGCGACTTTGCGCCCCGACGCGACGAGGCGCGCGATGTGGTGGTCGGCGCTCTGCCACGGCACCCCGCACATCGGAGCTTCGATGTCGGAATCGCGGTTGCGCGCCGTCAGCGCGATCCCGAGAATGGGAGCGGCTTCGCGCGCGTCCTCGAAGAACATTTCGTAGAAGTCGCCCATCCGGTAGAAGAGGATGGCGTCGGGCGCGCGGCTCTTCATCTCGAAGTACTGCCGCAGCATCGGGGTCTCACGGGCTCCGGGGGTGCTCACGGGTGCGGGGCTCTCGGGCTCCCGCGAGGAAAGGGCATGCGGGCTCGTCTTCCGGGGCGTTCCATGAGCGATGGGGTTAGCATACCGGTTCGGAACGGTGAAGCCATTGCGGACCTCCTGCATCCTCGCGCTCGACACCGCCAGCCCGTCGCCGGCCGTGACGCTCGTTGACGGCGAAACCGTGTTCGACGAGCCTCTCCCCTCCGACCGCCAGTCCTCGGAGCGTCTTCTCGCGTCGATCGAGGCGGTGTTCTCACGCGCGCGGCTCTCGCTCTCCGATTGCGGGCGGATCGCGGTCTGCTCCGGCCCCGGCTCGTTTACGGGCGTGCGGGTCGGCCTCGCGACGGCGTGGGGTCTCGGCCGCGCGCTCGACTGCGACGTCGAAACGGTTTCGACACTCGAAGTCCTCGCGGAGGCTGCCCGCGGCGCGGAACTCCCTCGCGTCGCCTCGGCGCTCGATGCCGGGCGCGGAGAGATCGTCTGGCAGGCGTTCGACCTCACGGGCGCCCGCGCCGCCGCCGCGGCGCCACCCGCGCGCGCTCCGCGGGAAAACGCGGCGTCCCGTGTGTTGGGCGGCCTTCCGTTCGCGGCGGCGCCGCTCGATCTCGTCGGTCCGGGAGCCCTCACGCTGACGTCTCCTCTCTCCCGCGCGCTCGCTCTCGCCGTCGCGCGGCGGCCCGCAGACAGCCCGGCCGCAAACTTCGCCGCGATCTACTCCCGTCCGAGCGCGGCAGAGGAGAAGCGTGGCGCTCCGTAACCCCAGCCCGTCCACGTACGCGGTCGCCCCCGCGCGGTCCGACGACCTCGATGAGATTGCCCGGATCGAGCGGGAGTCGTTTCTCGTTCCGTGGAAGCGCGAGTTTTTCGCGGCGGAGCTCGAGGAGCCCTACCGGTACGCGCGGGTGTTGGTCGGAGGCGGCGACTCTGAGCCGCGCCTGGGCGGATATCTCTTCGCGGTGTCGCTCTACGAAGAATTCCACATCAACAAGATCGCGACGGATCCGCGGCTGAGAAATCTCGGCCACGGCCGCCGGCTGCTCGAAGACGCTCTTTCCCGGGCGCGCAGCGTCGGAGCGACCGCGGTGACTCTCGAGGTGCGCCTGTCGAACCTTCCGGCTCGCGAGTTCTACCGCTCCTACGGATTCCGCGAGGCGTACCGGCGAAAGGCCTATTACCAGGATGGCGAGGACGCCTACGCGATGGTGCTCGCGCTCGAGGACAAGCCCTGAAAATCGCGGCCGGCCGCGGCAAGTTCCATGCTCTGCGGAAGTTCGGAGCGAGGTCCTTGAACCCCCGGTCGTTGGTCGTTAGACTCGCGGAAGTGGCCTTCCTTTTGCTCCGCTCCGAATAGAAAAGGAGGTTCGAGCTGATGTCAATCTCGACGGAGTCCGTGCCGGAAGTCGACGCAGAGTACCGCCGCCTCCAGGATGCTCACCAGGATCATGAGAACCGCCTTCAGATACTCGCCGGAAAGTCAGCCCTCTCGGAAGAAGAAGAAATCGAAGAAAAGCGCCTGAAGAAGGAGAAGCTCGCCCTGAAGGACAAAATGGAGGCGATCGTGCGGACTCGGCGCGAAGGGATCACGCACTGAGGTTCCCTCTTGCTCGCGAGGGATGGAAGTTCATTCTTCCCCCTCTCCTGTTGACGGTGCTCGCGGCCGCGACAGGTCATCCGGTCTGGGCCGTCGCGCTCGGCGCTCCCACTCTTTTTCTCGTCTCGTTCTTCCGGGACCCGGAGCGCCGGCCCGTCGCCGGCCTCGAAACCATCGTCTCACCCGCCGACGGAACCATCCTGTCGATCGGAGCCGCGCCGGAAGCGCCGCCGGGCGCGGGCACGCGGATCTCGATCTTCATGTCGGTGTTCAACGTCCACGTGAACCGCGCTCCGGTCACTGGACTCGTCGCGGACTACAGCTATTCGCCCGGAAAAAAGCTCGCCGCGTTTGCGGAGAAGGCCTCGCACGAGAATGAGCAGAATCTGATCACCATGGAGGCCAGCGGCGGCCGGGTCGCATTCAAGCAGATCGCCGGAGCGATCGCGCGTCGCATCATCTTCTATCCGAAACCCGGCCAGCCTCTCGAGAGGGCCCAGAGAATCGGGATCATCCTCTTCGGCTCGCGGGTGGACCTCTTCGTTCCCGACGGCGCCGACGTCCTGGTGCGAAAAGGCCAGAAAGTGCGCGCCGGCCTGACAGGACTCGCGAGGTTTCCGGCGCCGGCTCCCGGGCAGGGCGGCCGGCCTCTGGCGCGCCCGTGAGCGACAGCGACACGCCGTCGGACCCTGCCGACGACACCTTCCCCCGGCCCCGGCGCCGCCGGCTCTCGCGCGAGAGGCTCTCGCGGGGGCTCTTCGTGCTGCCGACGCTCTTCACCGTCGGTAATCTGTTCTGCGGGTACCTTTCGCTGTGGAGCTCCATCAACGGGACGTTCGAACGCTCCGCCCTCCTGATCATCCTTGCCGCGGTTTTGGACATGCTCGACGGGCGCATCGCGCGTTTGACCAACTCCGCCTCGGAGTTCGGCGAGGAGTACGACTCCCTCGCGGATCTCGTTTCGTTCGGCGTTGCGCCGGCGATCCTCGTCTACTCGTGGGGTCTCGCGGACTTTCACCGCCTCGGGCTCGCCGTCTCGTTCTTCTTCGTCGTCTGCGGGTCGATGCGGTTGGCGCGCTTCAACATCCAGACGAAGATCGCGGACAAGAAGTATTTCGTGGGTCTTCCGATTCCCGCCGCCGCGGGAACCGTCTGCACGCTCGTCCTCGCCACCCCGGAGCCTCTCGTCGACCGCGTCTGGATGACGGGTGTCCTGATCGTCACGTTTCTTCTCTCGTACCTGATGATCTCGACCATCAAGTACCGCTCGTTCAAGGATCTCGACCTGCGCCGCCGCCGGCCGAGGTGGATCGTGCCAGCGATCGCCCTCTTCTTCATGGCGATCGCGTACAGCCCCTATCCGACGCTCTTGGCGATCGCGGCGATCTTCGCGGTGTCAGGCCCGGTCGCGAAGATCTTCGGCTTCTTCAGGCGGCGCAGGAAGGCGTGACGGCCGGAGCGCGGCGCTCCCTTCGCGCGGGTTCTGTCAACCCGCCGTCCACTGAAAGCAGAGCTGGAAGCCGTCGGGATCGCAAACCGTGAGCTGTTTCATCCCGTAGGGGCGGACGACGGGCGGCTTAGCATCCACACCGCGGGCGCGAAGGAGCGCGTAGGCCCCGTCCACGTCCGGACACCCGAAGAAGATCGTGACGTCCGCGTGGCCCGCAGTCCGGGCGGGATCCGGAGCCGGCGGCCTTTCTTCCCTATCGTAGGCGGCGTTGAGCATCAATTCCGCGTCCCCGAGCCGGAGCAGCGCCCAGTCGAAGTGCTCCCCTGATTCGGACGTCCGGACGACCTCGAACCCGAGTGCGTCCCGATAGAAGCGGACGGAGCGCGGCATGTCGAAGACCCAGAGGAGCGGCGCCACACCGCGAACCTCGATTTTCATCCGCTCCCCCTTTCCGTCAAAAAGCCCCTGCGTCGCCTTTCTTCCGGTCACGACAGGCTGCCCGGTGGCCGCCGAGGCGGCCCGAATCCGGACAGCAGTCACGGCGTTCCCTCCCGGGCGACCTCCGGGCCCGCGGCGGAAATCAAGTGGATGCGGTGCACGCAACAACCTTTCGGCGGCGGTCTTCGCAGCACGATCCGCGCGGCGGCGATCTTCTCGCCCGGGCTCGCCAGCGTCTCGAACAGCCGGACGCGTGTGGCGCGGCCGAGCGTGACGGCCTTTCCGTCCGGGCCGAACACCTCGAAGCGGTCGAAGCCTCCCGCCTT
>JBBROA010000059.1:0-25808 GCA_038229875.1 Thermoanaerobaculia bacterium | reverse complement strand
GGAGCTCGCCCCCGCCACGGAGAAGGCGGAGGTGTCGGCGGAGCTCGCGAGCGTCCCCTGAGGATTGACGTAAAAGCGGACGGCGCCGGTGCGGGTGTCGGCAACCTGAACGGTGTATTCGACGTCCGAAAGGGCTCCGGAAAAGAACCAGAAGTTCCCGTTGACCGCTGCGCCGTCGACGACCTTCACCACGAGCTCGACGTTGTTGCTCGTGAAGAACCAGAAATAACCGGTGTCGCCGGTCAAGGCGACCGGCATGCCGACCCCGCTTGTGCCCCGCGAAGGCACCCGCCATGTGGCCTGAACCCGGAACCGTCCTCCGTTCAGACACAGCGAGCCGGAGCCGCCGCACGCGCTGACCGTAACGGCGGCGCTCACGGTCGTGGAGCCCGCGCCGTTTCCCGCGGTCAGGCTGACGACGAACCGGCCCGCCGACGTAAACGCGTGCGACGGGTTTCGCGCCGACGAGACGTTGGCGCTTCCCGAAGCCGGATCGCCGAACGACCACAGCCAGGAAGTCGGGGCTCCCGAAGAGGAATCCGAGAACTGGACGGGGCTCCCGGCGGCGGGATCGACGGGGCCGAAGGAGAAGTCGGCGCGGGGCGTGTCAGGCGCGGGCGCGGCGGCCGATGCGGTCACCGCGCGCGCCGAGACGCTCGAACCTCCCGCGTTGCTCGCGACGAGGGTGACGATCCAGGACCCCGCTGAGAAGACGTGGGTCGGATTCCGGGCCGCCGAGGTGGACCCGTCGCCGAAGGTCCAGGTCCATGCTGTTGGAGATCCGCTCGACGCATCCGAAAAGAGAACCGGTTGACCCGCGATCGGAGCGGAGGGGGAGAACGTGAAGCCGGCCGACGGAGCCGCGGGCCCCGCGGCCCCGCCGCCGTAGTAGTACTGGATCGCCTGGACGTCGTCGGCCTGCGGAGACGCGGGGTGCGCGGCCGGGATCACGGAATGCATGACCGCGGCGTTCCTGTCCGCGGCGCTCGACGTCGAGTGGTCGCTCGGTCCGTCATCCGAGTGCCCGAGCCCGAGCGTGTGGCCGAGCTCGTGGAGCACCGCCGAGCGGAAAGTTGCCGCCGAGTAGCAGCCGCCGGTCACTTTCCGCATCCAGACGTTTCCGGAGGACGGCGCGAAGTACCCGCCTTCGCCCTTGAACGCCGGCGCGGAGCGAGAGGAGCCCGGCCCGCCGTAGCCGATGATTCCTCCGCTCGTGCAGGAGAGCGGCTCCGTCCACGCGCCCGACTGGCTGACCACGTCGAGATTCACGACGACCGCACCGGATCCGGACGACGAGCTGTACCGGACCGTCGACCCGGAGACCGAGCTCCAGGCCGCCGCGCCGCTCGAGACGGCCGACGCTCCGGTCGAGCCGTCCGAGAGCCCGCTTTGTGTCCCGTTTGCCGAAACGATCGCGGGAGGAGAGATGCCAGTGTCCCAGTACCAGCGGAAGAGATTCCCGGCCCCTTCGACTCCTCCGATATTGACCCAGAGCGCTCTGCGGGAGGACGGCGTGCGGGGGACGGCCGACGCGGCGCGGACCTCGCCGCGCGGAGAGGCGTAGAGCACCTCGGGAGCGCCGGCCCCCGCCGCGACGGAGCGGATCATCGCGAGAAAGGAGCTCGTGTCACGGAGCGCGCGTCCTGGCGTTTCCGCGGCCGAAGCCGCACGCACGATTCGCCGGCGGGAAACCGCGTCGTCGTCGCTGTCCGAAAATACGGGCCGCGTCGCGAACGAGCGCCCGTCCGTGTCCTCGACGACGTCGAACTTCGAAAGGCCGAATTCCGTCAGGGAGAAGTCGCGCGGCGATGCGTCCTGACGAGACAGGAGCAGCACCACCTCGGCGCCGGGCGCAAACTCCGGAGTCCCCGGAATCCAGTACGCGGCGCCCGCATCGGTTCCGCCCGGCAGCGTGATACGGAACGAGTCGCCGGTCAGCAGTTCGGTTCCCTTCAAAGTCTCCAGAACCTGCAGAGAGGTGACGGTCACGAGCGCGTCCGCGGGCCAAGAGACGGTCGCGTGCCGCACTTCGGCCGACACGACCGCGGCGCGGACGATCACCGGCGATTTGCGGGCGAGGTCGGCGTCGGAGAGCGGCAGGTACGAGGCAGCGTCCAGTCGGGAATCGGCTCCGAAAAGGAGCGCCACGGTTGCGTAAAAGACGGAAAAACCGGCGCGCGGGACGCGGAAGGTCATCGGGGGTCCTCTGAAGAAATACGAGAGGCGAGGTGAGATTGGATTTTACGCGGGGGAAAGGGCTCTGTCCAGAGACTGAGCAGGTCGGAGGGGGTTCAGCGCCGTCCTTCCGGGCACCCTGTCCGATTGCCGCTCCCGGACGTTCGGGTTATATTCGCCGCCGGCGCGGGCATAGCTCAGTTGGTAGAGCGTCAGCTTCCCAAGCTGGATGTCGCCGGTTCGAACCCGGTTGCCCGCTCCAAACGACGGCCGTTCAAGATCGGGCGGTGCGTCCGGCAGGAATGTACGAACCCGTACATCTCACTGACCGGGTTCGGATACGATCCCGCCATGGAAGAGGTTGACTCACGACCCGATTCCTCTCCTCGGGGCCCTCACCTCGACTTCGACCTCGATTCCTGCCTGATCACGTCGGAATTGAGCGAGAGGCCTTCGAGGCCACCTGATTTCGAAGCCGAAAACCGCGCTCTCGTCTCTCTGGCTCGCCGGCTGTCGAGCTCGCCCGAAGGCATCCTGGAGGATCTCGCACAGTCCGCGCTCACTCTGTGTCGCGCGCACTCAGCCGGGATCAGCCTGCTCACCGATGACAAGCAAAGCTTTCGCTGGCCGGCGCTCGTGGGCGAGTGGGCGTGTCATCGCGGCGGCGGAACGCCCCGGGCCTTTGGTCCGTGCGGGACGGTCCTCGATCGCAACGCGCCGCTTCTCTTCTCGCACCCGGAGAGGTTCTTCTCATACCTCGCGCCGGTCACACCGGCCGTTGAAGAAGCTCTGCTCGTGCCGTTCGCCGTAGATGGGGAGAACGCCGGAACGATCTGGGTCATCGCCCACGACAGGAGCCTCCAGTTCGACGGCGAGGACCTCCGGGTGTTGACCAGTCTGGCCAAATTTGCATCGGCCGGCTTCCAGGTCCTGTCGTCCCGCGATAGTCATCGACTGACGGAAGACACGCTTCGCCGACGAAGCGCGCAGTTCGAGACACTCTTGAACGAAGCTCCGCTCGGGGTGTACCTCGTCGATCAGGATTTCCGGATCTGCGCCATCAACCCGGTGGCCAGGGCCGTTTTCGGCGACGTTCCCGAGTTCATCGGCCGCGACTTCGACGAGGTCCTCCACATCCTCTGGTCGAAGGAATATGCGGACGAGCTCGTGACCAGGTTCCGCCTCACCCTCGAGACGGGCGAGCCTTACGTCGAAACCGAGCGGATCGAGCGGCGTCTCGACCGCGGGGCGACCGAGTTCTACGAATGGCAGATCAGCCGGATTCCCCTGCCGCACGGCCGGTTTGGAGTCGTCTGTTATTTCCGCGACATTTCGCGGCAGGTCCTTGCCAGGCGGGCCCTCTCGGAATCCGAGAGCCGTCTCCGGTTCATGGCTGAGGCGATGCCGCAGAAGATTTTCACCGCCACCCCGGCGGGGGAAATCGACTATTTCAACAGCCGGTGGATGGAATTTACCGGGCTCACTTTCGAGCAGATCAAGAACTGGGGCTGGACGCAGTTCATCCACCCCGATGACGTCGGCGAGAACATTCGGCTGTGGCAGCACTCGATAGACACCGGCGAGCCCATCGAGTTCGAGCACCGTTTCCGCCGCGCGGACGGGGTGTACCGGTGGCACCTGAGCCGCGCGCATTGCATGGTGCAGGAGGACGGCAGCCGCGTGATGTGGATCGGTTCCAACACCGATATTCACGACGTGAAGGAAGCCGAAGAGGAGTTGCGAGCCGGCAAAGACTATCTCCGCACCGTCCTCGACTCCTCGGCCGGCGGTTTTTATGGGGTGGATCGCGACGGCGCGACGACCATCTGCAACTCAGCGTTCCTGCACATGCTCGGGTTTACACGAGAAGAGGACGTGATCGGGAAAAACCTGCACGATGTCATCCACCATTCGCGCGCGGACGGATCCCCTTACACGAGGGAGACGTGCCCGATTCTCCGAACCGCCAGGACCGGGGAGCCGGGACACGTCGCAGATGAGCAGTTTTTCCGGCTCGACGGGAGCAGCGTCTCGGTCGAATACTGGTCGGTTCCGATCTTTCGTCAGGGAGAGCTGAAGGGCGCGGTGACCACCTTCGTCGACATCTCCGCCCGCAAGGAGCTCGAGAGTGACCGGGAAGCGATACTCGTCCGGGAGCAGGCGGCGCGGGGCGAGGCGGAAGCGGCGAACCACTCGAAGGACGTATTTCTCGCCACGTTGAGCCACGAAGTGCGCACTCCCTTAAACGCGATCCTGGGGTGGGCGGCCGTTCTGAGGGCAAAGCGTTCCAGCGCGGAGGAGCTTCGGGAAGGGCTTGAGGTCATCGAGCGCAATTGCAGGGTCCAGGCGCAGTTGATCGACGACGTGCTCGATATTTCGCGGATCGTTTCCGGCAAGTTGCGACTGGAGATGAAGCCGTGCGATCTGGACGCCGTCATCCACGCGGCGCTCGACGTCGTCCGTTCGGCTGCCGTTTCGAAAGGCGTCACGCTGGAAGCAACCCTCGACCCGGCGGCCGGGGAAGCCGTCTGCGACGGTGACCGTATTCAACAGGTCGTCTGGAACCTCCTCTCGAATGCGATCAAATTCACTCCGTCGGGCGGGAGGGTTCGGATCAGGCTCGCCCGCGACGCGGCCGGGACGGTCATCGAGGTCGCCGACGACGGCCGCGGGATCGACCCGGAATTCCTGCCGTTTGTATTCGACCGCTTCCGACAGGCGGAAAGCACCAGCCGCCGGCGCTTTGGCGGGCTCGGGCTGGGTCTCTCGATCGTCAAGCACATCGTGGAGATGCACGGGGGCACGGTCGAAGTCGAAAGCGGCGGAGACGGAGCCGGCTCGACGTTTCGCGTCCGACTCCCTCTCGCTCCATCGACCCCCGCCTCGAGCGACGGCGCTGGAGACCGGCCGAGGGGCGGCCTGTCGCCGGACTCGAACGGGGCCGCCGCGTCGCTCGACGGGCTCAACGTGCTCGTCGTGGACGATGAACCGGACGCTCGCCGCCTCATGAGCAAGGTGCTCGCCGGCGCGGGGGCGCACGTGACCGTGGCGGAAAACGCGGCGGAGGCTCTCCGGGCGCTGGCCAATCGGGATGCCAGGACGCACATACTCATCAGCGATCTCGGTATGCCGAACGAGGATGGTTTCGACCTCATCCGTCACGTCCGCGATCTCGGTTACACCGCGGAGGAGCTGCCGGCCGTCGCGCTGAGCGCGTTCGCGAATGAGAGCTATGCGCGCCACGCGCTCGCGGCCGGTTTTCAAGTCCACGTGCCGAAGCCCGTGGCACCTCGGGACTTGATCCGCGCGGTCGCGAGACTTGTCGGGCGAGAAAGCTGACTTCGAAACTCCTTGACTGTCACGCGCCGGATTCTTGGGGTAGGTCGCGACCGAGCGGTGGCACGACATTCGCAAACCTCGCTGCAGAGAATTTCGTTTGTCTTTTCAACCCGCACTTGCTCCTACTGAGAAGGCCCCAGATCTCGCCAGACTGATCCAGAGGTCTGCGCAAGGGGATTCGCGGTCGCTCGAACTTCTCTACGACATGGTGTCCCCGCTGATCTTCGGGCTGGCGTTGAAGATTCTCGAGAGGACGGCGGCGGCGGAAGAAGCCGTTATCGAGGTGTTTCTTCACGTTCGGCATCGCGGGTGCGACCTCGATGCGTCCCGGGAAGCCCCTCTGGCGTGGCTCACCCGCTTGACTCGATCCGTGTCACTCGAGCGGCTGCGGGGAGAGGAGATCGCGCCGGCGGAGCCCACAGCCTCGGAAGAATGGGTCACGCGCAGCGGTACGTCGAACGCCGGCGCCCGAATGTGGATCTCCGAGCAGGCAACGTCCGCTCGGCGGGCCCTGGCCTGTCTGGCGCCGGAATTGCGAGGCCCCGTGGAGCTCGCGTTCTTCAACGGTCTCACGGCGGTACAGATCTCGGCGCGGCTTCAAATCCCCGTCCCGGCTGTAAAATCCCGCATCCGGGAGGGGATCACGGCATTCCGTGACAATCTCCGTTCCGGACCGGGCCCGGGGGAACAGAATGGCTGAAAAACAGGGTGCCGCCACGAGGTCAGGAGCTGTCCGACGGGACGCTCTCGGCATTCACCAGAGGGAGCTCGGCGCCGTCATCGACCTTCTCGGGCTCGCTGTCGTTCCCTTAGAGCCCCCTGGGCATCTCAAGAGTCGCGTCCTCGCCTCGCTCGAAAACCGCAGCCCGGCGGAAGTCGAAGTTCGCCCGGTGGTGTCGCTCTTCCGATCGGACCATTTCCCCTGGGTGGAGGGCCCCGCGCCGGGGGTTCGAATGAAATCCGTGTTTCTGGACCCGGTCGCGCGCTCCCACTGCCGGATGATCGAGATCGCGCCCGGGGCGTCCTTTCCGGACCACGCCCACGAAGGGCTGGAGGAGACCCTGGTCCTGCGAGGTTCCGTTTCCGTAGCCGGCCGCGTATTGCGGGAGGGCGACTACTGCCGCTCGGAGAAGGGCACGCAGGATTGGGACATCGTCAGCTCCGAGGGGGCCCTTCTCTTTGTCACGACCTGGTCGACGGCGCAGGAGTCTCGCCCGGCGCGTTGAGACCCGTCTCTGACACCCCAAGTCCTTTCCGGGGGCTACGAGACGGCGACCGGAGCGGGCGGCCGGCGCGGGCTCCGCAATTCGTGGCTCGCGCGCGCGTGCTGCGGGCCGGTCGGACCCTCACGGTCTGCCACGCGGAGGTGTTCGGCGTCTCGGGCGGCTCCGAGGAGCTCGTCGCGATGATGCTCTCGACGGTGATCGCGCGACCTTCCCCGGGCCCGGAAGGCCCCGCCCGCTAGCGGATCACCCGCGGTCTCAGGGCGCCTGCAACGCGGACAGCGGGTCGACGGCCGCGGCGCGGCGCGCGGGAAGCCAGACGGCGGCGGTCGAGATCGCGAGGATGAGGACGGCGACCGCGGCGTGGACGCCGATGTTTCCCGACGAGACGCCGAAGAGCGCCCCTGAAAGCAGCCGGGAGCACGGGACCGACAGAAGAAGCCCCGCGGCGACGCCGATCCCGGCGAGCGCACCGCCCTCTTTGAGCACGAGCTTTAAGACATCGCCCCGGTCGGCGCCGAGAGCCATCCGGATCCCGATCTCCTGACGCCGCTGGGCGACCGCGTGGGCCATCACCCCGGAGATCCCGACCGCGGCGAGCGCGGCGGCGAGCGAACCGAAGAGCAGCGTGACGTCCACGTTCAGGCGCCGCGAGGAGAGCGAGTCGGAGATGACGGCCGACATCGGCCGGAAGGGCGAAACCGCTTGCTCCGCGTCCAGCCGCGCGAGCACCGCCCGGGCCTCGACGAGCGTGGAAGCCGGGGCGCCCGGCGAGAACCGCACCACGAACGAGCCGGTGCGCAGGTGCGGCGCGAAGGTGTTCTGGGGGAGGGGGACGTAGAGCGTCGGATTTGCGGCCTCGTCTAGCCCGCGAAGCTTGACGTCGGTGACCACCCCGACGACCTCGCGCCAGACGGTCCCGTCCGAGTAGATCTGCAGACGCTGCCCCACAGGGCTCGCGCCTGGCCAGTGCAGCCGCGCCATCGCCTGGTTGACGAGCACGACCTTCGGCGCGTCCGCGTCGTCGCGGTCGGTGAAATCCCGCCCCGCGAGGATCGGGATCCCCATCGTCGAGAAGTAGCGCGGCGACGCGGAGACGTAGTCCGCGTTCGGTTCCGAACCGTCCGCGACCGGCCGCCCCTTGATGACGAAGGACGTGGAATTCGAAAAATTCGCGAGCGGAATCCGGCCGACCGCCGCCGCTTTCGCGACCCCGTGCACGTTCGAGAGCCGCTCGAGCGCGTCGCGGAAGTAGCGCGACTGCTTCGGTGGATCCGGGTACCGGTTGAACGCGAGACCGACCGACGAGGTCCACAGTCCCTCCGGGTCGAATCCGGGGCGAACGCTCTTGAGCCGCAGGAAGCTCGCGAGGAGAAGTCCGGCGCCGGCCGTTAGAACGAGCGCCAGCGCGACCTCGGCGATCACAAGGATGCGCAGCGCGCGATGGTCGCCGGCTCCGCGGGTGGCTCCACGCCGCCCGCTCTTCAGATCCTCCCCGAGGCGCCGCCCTCCGGCGCGAAGCGCGGGAGCGATCCCGAAGAGGAGCGCGGTTCCCACCGATACCGCGAGGCCGAACAGGAGAACGCGGACGTCGAGCGAGATCTCGTCGGCTCGGGGAAGCACCTTCGCCGGCAGGCGTCGCAGAAGGACCCCCGCTGCCGCGGCGAGCGCAACGCCGGCCGCGCCGCCAGCCGCGCCCAAAAGAAGGCTCTCGGTCAGGAACTGCCGCACGATACGGCTCCGGCCCGCGCCGAGCGCCGAGCGGATGGCGAGCTCCAGGCGGCGGCCCGCGGCCCTGACGAGCAGGAGGTTCGCCACATTGACGCAGGCGATTCCGAGAAGCACGGCCGCGGCGATCTGCAGGATCCAGAGTGCCTTGCGCGCGCCTCCGATCATCTCTTCGCGGAGCGGCTTCACCCGGAACGTCCATCCTGCGTCCGTGTCCGCATACTGAGCCGCGAGGCGCCGGCCGATCACCGCGAGCTCCGCTCCCGCGGCCGCGGCGGTCGCTCCGCGGCGAAGGCGCCCGAGAGCCCGCAGGGAATTGTTCCCCCGCAGAAGGTCGGGCTTCATCGGCTGAAAGGGAATCCAGAGGTCGGTTTCGGGAGCGGGGTAGGCGAGGCGCGGCGGCAGGATTCCGGTGACCAGATACCGGCGACCGTCGAGGCCGATGGTCTTTCCAACGAGCGAGCGGTCGCCGCCGAACCGGCGCCGCCAGAACCCGTGACCGAGCAGGACGACGTCCGGCCCGCCCGCATTCCCAGCGGCCGCGGCGAAGCCGCGCCCCAGGGCGAGACGCGCCCGGAGGACCGACAGAAGCTCTGGACTGACGCGCGCGCCGTCTACGCGCTCGACCTTGCCGCTCTCCGTCAGGTTGAAGACGGCGGCCTTCGAGATCGCGATCGCTTCGAAGCTCCGCGCCTGCTTCAGGTCCTGAAAATTCGGAAACGAGATCGGCTGGTTCTCTGTCTGGAACTCCGGCTGTGCGCCGCGGACGAGATAGAGGCCCTCCGACGCGGGATACGGCAGTGGGCGCAGCAGCACGGCGTTGACGAGCGAGAACACGGTTGCGTTCGCGCCGATCCCGAGCGCGAGGGTGCCGACCGCGACGAACGCAAACCCCGGCTGGCGAAGAAGTCCTCGAGTCGCGAAACGGAGGTCCCCGAAAAACGAACGCATGAGCACTCCTTTCAATACAGCCGGACGGGAAGGAGGGAGGCCGGGCCGGGGGAGTGCCCCAGAATCTTCCGGCGCTCGACGATCTGCTCGATGTGCCTCTCGCCGTGGTCGGCGTACAGCTCCAGAAGCTGGCGGAGCGCTCCCCATTCCGGGTGACGGCCCTCGCGTGCCCAGTCGGGCGGCGCGACCTCCCTCAGGATCGCGGCCGTCGTTTCGCGCAGGTTTCGGAAGGTGTGCAGGGACGCGCGGCGGAAGGACGCGTCACGCCGGTCGTACCGGAGTCCCGCGGCCCAGATCGACTCGTCGTAGCCGGGAAGCACGGGCTGGTGCTCCATCAACACCTTGCGAACGCGAATCGCGCCGATCGTCTCCGAATCGGAGACGTGGATCGCGATTTCCTGGATCGACCACTTCTCGGGAACGGGGTGCGCTCGCAGCTCGGCGTCCGAAAGGCCGTCCAAGGCCCGGACGAGCCGGTCCGGCGCCGCCGCGTAGGTCTCGAGAAGACTCACCGTCGAGAGAGCCGCATAGATACGTGGAAATTCGGCGATCACCTGTTCTTCCGCGTGTCTCATGACGATTCCTCCTGCCGGCACAGGCTGCGCCGCAGACTGCTATTAGTCCAATTCTTTGTTTTCATTTCTCCTATGAACTATGCTCATGCATTCTCGGGGAGGTGCGATGGAACTGGAAATCCGGCATCTGAAGCTGCTCGTCATGGTCTCGGAAGAGGGCTCGCTGACCTCCGCGGCGAGGCGGCTCAACCTGACCCAGTCGGCGCTGAGCCACCAGCTGCGGGATGCCGAGCGCGGTCTCGGCCGCGCTCTTTTTCTGCGCGACAGCCGCCGGATGGTCCTAACCGCGGCCGGCCGGAGACTCCTGGCGAGCGCGCGCGCGGTGGTGGACGAGCTCGAGGCGGCGTCCCGCGACATCCGGGAGAGCTCCCGCTCGCCGGAAGGAATCCTGCGCCTGGCGACCGAGTGCTACACCTGCTATCACTGGCTGCCGGCGGCGCTGTCGGAGTTCTCCGCGGAGTTTCCGCAGGTGGAGGTGCAGATCGTCGCGGACGCCACACGGGAACCGCTGCCGGCCCTGCTCGATGGACGGATCGACCTCGCGATTATGAGCGACCCCGTGCGGTCGCCGCGCGTTCGAATTCAACCGCTCTTTCGAGACGAGCTCGTCGTCGTGCTCCCGCCCGGCCACCGCCTCGCGGCTGCGTCCCGGATCGAAGCCGCGGACTTTGCCTTCGAGACGCTCATCACGTACGGCGCCCCGAAGTCGGAGCTGACGATCTTTCAGGAAGTACTCGGGCCCGCGGGCGTCAAGCCGAAGCGGTGGATCCCGATCGAGATCACCGAAGCGATCGTCGAGCTCGTCGCCGCGGGACAGGGCGTGTCGGTGATGGCGAACTGGGCGGCGCGGCCGTACGAGGAAGCCGGAAAGCTCGTGACGCGGCGGCTGACGGCGCGGGGAATTCAGCGGCAGTGGAACGCGGTCACCCGAAAGCTGAAGTCGTCGCCGCCGTATCTTCAGGCGTTCATTCGCGCCGTCGTAAACGGCCGCCGCGATCCGCGGTCGCCCCTTGCGGCGCTTCCCGCTTCGGCGGGCCGGGCCCGGCGCGCGGGATAGGGGGGCCGGGAACTGACAACCCGCTTCCGTCGCGCTAGACTGGCGGCCCTTTTGGAGGTGGATTCTGTCGATCCTCGGAAAATCTGACGGGAGGAACGTTCCGGAGTCCGCGGCCCCTGCGCGGCCGGGAGGGGGAACGGGAGCGACGGTGCTCGGATCGGGGACTCGCTTCGTCGGAGAGCTCTCCGGCGACGAGGACATCGTGGTGAATGGGCGGTTCCACGGGACGCTCCGTGTCGACCGGCGCGTGACGATCGGTCCGGAAGGGGAGGTCGAAGGGGAGATCCACGCCCGGCAGGTGGTCGTGGGCGGCCGGGTCAAGGGGGACGTGCACGCTTCGGAGCGGGCGGAGCTGACGAGCTCGGGCGCCGTCGAAGGCAGCGTCCACGCCCCGAAGGTGGTCATCGCCGAGGGCGCTCGCCTGGAAGGCAGCGTCGCGATGTCAGGGGACAAGAGCCCGGCCGCCCCGGGGGGCGCGGGTCCCGAGGCGTCCGCCGAAAACGAAGCGGGGCCATCCCCCCCCACGCATTCCAACTGAGTTCAAGGAGAAGTATGGCGACGGAGCTGGCGGTCGAGACGGAACGGAACCTGATCGGAGGAGAGTGGGTCCCTGCGGCCTCCGGCAAGACGTTCGAGAACCGGAACCCCGCGGACAAGGACGACCTCGTCGGGGTCTTCCCGCTGAGTGACGGACGGGACGTCGACGCGGCCGTCGCGGCGGCGAAGAAGGCATTTCCCCTCTGGCGCGACACCCCGGCGCCCAGGCGAGGCGAGATCCTCTACGCGGCGGGCGAGATCCTGAAACGCGACAAGGAAAAGCTCGCGACGCTCATGACGCGCGAGATGGGAAAGGTCCTCGCGGAGACCCGCGGCGACGTTCAGGAAGCCATCGACATGGCGTTCCTCGCCGCCGGCGAAGGCCGCCGGCTCTTCGGGTTCACCACCCCATCCGAGCTCTCTAACAAGTTCGCGATGTGTATCCGTCAGCCTGTCGGGGTCTGCGCGTTCGTCACGCCGTGGAACTTTCCGATGGCGATCCCCGCGTGGAAGGGCATGGCGGCGCTCATTGCCGGGAACACCGTCGTCATCAAGCCTGCGACCGACACCCCGGCGTCCGTGGTGGCGCTCGCGCGTGTGTTCGAGGAGGCGGGTCTGCCGCCCGGCGTCTGGAACGTCGTGATGGGCTCAGGAGGCGAAGTCGGAGACCCGCTCGTCTCGCATCCCGAGGTCAAGGTCGTCTCCTTCACCGGCTCCACGGAAGTCGGGCGGCGCATCTCGATCGCCTGCGCGCCGACCTTCAAGAGGCTCCATCTCGAGATGGGGGGGAAGAACGCGATCCTCGTGCTCGACGACGCGGACGTGGAGCTCGCGGTCGAAGGCGCGCTCTGGGGCGCTTTCGGAACGACCGGACAGCGGTGCACCGCGTCTTCCCGGCTGCTCGTGCACCGGAAAGTGTACGAGAGGTTCGTGGACAGGCTCGTCGCGGGCGCCAGGGCGCTTCGCGTGGGCAACGGGCTCGAGAAGGGCGTGGACGTCGGACCGTGCGTCTCGGAGCGGCAGCGGGAGAGTGTCGCGAAATACATCGAGATCGGGAAAGCCGAGGGGGCGAAACTCCTGTGCGGCGGCGAGAAGCTCGGCTCGGGGGATCTCGCGCGCGGCTGGTTTCTCTCGCCCGCCGTCTTCGCGGACGCCAACGCGAAGATGCGCGTCGCGTGCGAGGAGATCTTCGGCCCCGTCACCACCGTTGTGCCGATCGACTCCCTCGAGGAGGGCATCCGAGTGGCCAACTCGGTCCCGTACGGCCTGTCCGGCTCGATCTACACGCAGGACGTCAACAAGGCGTTCACGGCGATGCGCGAGTTCGAAACGGGCCTTTTTTACGTCAACTCGTCGACGATCGGCGCCGAGGTGCACCTTCCCTTCGGCGGCATGAAGGACACCGGAAACGGCCACCGCGAGGCCGGGATTGCCGGGCTCGATGTCTTTACCGAGTGGAAGAGCATCTATGTCGACTTCTCCGGCAAGCTCCAGCGCGCCCAGATCGACACGTACCAGGCGCCGATTGACCTGACCCTGGGGACACGTGCTCACTGACAAACGAGGAGCCACATGATCGTCGGACTGCCTAAAGAGATCAAAGACAACGAGAACCGGGTGGCGCTCGTGCCGGCCGGCGTGCGGGCTCTGACCGCCGGGGGACACGAGGTGATCGTCGAGCAGAGCGCCGGGGTCGGTTCCGGCATCGCGGACGCCGAATATTCGGCGGCCGGGGCGAAGATCCTGCCGACCGCCGATGACGTCTTCGCGCGAGCCGAGATGATCGTGAAGGTGAAGGAGCCAGTGGGGCCCGAGTACCAGCGGCTTCGCTCCGGACAGATCCTCTACACGTACCTGCACCTGGCGCCCGCCCGCGAGCTGACCTCGATGCTTCTCGACCGCGGCGTCACCGGCGTCGCCTACGAGACGATCACGGGCGCCAACGGATCGCTTCCTCTCCTGACCCCGATGTCCGAGGTGGCGGGTCGGATGAGCATCCACGTCGGCGCGTTCTACCTCCAGAAGAGCAACGGCGGGCGGGGCGTCCTGCTGTCGGGCGTCCCGGGCGTGCCGCCGGCGGACGTGGTCATCATCGGCGGCGGGGTGGTCGGCACGAACGCCGCAAAGATCGCCGCCGGCATGGGCGCGGACGTCACGATCCTCGAAGCGTCGCCGGACCGGATGCGGGAGCTCGACGACATCTTCTTCGGACGGGTCAAGACGGTCGCCTCGAACCCCCAGACGATGGAAGAGGGGTGCCGCCGCGCGGACCTCCTTGTGGGAGCGGTGCTGATTCCGGGCGCCGCCGCGCCGAAGCTCGTCAGCCGCCAGCTGATCTCTCAGATGAAAAAGGGGGCCGTCGCGGTAGACGTCGCGGTCGACCAGGGAGGATGCTTCGAGACGACCCACGCGACGACGCATTCCGATCCGATCTACGAGGTCGACGGCGTCATCCACTACTGCGTCGCGAACATGCCGGGTGCGGTCGCGCGAACTTCGACCTTCGCGCTGACCAACTCGACTCTGCGCTACGCGCTCGAGCTCGCGAACAAGGGAATCGAGCGCGCGGTGGCCGAGAACGCACACCTGGCGGAAGGCGTGAACACGTTCGCCGGAAAGCTGACGTACCGTGCGGTCGCGGAGGCGCAGGGACGGCCTTATACGCCGCTCGCTCAGGCCGCCGGGGCCGCCGAGGCCGCCGAGGCCGTGAGAGGTAAGGGGTAAGGGTAGGAATTCCCCCCGCTCGCATCTGACGTCCAACCCCTACCCCTCCCTCTCATACAATCAATCCCCGCTTCAGTTCCATAAGGAGGACTCTTGAAGACTCTGCGTGTTCTCTCGGCCGTGCTGTGCGTTCTGTCGCTCGCAGGGGCCGCATCTGCCGCCGCCGCGAAGACCGAAAAGGACGCTTCCGGCGCCCCTTCCGTCGCGAAGCTCTACGAGGGTCTCGAGTTCCGTAACATCGGTCCCTTCCGGGGGGGCCGCGTCACCGCGGTTGCCGGCGTGCGCGGGCAGCCGCTCGTGTATTACCAGGGGGCCACCGGGGGCGGCGTCTGGAGGACGGTGGACGGCGGCTCGAACTGGCAGCCGATGTCGGATAAGGATTTCAAGACCGGGTCCGTGGGCGCGGTCGGCATTGCGGAGTCGGACCCGAACGTGATTTACGCCGGAATGGGGGAAGCCCCGATCCGCGGAAACGTTTCGCATGGTGACGGGGTCTACAAATCGACCGACGGCGGGAAGACCTGGAAGAACGTGGGACTGAAGAACACGTACCAGATCTCGCGCGTGCGCGTGCATCCGAAGAACCCGGACGTCGTCTACGTGGCGGCGCTCGGACACGTCTGGGGGAGCAATGCGGACCGCGGAATTTTCCGCACGACGAACGGGGGCCGTACCTGGGAGAAGGTCCTCTTCGTCAGCGACAAGACCGGCGCGTCGGACCTGTGCATGGACCCCGGCAACCCGCGCATCCTTTACGCGGGGCTCTGGCAGGTGTCGCGCCGGCCGTGGACGCTCGAGTCCGGCGGGTCCGAGGGCGGGCTCTACCGCTCGATCGACGGGGGCGACACATGGAAGAAGCTCGCGGGCGGCCTGCCCGAGGGCGTGGTCGGCAACGTCGGGGTCGCGGTCTCGGGCGCCCGGCCCGAGCGCGTCTGGACGATCATCGAGGCGGAGAAGGGCGGCGTCTACAGGAGCGACGACGGCGGCGAGAAGTGGACGAAGACCAACTCCGAGAACAAGCTCCGCCAGCGCGCCTGGTACTACTCGAAGATCTACGCCGACCCGAAGAACGCGGATGAGGTCTATGTCCTGAACACGGGTTTCTATCGGTCGAACGACGGCGGCAAGACCTTCAACGCGACCCGCGTCCCCCATGGCGACAACCATGACCTCTGGATCGACCCCGACGATCCGGACCGGATGATCGAGAGCAACGACGGCGGCGCGAACGTGTCCTTCAACGGGGGGCGCACCTGGTCATCCGTGATGAACCAGCCGACCGCGCAGTTTTACCGGGTCATCACCGACGACCGTTTTCCGTACTGGATCTACGGGGCCCAGCAGGACAACTCGACGATCGCGATCGCGAGCCGCGGCCGCGGCCGCGGGATCGAGCAGACGGACTGGCACGACGTCGGCGGGGGAGAGAGCGGCTGGATCGCGCCGAAGCCAGGCACCGGCGGCAACGTGGTGTACGCCGGCTCGTACGGCGGCTCGATCGACCGCTACGATCATGTGCTCGGCCAGCGGCGGCAGATCGTCGCGTGGCCGGAGAACGCGATCGGGCAGGCGCCGAAGGACACGAAGTACCGCTTTCAATGGAATGCGCCGATCGTGATCTCGCCGCACGACCCGAACACGATCTACCACGGCGCGCAGATGCTTCTGCGGAGCCGCGACGAGGGTCAGAGCTGGGAGGAGATCTCGCCGGATCTCACACGCAACGACAAGGTCAAACAGGGCAAGTCCGGCGGACCGATCACCAAGGACGACACCGGCGTCGAGGTGTACGACACGATCTTCTACGTCGCCGAGTCGAAGCAGGAGGCCGGGACGATCTGGGTTGGGACGGACGACGGGCTCGTGCAGATCACCCGGGACGGCGGGAAGAACTGGCAGAACGTCACGCCGAAGGGGATCCCCGAGTGGATCCGCATCAACGCGATCGACCTGTCTCCACACGAAAAGGGGACCGCGTACGTGGCGGCGACGATGTACCAGTTCGACGACTTCCGGCCTCATCTCTACAAGACCTCCGACTATGGGAAGACGTGGACTAAGATCGTCCGGGGGATTCCGGAGAACGCCTTCACGCGTGTGGTCCGCGAGGATCCGAGCCGCCGTGGGCTGCTCTATGCGGGGACCGAGCTCGGACTGTTCGTCTCGTTCGACGACGGCGGAAACTGGCAGCCGCTTCAGCTGAACCTGCCGGTGGTCCCGATCACCGACCTGACGATCAAGGACAAGGACCTCGTCGTCGCGACTCAGGGCCGCGCTTTCTGGATCCTGGATGACCTGACACCTCTCCACGACTACAAGGACGGGATCGCGCAACAGACGGTGCACCTCTTTCCTCCGCGGCCGACGGTCCGGATGGGTGGAGGGGGATTCGGCGGCGGCGAAGACGAGGACGCAACCAACTCGGCTCTCGGAAAGAATCCGCCGAACGGAGTGCAGGTCTACTACTCGCTGAAGGCGAAGCCGAAGGAGAAGGAAATCCTGACGGTCGAGTTCCTGGACGGCGACACCGTCCTGCGCAAGTACACCAGCGAGAAGAAGGAAAAGGACGGAGCGGATGCCTCCGCCGCTGCCGACGACGACCGCGCGGACAAGCCGCTCGAGCCGAAGGAGGGGATGAACCGGGTCCTCTGGGACATGCGGATCATGAAGCCGACTCTCGTCCCGAAGGCGATCATCTGGGGCAACAGCCAGGGCCCGAGGGTCGCGCCCGGCAAGTACATGGTTCGGCTCAAGTACGGAACCGAGACCTTGACGGCTCCGTTGGAGGTGCGACCGCATCCCGGCGTGTCGGCGTCCGCGGAGGATCTCAAGAAGCAGTTCGAGCTGCTTCGGGACGCGAAGAATGGACTCACGGCGGCGCATGACGCGGTCGCCGCGATGCGCGACGTGCGCTCCCAGATCAAGGAAGTGAGCGATCGCGCCGAGAAGCTCGGAAAGGGCAAAGACCTGAAGGAGAAGGGCAAGACCCTCTCGGACAAGCTGACGACCCTCGAGAAGAAGCTCGTCAATCCGGACCTGAAGAGCAGCCAGGACGTGCTGAACTTCGCGCCCGCTCTCGACCACCAGTTCGCGGGAATCGCGAGCGTGGCCTCGGGCTCCGATTCGAAGCCGACGGACGCGTCGTGGGTGTACCTGAAGCAGGTGCAGGGCAAGCTCGACGGGATCCTCGCGGAGTGGAAGACGCTCCAGGAAAAAGACCTCGCGGACTTCAACAAGGCGGTGCGCGAAAAAGAGATCCCGCCGGTGGTCGTCGTGCCGAGGAAGGCGGATATTTCCTAGGGGACATCACCCGCGTCTTTTCTCTCTCCCCGCGCCCGGGGAGAGGGACAGGGTGAGGGGCCCGCAGGTGGATCGAGCGTTTCGCCGCGCCAGGCGCCAGGTCCGTCGAGACCTATGACGAAAGCGTCTCGATCAACCCCGCCATGTCCGCGGGGATCGGCGCGACGATCTCGAGCGGCTCGTTCGTCTCCGGATGTCGAAACTCGATCCGCTCCGCGTGGAGCGCCTGCCTCGGGAACTCTCGCAGCGTCTTTTCGAGCTTCGTGCCTCGGATGCGCTCGTAGCGGGGCCTGCCGTAAACGGGATCTCCGACGATGGGAAGTCCCACCGCGGCGAGGTGTACCCGGATCTGGTGCGTACGCCCGGTGACGAGCCGGCAGCGCAGGAGAGTCAAGCCGCGGTCGAACCATTCTCGCTCGATCTCGTAAAGCGTCTTCGCAGTCCGTAAACCCTCGGGAAGCGTCTGCACCGCGTCCTCTGCCTCCTTCTCGCGCTCACGGCTCCCGGGCTGATAGCTGAGAGCTGACAGCTGAGAGCTCTTGAACGCCTTCATCTTCTTCCTGTCGCGCGGGTCCCGGCCGATCGCGAGGGTGACGTCGCCTTTGCGAACGCGAGGGATGCCCGCGACGACCGCGAGGTACTCCTTGCGCATCTGGCGCCTCTTCATCTGCCGGGAAAGAGACGCGTGCGCAAGATCCGTCTTCGCCACGAGGAGCACACC
The DNA here is from genome assembly GCA_038229875.1 of Thermoanaerobaculia bacterium. Lineage (GTDB taxonomy): Bacteria > Acidobacteriota > Thermoanaerobaculia > UBA5066 > Gp7-AA6 > JALYUA01. The sequence goes on along the minus strand of JBBROA010000059.1, from coordinate 7,478 downwards.
GGATGTGTCGCGGTCGAGGCGGTGCACGATCCCCGGCCGCATCTCGCCTCCGATGCCGGCCAGATCGCGGACGTGGTGGAGAAGCGCGTTCACGAGCGTGCCCGACCCGTGACCCGGCGACGGGTGGACGACGAGCCCCGGCGGCTTGTCGATCGCGATCAGATGCGGGTCTTCGTAGAGGATCGAGAGCGGGATGTCTTCCGGCTCCATCTCGATCGAGCGGGCCTCCGGGACCTCCACCTCGATCCAGTCGCCCGACTTGACCGCGCGGGAACGGCGCGCCGTCACGCCGGACAGCCGGACGGCTCCCTCCTCGATGAGCTTCTGGATGCGCGAGCGCGAGAGATCGGAGCAGGTGCCCGCGAGAAAGAGATCCAGGCGCGTGCCGGCGGAGGGCTGGCCGACCTGAAACCGCCGGATCAGCTGCGGATCTCCTGGGCGCGGTCCCGGCGAGACAGGAGGATCAGCATGCCGATGGAGGCCACAGCAACCAGCAAACCGATGAACTGAGACGTCGAGAGAATCCCCGGCACGACGAATCCGCGCACCATGTCGCCCCGCCAGATCTCGAGGATGCCGCGCGTCACGGCGTAGAGCAGCAGGTAGGTCCAGAACACCTCGCCGTCGAAAGTCCGCCGCTTGTAGAGCCACTGCAGGATCAGGAAGATGATGAACGCGTTCAGCGACAGGTAGAGCTGGGTCGGGTGCAGAGGCACGCCGAGCGGCGTGCCGACCGCCTCGGCGGCGAACGGGTCGGTGAACGTGACCCCGAGAAAGCTCTTCGTGGGCTTGCCATAGCAGCATCCCGCCGCGAAGCAGCCCCAGCGGCCGATCGCCTCGCCGAGCGCGATCGCCGGAGCGCCCATGTCCGTGACCTTCCAGGCCGGGAGCCGGTGCTTGCGCAGATACCAGATCCCGACGACCGAGGCGCAGATCAGGCCGCCGTAGAAGACGCCGCCGGACCTCAGCACGTCGACGAGATCGCGCGGGCGGTCCATGTAGTGCTTCCACTCGACGACGACGAGGAGCGCCTTCGCTCCTAGAATTGCGGCCGCGAGGAGATACAGCGAAAGGTCGAACACCTTCTGTTCCGGCAGTCCGGCCGCGAGCGCCTTGCGGCGCAGGAACCACGTCGCGGTCAGGTACGCGATCGCGAGCGTGACGCCGTAGGTCGGAAGGTAGAAGGACCCGACGTGGAGGAGGCGGGGGAACACGGTTTAGAGCCGGGGCGGGTCGGCCGCCCGGGGCTCCGGCCGCTCTTCTTCCTCGCTCCGCAGCATGTCGAGGAAAAGCAGCGCGACTCCCATGCAGATCGCCGAATCCGCGACGTTGAACGCCGGCCAGTGATGGCCCGAGATCGAAATGTCGAGGAAGTCGACGACATAACCGAAGCGGACGCGGTCGAGCAGGTTACCGATTGCGCCCCCGAGGATCAGCGCGAACCCGAGCTGGAGGCGGACGCTCTTGTGCGAGGAGCGCAGAGCGTAGGCGGAGACGACGAGAAAGACGAGGACCGCCACGCTGTTCAAGACGATCGCCTTGATCGATGAGTCCACCGAAGCGAAGAGGCCGAACGCGGCGCCGCTGTTGCGCACGTAGGTCAGGTCGAAGAGGTTCGTGATGACCGACGCCGACTGGTGGACCTCGAAGGAACGAGTGATGAGCCCCTTGCTCCACTGGTCGAGCACGAGAACGCCGAGCGAAACGAGGAAGTAGGCGGTGCGGTACAGGGCGCTCTCGCGCACGCGGGGAAAGCGCGTCATGCCGGCGCACCCGCCGTTTCTCGCGCGAGCTCGGCGAGGACTCTCCGGCACCGATCGCAGAGGCCCGTCGCGTCGGCTTCGGGAGTCACCTTCCAGCAGCGGTCGCACCGGCGGCCCTGCGCCTTTTCGAACCGCAGGGAGAGCCGCGGGTAAGCGGCGGAGGCTCGCCACCCGGGAGCGGCGGCGTCCGCGGCGGTTTCCATCCGGGCGGAGGAGACGATGAAGAGGTCCGCGAGCGCCGCGCCCGAGAAGCCCGTGGCGGCGCGGTCGGCGTCGAGCGCCCCGGCGTCTCCGGAGACCGAGATCGCGCCCTCGAGAGAGGAGCCGATCGTCTTTTCCCGGCGAGCCTCTTCGAGCACGGTCGAAACCTCCTCCCGCAACGCCATCAATCGGCCCCAGGCTGCCTCGGCGGCGGGGTCTCCGGCCGCGTCGTTCAGGGTCTCGAAACGCGAGAGGTGGACGGATTCTTCCTTCGCTCCCGGAAGCGCCTGCCAGACCTCCTCGGCCGTGAACGGGAGAACGGGCGCGGAGAGGGTCGCGAGCGCCCGGCCGATGCGGTGCAGAGCGGTCTGGGCGGACCGTCTTTCGAGCGATCCGGGGGCCGACGCGTACAGCCGGTCCTTGATGACGTCGAGATAGAACGCCGAGAGGTCCGACGCGCAGAAATTCAACAGGGCGTGGTAGATCACGTGGAATTCGTACGTCTCATACGCCTCGGTCAGTCGCCGTGCGAGCCGCCCCGCCCGCGACAGGATCTCGGCGTCCAGCGGAAGGAGCTTCGCGGCGGGCACGGTGTCCCGCGCAGGGTCGAAGTCGTAAAGGTTCGAGATCAGGAAGCGCTCGGTGTTCCGGATCTTCCGGTAGGCCTCGGCGCACCGCGTCAGGATCTCTTCCGAGATCGGCTGGTCCTCGCGGTAGTCGACCGAGACGACCCAGAGCCGCAGGATGTCCGCGCCGTATTTCGAGATGACCTGCGCCGGAACCACGGTGTTGCCGGCGGACTTGGACATCTTGCGGGCGTCGACGTCGAGCGTGAAGCCGTGCGTGATCACGCCCCGATACGGCGCCGCGCCGAACAGAGCCACCGACGTCAGGAGCGAGGACTGAAACCACCCGCGGTACTGGTCCTGACCCTCGAGGTACAGGTCGGCGGGCGGCCCGTCGGAGCCCGAGGAGAGCTCCGGCCATTCCCCCGAGCGCAGCACCGCGAGATGCGACACGCCGGAGTCGAACCACACGTCTAAAATGTCGGACTCCTTTTCGAAGTCCGTGTAGCCGCGCCGGTCGGCCCCTTCCGGCAGAAAGTCCGAGGCGGGACGCGCGTACCAGGCGTCCCCGCCCTCCTGGCGGAACAGTTCGACGACGCGCTCGAAGAAGCGGCGCTGCTCGTCGGGGGAGTCCTTCCAGGGATAGATCTCGCGCCTCTCGCCATCCTTCATCGCGAAGAGCAGGGTGATCGGGGAGCCCCAGCGGCGCTGCCGCGAGATGACCCACTCGTGCCGGTTCTCGACCATGCCGGCGATCCGGGGCTCCCCCCAGGCCGGAAACCACCGAACCTTCGAGACCGCTTCGAGCGCCTTCTGCCGGACGTCGACGTCCCCCGAATCGAGCCGTACGAACCACTGCACGGTCGCGCGGAAGATCACCGGCTTCTTGCAGCGCCAGCAGTGCGGGTAGTCGTGGCGGAAGCTTACGTCCGCGTGGACGAGCGCCCCGGCGGAGGCGAGGTCTTCGACGATCTCCGCGTTCGCTTCGAGGACCTTCTTGCCGCGATACTTCGCGACAGTCGTGTACCGGCCCGCTTCGTCGACCGGCGACAGGATCGGCAGACCTTCGCGCTTTCCGGTCAGGAAGTCGTCCTCGCCGTGTCCCGGCGCCGTGTGGACGAGTCCGGTTCCGGTGTCGGTCGTCACGTAGTCGGCGAGCACGATCCGAAACGCGCCGGCCTCGTCCTCGGGCGGCAGCTCCCCCCGCATTTCCGGCGGAAGAGGGTGCCGGTACTTCAGATTCGCGAGCCGGGAGCCGGCCACGCGCGCGAGCTCCCGCGGTACGCCGGTCCACCCGGCGGACTTTGCGACCGCGGCGACGAGAGGCTCCGCGACCACGTAGAGGCGTCCCGCGGCTTCAACGAGCGCGTACATCACTTCGGGGTGCACGGCGACCGCGACGTTCGCGGGGATCGTCCAGGGCGTCGTCGTCCAGATGACGGCCGAAACTCCAGCCGCATCCTGCACCCCGAGTGCCGCCGCGACCGCCGTAGAATCCGTGAACGGGAACGAGACGTAGATCGCGGTGTCTTCGCGCGACTCGTATTCGAGCTCCGCCTCCGCAAGCGCGGTCTGGTCGGTGAAACACCAGCGCACGGACTTCAACGCCTGAGTGACGAGGTTCTTCGAGTAAAACTCTCCAAACGCGCGAGCGATCTCGGCTTCGTAGGAAGGCGCCATCGTCTGATACGGGCGATCCCACTGCCCGCCGACTAAGAGCCGCTGGAACTGCTCGCGCTGCACGTCGATGAACCGCGCGGCGTACTCGCGGCAGGCCTGGCGGATCGCGAGCGCGTCCATTTCGCGTTTTTTCGAGCCGAGCTTCTTATCGACCTGCTTCTCGATCGGCAGGCCGTGGCAGTCCCAGCCCGGGACGTAAGGCGCGTCGTAGCCCATCATCGTGCGGCTGCGGACGATGAAGTCCTTCAGGATCTTGTTCAGCGCATGGCCGATGTGGATGTCGCCGTTGGCGTAAGGGGGTCCGTCGTGCAGGATGAACTTCTCGCGGCCAAGAGAGGCTTTCCGGATGCGGCCCTCGAGGTCCATCGCTTTCCACGCCGCGAGGCGATCGGGCTCACGCCGCGCGAGGTCGGCCTTCATCGGGAAGTCCGTGCGCGGGAGATTCAGGGTGGACTTGTAGTCGGAAGGTTCGGTCATTTGTTTTCGCTCTCTCGGAGCGCGGGAGCTTAACGCAGGGAGGCGTCGCGGTCTCGCGTCGTCAGGGCGACGACGGCTGCGGCGAGGTCTCCGGTGTGCGTGATCGAAATCTCCATCTCGCAGACGCCAAGCGCCTCTGCACGTGCGAGCGCGCGCCCGGTGAGCTCGAGCCGCGGCTTGCCGCGAGCGTCGCGCCGCACCGCGATCTCCTTGAACGCGAGGCCGCGCCAGCCGGTCCCGAGCGCTTTCATGGCCGCTTCCTTGGCAGCGAAGCGGCCGGCGACGTGCTCGGCGAAGGCATGCGGCTGGCGCCGGCCCCGGTGGAGCTCTCCCGGCGCGAAAACGCGGGCGAGGAAGCGCTCGCCGAAGCGATCGATGGTGGCGGCGATCCGCGGGACGGGCGTCAGGTCAAGGCCGAGGAGGAGGCTCATGGGCGCAGTCCGAAGAAGCGGCCGATGCGGTCCGCGAGCGGGGCCTTCCCCGGCGTTCGCTCCGCGTCGTCGCGCGCTGCGTCGAACACGCTCGCGGCACCGCGCCGCCGCTCCGCAATGACCGCGTCGAACGCGCCGCAGAGGCTCGGGTTGTTCCGCAGGATCGGCTCGATCGTCCGCTTCTCGATCTCGACGAGCACGGTCTCCGAAATCGCCCGGACCGTTGCCGTTCGCGGCTCGCCCGTCAAGAGGCTGATCTCCCCGAACGCGCTGCCCGGCTCCAGCACCGCGAGGCTCCGAGTGTCGCCCGACGCCCCGTGGATCGTGACGCCGAGCCGGCCCGAAGCGACGAGGAACATCGAAGACGTCTGGTCGCCCTCACGGACCACGATCTCTCCGGGCGCGTAGCGGCGTTCCACCGCCCCGTCGGCGATGCCCGCCCGTTCCGCGTCCGAGAGCGGGGCAAAGAGATCGAGCTGCGCGACGGCGGGGGCCACGGCGGCACCGCGGGACTCTTCCGGGACGGATCCGCCGGAATACTGATACTGCCGGATGAAGGGCATCGGAATGTGGAGCCCGGCGCGGTGCAGCGCGTACCAGACCCTCTCGCGGACGGCGGAGTCGACGTCGAGATAGTTCGCGTAGTCCTCCAGCCAGTAGCGCAGCTCGTACACGACGCTGTACGGCTCGAAGCTTTTCATGTAAGCGCGGCGCTCGGGATACGAGGCGACTCCCGCGAGGCCGCGCACCGCGGACTCCAGCGTCTCGCGCGCCATGACGGGCGACGCATCGTACTCGAGGCCGACGCGCAGCGAGCGCGCAACCGGTCGTCCGCCTCGCGGATACACCTCCAGGCGGTCGCGGCCCGCGACGCTGTTCGGCACCAGAAGGAGATTGCCTTCGATCGTCCGCAGCTTCATGGCGCGCCACGAGAGCTCCTCGACGGTCGCGAAGGATTCGCCCGATCGGACGATGTCTCCGACGCGGACCGTTTTTTCGATGTGGAGCGCGAGCCCGGCGAAGAGGTTTCCGAGCGTGTCCTGCAGCGCGAGGCCGATAACCGCCGTGATGATCGCGGAGCCGGTCAGGATCGGCAGCGCGAAGCCGGGCACGAGCGCCTTGACCACGAGCGAGACCGCGATCCCGAAGATGACGAGCGAGACGAGCTGGCGAAGAAGACTCGGCGCGACGGCCTGGCCGCGAAGGCGGAACGCGACGTCGAACAGGGCGTAGTCGAGAAAGCGCGTGACGACCAGGGCTCCCGCGATCCAGACGGCGAGGCGCCCCCAGTCGGTGCCGGACGCATTGACGGAAGCGACGTGGAACGTTTTCAGGAGCAAGACGGCGAGCACCGCCGCGCCGAGAAGCGACAGGGGACCGGTCAGCCGGCGAACGATGACCGGCACCTTCGATTCGCGCATGCGGAAGGCGCCCGTCCGGCGTTCGGTCATCGGGCGGCGATCCTTGCGGCGAGCGCTCCGGGGTCCGGTGCTTCCTGGAAGAGGCGAATGCCCGCGACGCCGGAGATGCGGTCCCTGTACGACTCGAGAAGATCCAGGTTCTCCTCCGAGATGCCGCCGATCGCGAAGACCTCCGCCCCGTGATCGCGCGCCGGAGGAAGGTCCCCGAGGGCCCCGGGTCCGAGCGGCTCCCCGAACGCGGCCTTCGAGGGGGTCGAAAAGACGGGCCCCACCGCAACGAGATCCGCGCCGGCGGAGATCGCCGCCGCCGCTTCCGCCGCCGAGTGCGTCGAGACTCCGATGTGAAAGCCTCGAGGAGTGTTCGGACGCACGCGCGCCAGCGGAAGGCCGTTGCCAGGAAGGTGAACCCCCCGGGCTTCCGCCACGAGGGCCAGATCGAAGCGGCGATTCAGGTACAGCGGAACCCCGGGTCCGAGCGCCCTGCGCGCCGTGGCTGCCCACGCGAGGACCTCGCGGTCCGGAGTGTCCTTCTCACGCAGCTGGACGGAGAGGGACTCCGCGCCGGCGAGGCTCTGAAGGACCGACAGGAACCGTTCCTCGGGCAGCGCCCGGCGGTCGGTCACGTAGAGGGTTTTCATCGCCCCTCCTCCGCGATCCGATCCGGACCCGGCCCGGGATGAGGATGGTCCCCCGGATCCGCCGCCGCCGCCAAGGGCGGCTCGAGAGACCGCGCGAGCCCCCGGATGTCGGCGAGTCCGGCGAGCAGATGCACGAGCCCCATGCCCGAGATGAAGCCCCGGAAGAACCCGGACGACGAAATGCCGAATGTCAGCCGGTGCGCCGGGAACCAGGGGTGCAGCAGGAGGTACACGCCGACGGCCGTGCAGTAGAAGACAAACAACGCGCTCGCGAGGAGCGATGCGAGGCGGCCGGTCATCG